>NZ_JBHUYK010000013.1:0-102265 GCF_042668615.1 Nocardia sp. NPDC057272 | reverse complement strand
GATACGCTCACCGACCGCACCCATGATCTGCACCCGCTTGATCGAATCCACACCGAGATCGGCTTCCAGATCCAGCGACAACGCCAGCATCTCCGGCGGGTAACCCGTCTTCTCCGAAACCACCTGCGACAGCACCGACCACACCGCTTCGGCATCGAGCGCCGGGGTCTCACTCACCGCGAGGGCACCGGGCGCCGTGGTCTGGGGCAGGGTCTCGGCCTCGACCGTCTGGCGTGCCGAGGCCACGTCCGCCGCTCGCGTCGGCTGGGGGTCGTGGATCGGCGACGGTGCCGTATTCCGTTGTGGAGCAGGTGATTGAACGTTCGGCGCCGAGGGATGCGGGGCCGTCCGGTGGTCGAGCAGCGCCGCCGCGTGGGTGTGGCTGCCGTTTCCGTTGCCGCTGGGGAGTTCGGCGTGGAAGCCGCTCGTCCCGTTCGTGGTCGCGACATCGACGGTCGGCGCCGGGGATCCGAGTTCGAGGCCCGACAGCGAGGCGAGGATCTCGTTGACCCGGACATGGGTACGGCCGATCGCCAGGCTCTGTTCCTTGATGGCGTGCACGGTCGCGTGGAGGCGGTCATCGGCGCCACCCGTCCGCTGCGCGTCGCGCAGCACCGAGACCAGCCCTTCGGCGACCTCGAGTTGACCCTGCGCGTATCGGCTGTGGATGTCGAGGTGCTGCTGGGCCGCCGCGTCGTATCCGGTCGCGGTCTGACTCCCGACGGTCGAACCCGCCCGGACCGGCGCGGCGGCCGGGGCTTCGGCGCTCACCAATTCCCGAGTGGGGGCGTGCGTTCGGGCGGCCTCGGCCTGCGCGGCGGCGTAGGTCTCGGCGGTGACTCGCTCCTGCTCGGCGGCGTGCGCTCGGGCGACCACCTGTGCCTGTGCCGCGGCATCGGCTTCGGCGGCCGCTCGCGCCTGGGTGACAGCTTCCAACACGACCTTTTCCTCGATTCCCTTGCGGTAGAGCTCCTTACGGGATTCCGGCACGAAATCACGGCCGTTGAGCCGCACCACCATGCCGGGCGCCTCCGGCACCGCGAACGGTGCGGCGTCGTGGCGGTGGATGTCGACGATCGGCGCACCCAGCACCGCCAGGTGCAGCGCCGCCTTCTTGAGCGCCACATCGCTGTCGCCGGTCGGCCCCTGATCGGTGGACAGGGCGATCACCTCGGCGCCGAGCGTGCGGCGCACGAGCGAGGTGAGCGTGGCCTTCGGGCCGAACTCGACGAACACATTGCAGCCGTCGGCCTGCATGGCCCGCAGACCTGCCACGAACTCGACGGTTTCGAGCAGCTGCTCGGTGAGCACGCGCCGGTTGGTCGCGACCCGCGCACCGTATTCGGCGTCCCGGGAATTCGCGTAGATCTTGGCCTTGGGGGCACGAATGGCGACGCTCTTCACCGCCGCCTTGAACGGCTCGACCGCGTGGGCGACGTAGCGGGTGTGGAACGCGCCCGCCACCGGCAACTCTCGTACGGTCAGCCCCTGTGCCCGGCCCGCCGCGACGAATGCCGCGACGGCGGCGGTGCCGCCTCCGACCACTACCTGGTCGGGAGCGTTGTGGTTGCACACGCTCACATCGGGATGGTCGGCGAGGATCGCACCGACCTGTTCACGGTCGGCCTGTACCGCCGCCATCGTGCCCGCGTCGGCGTCGGTGTCGATCGCCATCGCCGCACCGCGTGCCCTGGCGAGGGTGAAGTAGTCGACGGCGTCGAGCGAACCCACCGCCCACAGCGCGGTCAGCTCACCGAAGCTGTGGCCCATGAACCCTTCGCAGGCCAGGCCGCGCTCGGACAGGAACCGGTACTGGCCCACCGACAGCGCCGCGATCGCGGGCTGCGCGAACTCGGTGCGCCGCAACGTCGCTTCCTGGGCGTTGCGCAGCTCGGGGTCGAACACCGGCGCCGGGAACACCACTGCGGCAGGCGGCCGGGCGGCGTCGGCGAACACCGCGTTGGCCTCGTCGAAGGCGGTGGCGACGGTGGGGTTGTTCAGCACCGCGGCCAGGCCCATGTCCACGTACTGGCTGCCCTGACCGGCGAACAGCGCGCCGATCTTCAGATCGGGCATGGCACGCCGGCGGAAGACGATGCCGCGCGGATGCGTCCATTCGTCGGCGTCACCGGCGAGTTCGGTCACCGCCAGTGCGCGCAGTGCCGACGCTTCCTCGTCGTCGCGCGCCACGAACCCGACGCGCGCGTGCTCGGCCGGAATCCCGGCGTCACCGTTCGGGGCGGCGTCCGAGCTCAGCAAGCTCGCCAGTTCGGCCGTCGAGGCGGCGTGCCACAGGTGGACCCGCGCGGTGCGGTGCATCGTGAGCGCGTGTCCGCGGTCGTCGCCTGCTTCCTCGAGGATCGCGTGAAAGTTGGTGCCGCCGAAGCCCATCGCCGATGCCGCCGCGCGGCGCTGCGGCCGGTGCGGATCACGAATCCACGGCCGGGTCCTGGTGTTGATGTAGAGCGGTGAGGATTCGTCGAGCGCCTTGTTCGGCGCGGTGACATTGATCGTCGGCGGCAGCACCTTGTGGTGCAACGCCAGCGCCAGCTTGATCAGGCTGGCCGCACCGGCGGCGCCCTTGGTGTGCCCGATCTGGGATTTCACGCTGCCGATCGCGGCGTAGCCGGTCTCGTCGGTGGCCTCGCGCAGCACCGCGTTCAACGCGGCGAGTTCGGTCTGATCGCCGACGCGGGTACCGGTGGCATGGGCCTCGAACAGCCCGATCGTGGCGGGCGAGCAGTCCGCGTCCTCGTAGGCGCGGTGCAGGGCGGCCTGCTGCCCTTCGGCGCGCGGGGCATAGATGCTCTTGAAGCGCCCGTCGCTCGACGATCCGATGCCCTTGATCACCGCGTACACCCGGTCACCGTCGCGCTCGGCGTCAGCGAGGCGCTTGAGGGCGATCATGCCGATGCCCTCGCCGACCAGGGTGCCGTCGGCACTGTCGTCGAGCGGCTTGATGACACCGGACCGCGACAGCGCCCCGACCTTGCTGAAGCACAGGTAACCGAAGATCGAGTTCTCGGTGTCACAGCCACCGGTGATCATCATGTCGGCGCGACCGGACACCAGCTCGCTGATCGCGACGTGGACCGCCGACAGCGAACTGGCGCACGCCGCGTCGACGGTGCAGTTCATGCCGCCGAGATCGAGGCGGTTGGCGACCCGGCCCGCGATCACATTGCCCAGCAGACCGGGAAACGAGTTCTCCTCCCACGACGGGAAGGCATCGGCGTACTTCTGCGCGATCTGTTCGGCGTCGGCCTGCGTCAGTCCGCAACTGCGAATGACCTCCTTGAGCACCGGCGTCGACAGCCGGGCGGCCAACGGGTGCGACAGCGTGGTCGGTCCGGCGACGCCGAGGACCACCCCGGTGCGCTCGGGCCGGTACCAGTCCGACCCGACCGCCCCCGCGTCGGCGAGCACGTCACGGGCGACGAGCAGGCTCAGCAACTGCACGACCGTGGTGACCTCGAGCTGGTTGGGCGGCAGCCCGAACTCGGTGACGCTGAACGGCATCTCGGGCACGAAACCGCCGCGGCGGCAATAGGTCTTGTCGGGCGCCGTCGGGTCGGCGTCGTAGTAGTCGTCGAGATTCCAGTGCGTGGCCGGCACGTCGGACATGCAGTCCGCGGCGTCGACGACGTTCTGCCAGAAGTCACGGAAGTTGGCGGCCATGGGGAACAGTCCGCTCAGTCCGACGATCGCGATCGGATTGTCGGCCAGTCGACGCGTCATGGCCGGGTCTTCGGAGTGCCGAAGGTGGTCGTTCATGGTTGCTATCCCTTGTCTTCTGCTCAGAGTTGCGAAACTCGCACAGTCCGGACCTCGTCGATGAGGTCGGCCATCGCCGTGCCGATGAGCTGATGGCCCGCCGGACTCGGATGCATGCCGTCCGGGGACCACATGACCGGGTCCGCGGTGATGGGTGCGTTCACCAAATCGAGTCGCACGAGATCGAACTCGTGGACGAGGTCGTCGAGATAGTCGTTGGCTTGCGCGAATCGCGACCGCAACACTGTGCGGACGGATTCGGGTAGGCCGGGCAGACGGTCCGGGATGTTCGGCCAGTTCGTGGTGAACACCAGCCGATCCGGGCGCGCCAGCCCGGCGTAGATGTGACGCAGGTTGCGGCGGAAGCGATCCGGGTCGAAGTCGGTGACCAGGTCGTTTCCGCCGACGATCACGCCGATCAGCGGAGCATCGGCGGCGAGGGCGACCGGCAGCTGGCGGTCGAGGACATCCTGGGTGGTGGCCCCGTAGGAGCCGAGGTTCAGGGTCGCGCCGGAAATTCCGAGCAGGTGCTCGACGTGCGCGACAAATCCCGCGAAGGAGCCGTCGGCGTTCACCGAACCGCCGCGCCCCTCCGCGAAACTGTCGCCGAGCACCATCAGCTCATGCGTTGGCACCGAGCAATTTCGCTATGCGTTCCGGCGCGAAGAATTCCTCGCCGGTCATTCCGCCGCCGACCATCGCGAAGAAGTCCTTGGCATATTCTTCGTTGTTTTCCAGCGCGCGGAAAACAGCCAGCAATTGCGGGGTCAGTTCGAGCGTGGAGATGGTGCAGGTGAATTCGAAACCGGACTGCGATTTCTCGTCACGCTCGCGCTGGTAATCGGCGAGCGCCTCGGCCATCGGCCGCTGGTCACTCAGACCCTCGTGTACCCGCTCGGCGAGCAGCGCCGCGTAGTCGAACGCGTCGGAGATGCCGAGCCCGGTGAACGGGTCCTTGTGGTAGCCCGCGTCCCCGACCAGTGCCCAGCCTTCGCCGTGCGACTGGCGGCGGTAGTTGTCCGGATACCGCATCGGGTAGAAGCGGTCCTCGCGCTTGCCCTTGGTGACCAGTTCCTCGGCGAACTCGGGCAGGATCTCGCGAGCGACCTTCACGAAGTTGGCCTCGACGTCGGCGCGGAAATCGGCGTAGGTGTCGATCTTGCGCATGACCGCGACGAGGGTCTGGTCGTTGTGGGTCGGCCAGATGCCGATCTGCTGCTTGTCGCCGATGCGGCTGTGGAACTCCGACTGCGACAGGCCGCTGAAGTAGGAGTAGTAGATGAAGCACTCGGCCGCGACCTTCGTGTAGGTCTCGGCGCCGACAGCGTTGGCGACGAACGAGTTGGTGCCGTCCGCGCCGATCACGATGCGGGCCCGCTCCTCGGCGATCTCCCCACCGGCGACCGAACCGCGAATACCGACGACCACACCGTCTTCGATGATCAGTTCACTGACGGTGTAGCCGGTGCGAACCTCGGCACCGGCCTCCTCGGCGCCCTCGACCAGGATCGCGTCGAGTTCGGTGCGCCGCGGCGCGTAGGTGGCATCGATGCCCTGGATGGGATCGGCGAACCCCGCGATGACGATGTCGAGGTAGGACACCGTCATCCGCTTGATCGCCGGCACACCGGTGGCGATCAGCTTGTCGAGCAGGCCCCACTGGGCCAGCCTGGCCAGCCCGCGCTGCTGAATGTAGTGCGTCGAGACGGTGTCGCTGGGGAAGGTGGCACGGTCCACCACCAGGACTCGATGCCCCTGCCTCGCCAGCAACATGCCGACCGGTGAACCCGCGCACCGCGCGCCGACAACAATCGCGTCATACATCAGGGTGACTCCTCAGTAAATGAAACGCTTATGGCCCCGGTTGAGATTTTACGGAGACGAACCACTCGATCCGCGTACCGATTTCCAAACGGATTACATGAATAGGTGTTCCAGAACAATGGATTCGAGTATTAGCTGTCCGGCAGCCCGGATGAATAGTTGAATTCAACTTCCGTTCATCACGAGAAACGGTTCGATATGGGCTAATTGGGGCATGCCAACTGGAAATGAACCGGCCCCCGGAATTGCCGCAGCGCAGGCTCGGCTGACGAATATGACCGGTGCCGCGACACCGGACTACGAACAGATCCGCAAGACCGTCGACACTCTCGTCCCGTTCGTGAACCTGGTGGGCGTGCGGATGACCGAGCTGGGTCCCGGCTCGGCGGTGGCCGAGATCCCCGAGGCGCCGGCGATGAGCAACCACCTGGGCACGGTGCACGCGGGCGCGCTGTTCCTCGCCGCCGAAGTAGCCTGTGCCGGTGCGTTTTCCGGCGTCATCGCGCCGCGCATCCTGCACGTGCGGACCTTTGTGCTGCGTGGCACCAAGGCCACCTTCTTCCGGCCTGCCCGCGGTCGCGTCCGCGCCAGCGGCACGGTGAGCTCCCCGATCCTGGCCGAGGTGGTCGGGCGCAGGACCGAGGAGCAGTTCGATATCACCGGAAAGGCGCTGCTGCACGACGACAGCGGCGCCTTGCTCGCGAAGGTGGATCTCGAGTACTTCTGCTGGCTGGGCGCGGCCTAGTCCGGATACAGCGTGGCGATGACGGCGCCGAAATCGGCTTCGATCGCCGCGCGGCGCAGCCGCAACGACGCTGTCAGCTGACCCTTCTCCATCGAGAAGTCCTCCGCGAGAACGGCGAACCGGCGAATCGACTCCGCACGGGAGACGAGCCGGTTCGCCGCCTCGACACCGGCGGAGATCTCCGCCAGCAAGCGGGTGTCTTCGGTCGGGACCCCGGCGGACACGTCGACACCGTGCTCCGCGGCCCAGCGAGCCAGCACCACCGGATCGACGGTGATCAGGGCGCTCACATACGGTCGGCCTTCACCGACGAGCATGCAGTTGCTCACCAAGGCGTGCAGGCGAACCCGGTCCTCGAGCGGCGCGGGCGCCACGTTCTTGCCGCCGCTGGTGACGATGATCTCCTTGCGCCGGCCGGTGATGAACAGGAATCCGTCCTCGTCGAGCCGGCCGAGATCGCCGGTGGCCAGCCACTTCTCGGCCGCGTGGCCGCCGTCGGGCCAGTACCCGGGGAAGACCTGCGGGCCCCGGACCAGGATCTCGCCGTCGTCGGCGATCGCGACGGTCGTGCCGGGCACCGGTCGGCCGACCGCGCCTGCCCGATTGGCGTGCGGCGCACTCATACTGACCGTCGACGACGCCTCGGTCAGGCCGTACGCGCCGATGATCTCCACACCGATGCCGGTGAAGAAGTCCGCCGTCGACGGTTCCAGCGACGCGCCACCCGCGACCATGTGCTCGAGCCGCCCGCCGAGCATGCCACGCCACTGTTCGCCGATCCGGGCGTCGATCACCGCGCCCGCCGGTGGCTGCTGACCGCGCCTGCGCGCGTGGCCGACAGCGATCGCCGCCGCCTCCGCGGCGTCGTACCGATCACTGCCGAGTGCCTGACGCGCTGCCTTGCGGATCTTCTCCAGGACGTAGGGGACACCGATCAGGAACGTCGGTCGAAAGATCGGCAGTTCGGCGGGCAGTTGCGCGGGGGTGGCGACCAGGCCGGTGCGGACTCCGGCCGATACACACCCGAACTGCACGACCCGCCCGTACACGTGCGCGAGCGGGAGGAACAGCAGTGTGGACACGGGATCAGCTGGGGTGCGGCGGAATACGGTGTCGAGGAGTTCGACCACGTTGGCCGCGGCGGCGAAGATATTGCGGTGCGTCAGCAGGCAGCCCTTGGGGACGCCCGTGGTGCCGCTGGTGTAGACGATCGTCGCGACATCATCGGCGCGTACCGCCAGCCGACGCTCGGTGGCCTCGGCGTCGGCGATCGGATCGCCCTGCTCGATCAGCGCGGGCAACGACGAACCGAGCAGCCAAGCCCGGCCGCGCAGATCGTCCCCCGCGGCCGCACCGATCAGGTCGCACTGCTCGATCGTCTCCACGAAACACGCGCTGGGGCGGGCGTCGGCCACGATGTGCTGGATCTGCTCGGCCGACGACGTCGGATACACCGGTACCGCTACCGCGCCCACGCTCAGCACGGCGAAGTCCGCCGCCGACCATTCGAAACTGGTCCCACCGAGGATCAGCACCCGATCGCCCGCGCCGATCCCGTTGGCCAACAGGCCTTTCGCGAGTCCGAGAACGAGTCGCGCGAACTCGCCGTAGTCGACGTCGAGCCAGCCCTCGACCGTCTTTCGGCTGAACACCACGGCCGACGGATCGGCCGCGGCCTTGCGGAACACCACGTTGGCCAAGTTGTCGTCATCGGCCATCGTGACCAGTGGCGCGACACTGTATTCCTGCGCGACCCGCGGTCCCTGCACGGCGCTGTCATCCTGCACGGCGCTGTCATCCTGCACGGCGCTGTCTCCCTGCACGGCGCTACTCATCGTGACTCGATGCTGGTCAGCGGGGCCGGAACGTAGGTCGAGCAGCGGCCCGGCAGCCGCACGCCTGCCGCGCGCAACTGACTCACGCGGGTGGCGAACGCCGCACCGTGCATGATCTGCAGCCCGACCTCGGCGACATGGCGGTGCGCCGGTGCGGCCAGGTAGGTGCCGGCGACCCAGTCGTTGAACGCGCCCATCGCGGGCCCGCACCAGATCTGATAGTCGAGGGTGCGCTCGGGCGTCGCGGCCGTGCTCCAGCCGGACGACCGGCCCAGATACCACCGGAAGATCAGTGCCATCCGGCGTTTCGGGTTCCCCTCGGCGCGCGCGATCTGCTCGGGGTCGCGCTCACGGAAGTAGCCGAGGCAGTCGTTCCACACCTCGTCGAAGGAGCGGGCCAGGATCCGCTGCTCGATTTCGGCGCGTTCGGCGGCGGGAATCGCCTCGATGCCGTCGTAGCGCCGATAGGTGTCGTACAACCGTCGTGCGCGGCTCGCGAACATCGTGCCGCGTTGCAGCACCTGCACGTCGACGCCGAGTTCGAACATGTCCGACGAGGGCGCCATGGTGGTGTCGGCGACGCCCGCCGCGGCCAGCAGCCGCTTCGCCGTCTCCGACTGCGCCGCTTCGACGGTGGCCTGATTGACCGACCCCGTGACCACGTAGGAGGCACCCATCGCGAAGGCCGCCGCGGCGGCCGCCGGGGTGCCGATGCCACCGGCCGCGCCGACCCGGACCCGCTGGGCGAAACCGTATTCGCGCTGGATCCGTTCGCGCACCGCCAGCAGCGAGGGCAGCAGCACCACCAGCGGACGGCGGTCGGTGTGGCCACCGGAATCTGCCTCGCCGGTGATGTCGTCGGCCATCGGAACCGATGCCGCCAGCTGCGCCTGCTCGGCGGTGATCTCTCCCGCGTCGAGCAGTCCGCGCACCAGATGCTCCGGCGCCGGACGCAGGAACAGTTCGGCCACCTCGGCGCGAGACACCTTGGCAATCACCCGGTTTCGGGCGATCACCTGACCGTTCGGGTCACGGTGCAGGCCGGCCAGCCGGTAACGCACCACCTGCGGGGTCAGGTCGAGGAAGGCCGACGCCTCCACGCAGCGCACCTCGTGGCGCAGGCACGCGTCGACGATCGCCCGCTCCAGCGCGTTCTCGCTGGGGCTGTGGATCAGGTTGCAGGCGAAGGGTTTTCCCGGCGCCTCACGCCCGATCGTGGCCAGAGCCTCGTCGATCCGGGCGGGCAGCACACCGGCGGCGCCGAACGAGGCGAGCAAGCCGGCGCGCGCCATCGCGACCACCATCGGCGCCGAGGCGATCCCGTTGGCCATCGCACCGGCGTGGTAGGCGAAGTTCACGCCGTGGGTCTGCCGGAACTCGGTGTTGCCCAGCGTTTCCGGCCGCAGCGCCGGAGCCGCGGCCAGCACTTGCGCACCGCGAGCGGTACCGGCATCGGTGGTCACCGCGACACCGCGATCGTCACGGACCACGAACACCGGCTTGTCCAATTCCGACAGCGCACGGTAGATGGAGTAGTCGTCCCTGGCGAGCGCCGAGGGTGCAAGGGAAGTCGTCACTGTGCCAATCCTTCTGAGAGCCCGAGGGCAGAGGTCGCTAGCGAGAGGTGCCGCAGACGGTCGGCGCCGCGAACGACACCGTCGTCGCCGAGGAGCGGCCGGCCTTCCTGAGGCGAGGCAGTCGGTCTTCGTGTTCCGAGGGGGTCGGGCCTCGCTACCGGGGCGGTCGGCCTTCGGTAACCCAGGCCGCGACCGCGGGCGCGACCAGTTCGCTGTCCTTCACCCACGACGCATGGCCGATGTGGGTGAAGCCCGAGGTCCGGTCGATGTGCCAGCGGTGCTGCTGGGCGGCGCCCATCCGCTTGCTCAGGAACCGCACCGTGGACTCGGGGCCGAGCGGGTCGCCGTCGAGCGAGATGAGCAGGACCGGCAGCGTGAATTCGCGCAGCAACCGGTCGTAGTCGCGGGCACTGCCGCTGGGCCGGTAGTTGCCGGTCCGCAGGTGCCGGGCCCAGTCGATCATCACGCCCGCGGTCATCGGCCCGATGCCGCCACCGCCGGTCCACCGGCCGCGCAGCCGGGTGACCGCACCGACCGACAGGCCGCGCGCCAGCACCTCGAGGCGCCTGCGCAGTTCGAACGACCACCAATACACCGAACCGGTACCGATCGTCGTGATGCTCGCGACCCGATCCGG
Organism: Nocardia sp. NPDC057272; assembly: GCF_042668615.1. Classification (NCBI taxonomy): domain Bacteria; kingdom Bacillati; phylum Actinomycetota; class Actinomycetes; order Mycobacteriales; family Nocardiaceae; genus Nocardia; species Nocardia sp. NPDC057272. The sequence continues at coordinate 91,873 of NZ_JBHUYK010000013.1, read as the reverse complement.
TTCGGCCGCGGCGAACAGCAACGCGAGCTGTCCGCCGAGGCTGTGCCCGAACAGGTGCAGCGGCGCCTGGGGGAACCGCTCGCGCAGCGCGTCCGCCACGGCGGGCAGGTCCACCTCGATCAGCTCGCGATAGCCGAACCCGGGACCTTCCCCCAGTGCGGGCAGGCTGTCGCCCTGCGCGCGCAGATCGACGACAGCGGCCGTCAGTCCGGCCGCGTGCAAGGCCGTGACCAGCGGCAGGTAGTACTTGGCCTTGATGGCCATGGCGGGCAGGATCAGCACCACCGGTGCGGCCGGATCCGCCTGCGGCAGCAGGCGGACCGCCAGGGTGGCGCCGTCGGAGGTGGCGACGGTGGTCGATTCCAGCCCGACGATCTGGGCGCGTTGCTCACTCATCACGCCTCCGCGGCCAGCGTGCAGACGTAGTCGAGCGCGACCTTGCCGACCAGCACACCCGCCGTGTCGTACATCAGCGCCCGCGCGTCCACATCCAGCCGCTGGCCACCCTTGGCCGCCAGTACCGTCGCGACGTCGCTCGGGTCGATGACCCCGATCGCCCGGATCCGGCCGAGGGCGGGCTTGCGGAACGACAGCCGCGCGTCGCGCAGCACCAGGGTGTCGATGGCCGACAACCGCGACGCCAGCGCGCCCACGAAGGCGCACGCGCCGGCGATATCGGCGGCCAGGAATTGCGCACCGGCGTGCACGGTACGCAGATGGTTCAGGACGTAGGGCTCGTCGGGAATTTCCACGATCGCGCGGTGCGGACCGATTTCGGTGATCTCGGTCCCCGCGTGGGTACCGAAGGGGACCAACTTGCTCACAATTCGCTGCAGATGCAAGAAGTCGGGGTTATCCGGATCGATCGCCTCGAATACCGAACCGAGGGTGGCTGAGGTTTTCAGTTCAGGTGCCATGAATTAATTGCACCATCCGCACCCGCCGATTCGGATTTCCATTGCCGATCTCAATCGACCGAATGGTAATCAACTCGCCAGCGGTTCTCCGTACACCTTGCCGCGGATAGTGGATTGCAGGAAATTCTTCGTAGAATCGAGGCTGTCCAGGAATACCTGCACCACTTCGTTGGGACTGTCGACGCGCCAGGCCACCTGTAATTCCACCACCGGTTCCGGATCGACGAGGGGAACCACCTTCAAACCCATCGGCCGCGGCTCGTCCATGCTGATGAACGACGCGAACCCCACATACCGGCGGGCGGCCACGGTGATCTCGGTGGCCACCGAGTCGTTCATGTACTCGGCGACCTTCGGGAACGCGCCCGCCCGCTCGCCCGCGGTCATGATGGCGTCGTACATCGCCGGGCTCACCTCGCGGTTGAACAGCACACACGGCGTCTCGGCCAGTTCGCGGATCGAGATCGAGGACCGGTCGGCCCACCGGTGCCCCTGCCCCACCAGCGCGCCGATGCGCATCTGCAGCAGACACCGCGACAGCACCGACCCGCCGTTGGACGCGCCGCCGTAGAGCAGCCCGACATCGAGCTCCCCGCGCGTGAGAGCGGTGAGCTGCGGCCCGGAGCGACCCGAGCTGAGTTTGGTGGTGATATTGGGGTAGTGCGCGTGCAATTGGGCCAGCGACCTGGGCATGATGAGCTGCCCGGCCCGCCCGTTGAACCCGATGTTGATCTTGCCCATCCGCCCCGCCGCGATGTCGCGGACGGTGTTGGTCGCCGAGTGCACCTCCCCGAGAATCCGTCGCGCGTCGGCGCGGAACGCCTCGCCCGCGGGGGTCAGCTGCACCACCCGCGACGTCCGTGACACCAGTTCGACGCCGAGATGGCGTTCCAGGCGCTTGAGTTGCTGGCTGAGTGACGGTTGCGTGAGGTGGAGCCTGGCGGCCGCCCTTCCGAAGTGCAGTTCGTCAGCGATGGCAAGAAATGCCTCGATATGCCGTGTCTCCATAGTGCGCGCCTCGCGTGATCAGGTACGTGACTCGTCCGAGATATGCACCTTGTATAGCGGCACCGCACGTCATCGGGGAACGGGCCCGTGAAGCTCAGATGAGCAGCGACCGAATTCCTGCCATTTGTACGGCGTGTCCACCCCGCCTCGCGGTGACCGGCGCCGCGAGCAGCACGATGAACACGGTCGATTCGGCACTCGAATCGCTGACTCGGAAAAACCCGATGATCCCCGTCTTGACAGGGCGATCCATTTCGTACCGCAATTGATCAATAATGCGTTCCGCGTTGTCGCCCACGACACCGGAGTGGAAGACTTTTATCCGGTGCAGGCGAAGTAATTTCGACGCCGATTTTCGAAGGAGCCCAGAATATGACGACCACGGTTGCCAGCCAGCACGACGCCGAGTCGACACTGGCCGAACTGTTCGCTCCCGATACCCGACCCGATCCGTATCCCGTCCACCGCGCCCTGCGCACGAAGTCCCCGTTGGTCACCAAAGGCGGCGACCTCGTGATCATCGCCAACTACGCCGATTGCCAGCAGGTGCTGCGCGATCCGTCGGTGCGCAACGACCCCAAGCTTTCCCGGCTCGGCAAGGATCACCCGGAGCGCCCGGAGTCCCTGCTGTTCCTCGATCCGCCCGCGCACACCCGCATTCGCCGGCTCGTGTCGAAGGCCTTCACGCCCAGGGTTATTCGGGCCTCGCAGCCGCAGATCCACTCGATCGTGGACGAACTCATCGAAAATATCGCGAGTAAGAGCGAATTCGACGTGATCTCCGAATTCGCGCTGCCCCTGCCGGTGCGGATCATGTGCGCTCTGCTCGGCATCCCCGTCGAGGAGTTCGGCGACTTCGAACCCGCCGCCCGCCGCCTGGGCCGTGTCCTGGACTTCAACCTCGTCGTCCACAACGACGACCTCGACGACGCCGAGGGCGCGCGCAACGAGCTGATGAACTACCTGGTCAACCTGATCGCCCGCAGGCGCGGCAACCTCGGCGACGACTTGCTCTCGCGACTCATCGAGGTCGAGGAGGAAGGCGAGGTGCTCAGCGAGGGCGAACTGCTCGCCACCTGTGTGCTGCTGATGGTCGCCGGCCACGAGACCACCGCCAACCTCATCGCGAACGGCGTGCTGGCCCTGCTCCAGAACCCGGACCAGCGCGAGATCCTCGCCGCCGACCCCGGATTGGGCATCAGCGCCGCCGACGAGGCGTTGCGCTACGACGCGCCGATCCAGTTCGTGATGCGCATCGCCACCCGCGACATGGAGGTGAGCGGCACCGCGATCAGCCCCGGCACCGCGATGCTGGTGCTGCTCGCCGCGGCCAATCGCGATCCCGAGCACTACCCCGACGCCGACCGCTTCGATGTGGCCCGCGGCGCGGCCGACCACCTCGCCTTCTCGGCCGGGGCGCACTTCTGCCTCGCCGCGGCGCTGGGCCGGGCCGAGGGCGCCGCGGCGCTGTCCGCCTTCGCCGGCCGGGTGATCGACCCGGTGCTCGTCCCGGGATCGCTGCGCTACCGGCCCAATGTGAACCTGCGTGGCATCGACGCCTTGACCGTCACGCACGGCGGAGTCCGACTCCGTTGACCTCCGATTCGACTACCCCCTCCACAGAAAGCCTGTTATGAACTCGCACCACCACGGCCGTAAGGCCGGATGGGGGATCGTGCTCGTCGCGGTCACCACGCTGCTTGCAGCCTGCGGCCAGAACACCTCGGCCCCGGCCGCGGCCGACGACCCGGTGACCATCACCTTCCTGTCCTACACCTACGGACAGGCCAACCCGCTGGGCAAGGGCATCGAGAAGTTGATCAACGACTTCCAGACCGCCAACCCGAAGATCACCGTCAAGCCGCAGTCGGTTCCGACGGCCGACGCGCTCACCAAACTCCAGAGCGAAGTGGTGGCGGGCAACCCGCCCGATGTCGCGCAGATCGGATGGAGCAAGGTCGCGCAGGCCTCGCAGACCTTGCCGCTGCGGTCGCTCGAAGAGGTCGCCGGCACCGACGAGTGGAACAAGCACATGGCGGGCTTCGTGCCGTCGGTACTGAAGGCGACCCCGGTCGCCGGTGCGAAGAAGCCGGTCGCGATGCCGTTCATGATGGCCACCCCGGTGGTCTTCTACAACGCCGACCTGTTCACCGCCGCCGGGCTCGATCCCGCCCAGCCGCCCAAGACGATGGCCCAGCTCAAGCAGGCCGCGCAGGCGATCAAGGACAAGACCGAGGCGCAGGGCGTGTACGTCTCGGCGGCCGACCCGGGCAAGTCCGACTACCTGACCCAGTCCCTGGTCAACAGTGCCGGTGGCGCGCTGGTGTCGAGCAGCGGTGAAGTCACCGTCGACTCGGCCCCGGTGATCACCGCGCTGTCGACGATCCAGGATCTGACCAAGTCCGGTGTGCAGCCCGCGGTCGACTTCGCTTCCGCGCAAAGCGCTTTCAACTCGGGCAAGCTCGGCATGCTGGTCACCACCGGCGGTGGTCTGCTGACCCTCGACGCGGCAGCCAAGGGCAAGTTCGCCCTGCAGGTGGCACCGCTGCCCGCCTTCGACAACCTGCCCGCCCGCCCCACCTTCTCCGGCTCCGGCCTGACGATCGTGGCCAAGGACGCGGCCAAGGCGAAGGCGGCGTGGAAGTTCGTGCAGTTCATGACCAACGACGAGAGCTTCAAGCTCATCGCCTCGCAGATGGGCTACCTGCCGCTGCGGACCGCGGCGGAGTCCTCGGCCGACCCGCGACTCGGCTCGGCTGTCAAGCAGATGGCCGATCTGGCTCCCTACACCGCATTCCCGGGCAAGCAGTCCAACCAGGGCGTCGTCATCCTCCAGGACGAGGCCGTCGAACCGATCGTCCTTCGCGGCGCCGACCCGGCGGCGACCCTGCGCGCCGCCGCCGCGAAGATCCGCGGACTCAACTGAGTTCACGCACCATCCGCTGACCACCACCCCCTCGAAGAGAGACACCGTTGTCACACCAGGTATTCGCACACACGCCGCCGAACGGTTCGACCGACGGCGGCGCGATCCCGAACAAGATCGGCCTGACGGTCAATCCGTGGTCGGGAAAGCAGCTCCTGCGCTCCGATTTCGAGGAGATGCGCGAATTCCTCGATGAGGCCGCGACCGCCGGATTCGGCTATGCCGAGCTCGGCGGCTGCGGCCTCGGGGTGGTGATCGGCGGACGGGTGCAGCGCTCCCGGCTGGCGGCGCTACGCGACGCGCTCGCCGATTGCCGACTCCGGCTGACCCTGCACAGTTCGTGGCATTCGTCCGGACGGACCGGCAATCTGCTCGACACCGGCACTGCCTCCGCACAGCAACTCGGTCTGCTGGCGGATCTGGAGGTGGCCGCCGCGATCGGCGCCGAGGTGCTGGTCTACCACGCCGGAGTGCTGCCGAACCTCTACAGCGACGGTGCGGCACTCACCGCGGGCATGGCGACCGAGCGCACGATGCTGCGCGAGCTGGCCGACGAATCCGGCGCGCGCGGGGTCACGATCGCCGTCGAGAACCGGGCGCCGGGTCCCGCGGTACTCACCCGCCGTTCCTACGGGATGCGCCTGGACATGGTCGCCGAGCAGGTGCAGCAGATCGATCACCCCGCAGTGACGATGTGCCTCGACGTCGGCCACGCGTACCTGTCGGCCGGCTACCTGAACTACGACTACCTCGCCGCGATACGCGAGGTCGCCCCGGTTGTCGGCCATGTTCACCTGCACGACAATTTCGGCCGGATGGCCCGCCAGCCCGATGCCAGCCCGTACGAACTCGAACTCCTCGGTGAGGGCGATCTGCACCTGCCACCCGGCTGGGGCACGATCCCGCTGGCGGAGGTCCTGGCGACGTCGTTCCCCCGCGATCCGGCGATCATCATCGAGATGCGCCACGCCCGCCATTACGCGGAAGCCCTGGACACTACCCTGCGGATGCTCGATGTGCGAGCCCGTTCATGACGCTCACCAAGACCCCCGAGGTGACGCCGAAGGTACGCGTGGTCGAGCGCCCCGCCGCGACCGGGCTTGCCTGGCTGTACTTCTCGCCGACCATGCTCTCGATCGCCGTGTGGGTCTACGGTCCGCTCGTGTTCACCGCGGTGCTCAGCTTTCTGGACTGGAACCTGGTGTCCCCCGACATCGAGTTCAACGGTCTGAAGAATTACGAAACCCTCATCACCGAACCGGAATTCGGCAACGCGGCCTGGAACACGCTGAAGTACGCGCTGTTCGTGCTGCCGTTCGCGACGGTCGTCCCGTGCGCGCTGGCCATCGCGCTGTGGAAGCGCCCGGGCCGGGTCAGCGAGTTCTACCGGATGCTGTTGTTCCTGCCGGTCGTGCTCGCGCCGGTCGCCAACGCGCTGTCGTGGCAGTTCATTCTGGACCCGCTGTACGGCATCGTGAATCAAACGCTCGGATTCGTCGGAGTGGAGCCGGTCAACTGGCTCGGTGACCCGGCCACCGCGTTGCCGACCATCGTCGTGGTCACGGCACCGAAGGTGGTGGCACTCAACACTTTGCTGTTCGGAGCGGCGCTGGCGAATCTGGACCGTCGCACCGTCGACGCCGCGCGCCTGGACGACGCCACCGAAGGTGAGATCACCCGGTCGATCATCCTGCCGCAGCTGCGTCGCCCGATCATCCTGCTCGGGATGCTGTCGATGGTGGTGGTGTGGCCGTGGCTGTTCACCAATATCGGTGTGCTCACCCGTGGCGGACCCAGCAATGCCACCGACAACGTCTACTACCGGCTCTACACCTACGGTTTCACCTTTTTCGACGCGGGCACCGCATCGGCGGCGGCCATCGTCATCGCGCTCGCGTTCGGGCTGCTCCTGACCGTCCACACCCTGCTCTCGAGGAGATTCCGTGCGACGCGGTGACGCGATCGGCAGACACCTGCTTCTGATCACAGCCATTGTGCTGATGCTGTTCCCGGTGGTCTTGGCGCTGACCACTTCCTTCAAACCGGTGTCGACGATCTTCGATCTGAACCCGCTCCCGTATCCGGCCAGCCTGGAGAACTACGAGATGGCGGTAGGCCGGTTCCCGATCGGGCGGCTGCTGCTCAACACGTTCATCATGGCCGCCGGCGTCACCATCGCGACGATGCTGGTCGCACTGCCCGCCGCCTACGCGCTGGTGCGTTTCGACAAGGCCCGCGGCCGTGGCTTCGTCCTTGCGGCCGTCGGTATTTCGCTGCTGATCCCGCCGCAGGCGCTGATCATCCCGCAGTTCCTGATGACCGCGAAGCTGGGCTGGCAGGGCCACACGATCGGGGTGATCATCCCGCAGCTCGGTGTCAGCGCGCTCGCGGTGCTGTTGCTGCGCGACCACATTCGTTCGGTGCCGCAATCGCTGATCGGTGCGGCGGTGCTCGAAGGCGCCACGTCGTGGGAGATCCTGCGCCACGTGGTGCTCGGCGTGCTGCGCCCGGCCTTGGGCGCGGTGGCGATCCTGCTGTTCATCAGTACGTGGAACGAATTCCTGTGGCCGCTGCTGGTGATGCCCGATCCGGAGGACACGACCATCCAGCCGGGTCTGGCCCTGTTCCTCGGTCCGGAGAGCGCGGAGTACGGCCCGATGCTCGCCGCGGCGATGCTGGCATCACTGCCGGTCGTCATCATCTATGTCCTGGCGTCGCGACGGATCGCGGACGCCTTCCTTCATTCAGGGGTTCGGTAATCGACATGACCAGTCTCAGTGTGAGCGAGCCCCCGGTGCTGACCACCGAGCTCGATCTCTCGGCCGGCGTGGTGCTCGACGGCATCACCAAGCAATACGACGAGGACCGCCCGGCCCTCGACGTCGACCTGCTGCACGTACCCGGACAATCGCTGACCGTGCTGGTCGGCCCGTCCGGCTGCGGCAAGTCGACCGCGCTCGGCGTGGTGTCGGGCCTGATCACCCCCACCGCGGGGCGAGTGCTCATCGACGGCGCCGACGTCACCGAGGTGGCGCCGGGACGACGCGGAGTCTCGATGGTGTTCCAGGATTTCGCGCTGTACCCGCACATGACCGTCGAGCGCAATATCTCCTTCGGCCTTCGGCTCGAGGGCAAGCACAACCGCAAGTCCGGGCTGGACCGCACCGAGATCGAGCGACGGGTGGCCGGCGCGTGCGACAGTCTCGGACTGAGCGAACTGCGCCACCGCAAGCCCGCTCAGCTCTCGGGCGGTCAGCGTCAGCGGGTCGGGCTGGCCAGGGCGATCGTTCGGCAGCCGAAGGTGCTGCTGCTCGACGAGCCGCTGTCCGCGCTCGACGCGCAGCTGCGCCAGCAGGCCCGGGTCGAGCTGGTACGGCTGCATCGCGAGCTCGGCAATACCGTCGTGCTCGTCACCCATGACCAGCTCGAGGCATTGTCGATGGCCACCCACCTGGTGGTGATGAACAACTCGCGGGTGTTGCAGGTCGGTAGTCCGGCGCAGGTGTACCGGCGACCGGTCGATCTGTTCGTCGCGACGTTCCTGGGTAGCCCGCCGATGAACCTGGCGACGGTGACGATGAACGAAGCCGGGGACGAGATGACCGGGCGCGGACTGGAAGTACTGCTCCCCCAGGCTGTCCCCGGTGTTCCCGCCGAACTGAAACTGGGCTGGCGGCCCGGTGACGGCACGCTCCGTGACCACGACGGCCCGGGCTTGCTCGTACACGGTGTGGTGGAGCTGGTCGAGTTCACCGGCGACTCCAAGATCGCACAGTGCACCGGCGAATCGGGCCGCTGGGCCGTGACGCTGCCCGCCAACGATCCAGCCCCGGCCGTCGGCGCACGGATCCAGGTGTTCGTCCCGGTCCACCGGCTGCACTTGTTCGACCCCGAAACCGGCTCCCGGATAACGGAATTCGATGCACCTGCTGATCACCAACGATGACGGATACCGCGCGCCGGGGCTCCTGGCGTTAGCGGAAGCCGTGCGGGCGCTCGGCATCGACGCGACGGTGGTAGCACCGAGCGGTCCGATGTCGGGCGCGAGCCAGTCCCGGCGCAGTGGCGTCGCGGTGGAGTGGGAGTGGGCGGCGCCGACCGCCGGAATTCCCACGATTCATGTGGGGTCGACCCCGGCGGCCTGCGTGGTGTTCGCGCTGACCGCCGGGGTCATCGCGCCGGTGGATCTGTGCCTGAGCGGGGTGAACGCGGGCGAGAACATCGGCGCCACCCTCAATGTCAGCGGCACCTACGGTGCCGTCCAGGAGGCGGGAGCGCGCGGTGTGCCCGGCATCGCGCTCTCGCGCGAGTTCGGTGGTCCGTGGAACGCGCCGCACGATTGGGATTGGAGCTGGGTCCCCAAGGCGACAGCCGGGGTACTCACCACGCTGCTCACAGCGCGGGCAGGCTGGTTCACCGCGAACGTCAACCTGTCCGGCACCGACCGGGGCGCGGATCCGGCCTACACCAGGGTCAGCCGCGCGCTGTACTACACCGATGTCTTCGACATCGCCCAGGGCGCCATCCTCAGCACGATCGGTTACCGTGCCGAGGATCTGGCGCCCGACGACGACATCCACGCCTTCGCCGAACAGCGGCGGACCAGCATCACCCTCGTCCGGCGGGCTTGAACGGTTCGGACCGCAACGCGGTCTTCACGACCTTCCCGCCGGGGTTGCGCGGCAACGGCGCCGTACGCACCGAGAAGTACTGGGGCACTTTGAAATCGGCGAGCCGCTCACGCAGGTAGTCGAGCACGGCGGCTTCGTCGAACTCGACGCCCTCGACCGGCACCACCACCGCGCCGACCTTCTCGCCCATCATGTCGTCGGGCACCCCGACCACCGCGGATTCGCCGATGCCCGGGGCCCCGGCGAGGGCGTTCTCCACCTCGACGCAGTAGACGTTCTCGCCGCCGCGGTTGATCATGTCCTTGGCCCGATCGGCGATCGACACCAGTCCCCGCTCGTCGATGCGGGCGAGGTCACCGGTGCGCAGCCAGCCGTCGACGAAGGTCGCGGCGGTGGCGGCGGGGTTGTTCCAGTATCCGGCGACGACAGTGGCACCGCGGATGAGCAGTTCGCCGACTCCGCTGACCGGATCGGGCGCGTCGATGGCCAGGTCGATGATCGGCGCGGCGAACCCCACCGATTCCGCGTGTTCGGTGGCCCATTCGTGGGGCAGGTAGGTCGCGATGGACGAGGTCTCGGTCAGACCGAACCCGTTGGCCAGCCGCGCGTTCGGAAAGTGCCGGGCGATCTCGGCGACCAGCGCGGGAGCGACCGGCGCGCCGCCGTAGGCGACCCGGTTCACCGCGCTCAGATCGAAGTCGGCGAAGTCGGGTTGCCGGAACGCGAGGTAGTAGATGGCGGGAGTATTGGTGAGCGAGGTGATCCGCTCGTCGACGATCGCCCGCAGGAAAGCCTGAATCTTGAACTGCGGCAGGATGATCGTGCTGCCGCCGATGGCCAGCTGGGGAATCAGCTGACTGTTGCAGGCGGTGACGTGGAACAACGGCACGGAGACCAGGTTGCGCAGGGTCGGGCCTTCGTCGGCGGTGATGTGGGCGAGCCGGCGCACGTTCTCCACGGTGGACAGCAGGTTGCGATGCGTGGTCATAGCCCCCTTGGGCCGTCCGGTCGTCCCGCTGGTGTAGAAGATCGCGGCCAGATCCGTGGGGCCCGCGCCCTCGTGGACGTAGGGATCGCCCTGGGGTAATGCCTCGTTCGGCCGCAGACTGAACGCGGCATCGGAATCGGTCAGGACATAATCGATTTCGGGGTCCGCGAATCGGGTGTTGACCGGCACGGCAACCGCACCCGCGAGCACGATCCCGAGAAAGCCGACCACCCACTCCGTTCCGGCGTTCAACAAGATGGCGACACGGTCGCCCGGCAGAATTCCCTTGTCCCGCAGCCCACCGGAGACCTCGGCGGCCCGGTCCCACAGTCGCCGGTACGAGAGTCGCTCGCCACCGATCTCGACGACGGCTTCCTGCTCGGGCCACATCTTCACGGTGTGGCGCAGCATGTCCACCAGGGAATCGGGCAGGTCGGCGTAGTGCGCGACACCGTGCTCGTCGCGAAAGATCCCGGCGGTGTCGAACGGTTGCACGGTCATCGCGCACCCTGCGGGTCGAGCAGCGCGGCGAGGTTGTCCTCGGCGAAGAAGTCCCGGCCGCTGAGCCCGCCCGCCATCATCCGGAACCACTGCTGCGTGTGCTTCGCACTGCTCGGCAACGCGCGCATCACCTCGACGTGCTTGTCCGGCAGCACCAGTCGCGAGGACTCACAGGTGAACCGGTACATCGGCTTGCTCGACCGATCCCGCTGCGCCTGATACTCGGCGAGCGCTTCGTCGAGTGGCCGCGCCGCCGACAGCCCCTCGTGCGCCCGCTCGGCGAGCAGGTCGGCGTAGGTGAACGCGTCACTGATCCCGAGCCCGGTGAAGGGGTCCTTGTGATATCCGGCGTCGCCGACCAGCGCCCACCCGGGGCCGTGCGATTCGCGGTAGAAGTTCTCCGGGTAGCGGGCGATGTAGAACCGTTCGTCGCGTTCGCCGGTGTCGAGCAGTTCGGCGAGGTCGGGCGCGGTTTCCTTGAACGCCAACGAGAAGTTGGCCTCGACATCGGTGCGGAACGGCGCGAACCGGTCGACGTATTGCACACACCAGATCAGCGTCTTGCCGTCGTTGGTCGGCCAGCCGCCGACTGCCTGCTTGTCGCCGATCCGCAACTGGCTCTGCATGGTCAGGCCGGACCAGTAGGAGTAGGCGGTGAAGGTCTCCCCCGGGATCACGTCGTATTTCTGGGCCCCGGTGAGCTGGGCGACGGTGGACGCGTATCCGTCGGCGCCGATGACGAGGCGAGCGTGTTCGGTCACCGTTTCGCCGTCGCGGTCGCGACCGACGATGCCGGTGACGAACTCACCGTCGCGCACCAGATCTGTCACGGTGACGCCTTCGCGCAGATCGACCCCGGCCTCGCGGGCGGCATCCTGCAACAGCTTGTCGAGCACGATGCGCCGCGGCGCGTAGGTCTCGGCGATACCGTCGATCGGGTCGGAGAAGCCGGAGAAGTGGGCGTCGGCGTAGGACATGGTGATCGAGTGGATGGGCGTGCAGCCGGTGGCTTTCAGCCGATCGAGCAGACCCCAATCCCGCAGTCGCGCCAGACCACCCTGCCGCAGCATGTGGGTCGACACGGCATCCTTGGGAAAAAGCGCCTGGTCGACGCAGAGCACCCGGTAGCCACGCCGCGCGAGCAGCATCGCGACGGTGGCGCCGGCGCAGCGCGCGCCGACAACAATGACATCGTGCACAGTTTTCGACCTTTCAGGCATCGAGCACGAGACGGTCCGTGCGCGCTCGGGAAACGCAGATCATCATGGTTTTGCCCGACTCTTGTTCAGCCGGGGTGAGCACCGAATCACGGTGCTCGACTTCGCCTTCGAGCACGGTGGTCTCGCAGGTCGCGCACGTTCCTTCGCGGCACGACCACAGCACGTCGGAGCCGGCCCGTTCGAGTGCGTCCAGGACCGACGACCCGGCCGGTACTTCGATGGTCCGGCCGGAACGGTTGAGCACGACGGTGGTCGGCCGGTCGGGTCCGGTGGCCACGATCTCCTTGGGATGAAAACGCTCGAGCCGCAGGGCATCCGCGACACAGTGCTGCTCGACCGCGGCCAACAGCGGCTCGGGACCACAGCAGTACACGAGCGTGCCCGAGGTCACCGGCTCGAGAATCTCGGCCAGTGGCATCAGCCCGACTTCGTCCTGCGCGTAGCGACGAACCCTCGCACCGTAGACGGACAGCTCGCCGGCGAACGCCATCCGCGCGCCGGTGCGGCCGCCATAGTGCAGTTGCCAGTCGGCGCCGCGCTGTTCCAGTTCGCGGATCATCGGCAACAGCGGCGTGATCCCGATGCCGCCGGCGATCAGGAGGTAGCTCGCCGCCTGCGTGAGCGGGAAATTGTTGCGTGGCTCCCGGATCTCCAACAGCGTGCCCGGCCGCACGTTCTCGTGCATCCACGCCGACCCGCCGCGGCCCTGCTCCTCGAGCAGCACCGCGATGCGATAACTGTCCCGATTCGCGGGATCGCCACACAGCGAGTACTGGCGAACGACGCCGTCGGGCAGGACGACATCCACGTGCGCACCCGGTGCCCACGGCGGCAGTGGCGCGCCGCCGGGGTCGGTGAGCACAAAGGACAGCACGCCCTCTGATTCGTAGGTGATGGACCGAATTCGCACAATCGCGCTGATCACACGACGAGTCTCGCAGGGGTTCGGCGGCCCGCGGGGATTGATACTTTCAACGAATTGCCGGATTGAAATGGGGTCGATCGACTGTCGGTGGTCGGCGGGAGAAACGATCAGGAATCGAGAAGTTTCCAGGTCGGCGCCGTGCCAGCATTGTTTTCCATGGATCGACGAAAGGGTTTTCGATGAACATCAGCTGGGTTCGGCGAACTCATCGCATGCTCGCCGTCGCCTTCCTCGCGGCCGTGCTCATCACGGTGATCGGGTTGTCGCTCAGCGGGCCCGAATGGGTGGTCTACCTGCCGCTCATTCCGCTCGCTGGGCTGTTCCTGTCCGGTGCCTCGATGTTCGTACGGCTCTTGCGCGGCCCGCACCGGCTGTCGGCGTTCAGTGGCAGTGCTGGTCGCGGCCGTCAGGTGCATCGCTGGTCGGCGGCGGTATTCGTCGTCACCGTTGTCGCCACGGTGATCGCGCTGGCACAACCGGAGCCGATCGTGTGGATCTCCTACCTCCCGCTGATCCCCCTCGCCGGGCTCTTCCTGTCCGGCTCGTTCATGTTCGTTTCGCCGCTGGTACGGGCGCGGCGCGCCCCGTAGTGGATGACCCGTCAGCCGATGTCGACCACTCGCGCCCATGCGGGTGGGCTGTCCGGGACGTAGTCCGGGTCGTCGTGGCGCCACGCGCGTTCCCGGCGGAAGAGTCCGACGACGGTTCGGCAGGCCGGTTGGTGGGAGGGCCAGGGGGTTTGGCCGTCGGTCAGGGCGACGAGGACGTCCGGCCGGGTGCGCAGGGCGTGGGTGAAACCGGTGCGCAGGTCGGTGCCGCCACCGCCGATCAGCGTCATGCCCTCGGCCTGGCACAGCGGGTGGGCGATTCTGGCCGCCGCGTCGCAGGAGAACACGGTGACCAGGTCGCGGCGTCCGCCGACGGCGCGGATGATGGCGGCGACTTCGAGCAGGGCGCTGCCCAGCTCGTCGTCGCTGACCGAGCCCGAGGTGTCGATGACCACGCTGACCTTGGGTGGGGTGCGACGCAGGCTGGGCAACACGATGCCGGGCAGTGCGGTGCAGCGGCGGGCGGGGCGCCGGTAGGTGTAGTCCTCGCCGACGCCGGGAGCCGAGGCGGCCGCGCGCAGTGCCGCGCCGAGCAGGTCCCGCCACGGCTGGGCAGGATGCAACGCCTCCTTCGCCCAGCGTCGCCACCCCTGGGGCGCGTCTCCTGGACGCCCGACGATGCCCTGTGCCACAAGGAATCGGACGCCGTCGCGCTGCTGTTCGCTGAGACCGTCCGCGCCGTCGGGTCCCAGCTCCCATTCGCGGTCCGATCCATCCGCGCCGCTGCCGCAGTCGAGCCACGCCATGTCTTCGGTCAGCCGCCCGAGGCGGAACTGACCCAGGTAGTCCTCCATGAGTTGCCCCGGGTCCAGCCCCAATGCGCTGGGCAGCACGGCGCCCTCGGGCCAGACCAGCCCGTCACCGAACGCGTCATCGTTGATCTCGGCGTCCGCGGCGATGTTCATGCGCAGCCGCTCCCCTGGACCGGTCAGGTCGTGGGCGTGGGCGTAGCGGTCGCTGCGCGCGTGATGGTCTCGCAGCAGGTGCGACACCTCGTGCACCAGGATCGAAGCCAGTTCTTCCACCGGTGTGTAGTCGACGAATCGTGGCGAGACGTAGCACCGCCAGTGTTTGTCCACGCCCATCGTCGGCGCCCTCGGCGACTCGACGATGTGCAGCGCGTACAGAGCGGTCGCCAGATAGGGGCGGGCCGAAACCGCGTGCAGCCGTGCGGCATACAGCTTGCCGAAATCCAATCCGGTGGTATCCGCTGTCATCGGCCCGCCTTCACGGCAACCCGGGCCGCGGCGCGATCGGCACTCTGCGACACCGACACCACCCCGGCGAGTTGTTCGATCGCCGCGGGCACCTCCCAGTTCTCGCGGCGCAGCGTGGCCAGCGTTGTCGCGGGAACAACCACCAGGTCGGGTGCTCCGGTTTCCACGGCTTTCACCAGCAGCGACCAAGCCGCGTCCCATCGGGCCCGCTCCGGTCGTTTGCGCACCGCCGCCACCACACCGTCGAGAACGGCCTGGCGCAGGTCGCCCCGGGTCGGCAGTTCAGCGGCGACCGGATCGGCCAGCAGTGCTTCCGGATCGGGCAGATCCATCCGGTCGATGCTGGTGAGCAGTTCGAAACCGGGCCCGTCACCGACGGTGCCGCGGATCAATTGCGACAGCACGTCACGACTCGCGTCGGCCGCGGTGGCGAAGGCGATCAGCCGCACGGTCATCTCCCAACTCCGTGGTGACGCCCAGGCACCGCCCCGCCGGGTTTCGGTGGTGGGCATCTGGTGCACGAGCTTGGGCCGAGCCGCGAGCAAGGTGCATACCGCGCGACGGGCGAAGGCGACCGCCTCCGGCAGGCTTTCGGGAGCGAGCCGAGGCAAGGTCGCGTGTGGCCAGGTTCCGCCGAGGCCGCGGACGACGACGTCGTGCTCGTGAGTCCACTGCAGGTGCACGAATCGGTTCGCCAGCGGCGGGCTCAGCTCCCAGCCGTCGGCCGCCGACGAGCGTGGGTTGGCGGCCGCGACGATGCGCACACCCGGCGGCAGTTCCAGTGCGCCGACCCGCCGTTCGAGAACAACGCGCAGCAACGCGGCCTGCACGGCGGGCGGTGCGGTGGACAGTTCGTCGAGGAACAGCAGACCGCGCCCGGCCCGTACGAGTCGAACCGCCCAGTCCGGCGGCGCCATCGGTACGCCCTGGGTCGCGGGGTCGTCGCCGATGATCGGCAGGCCGGAGAAGTCCGACGGCTCGTGCACACTCGCGATCACCGTGGTCAGCGGCAGGTCAAGGGACTGCGCGAGCTGGGTCAGGGCAGCGGTCTTGCCGATGCCCGGCTCACCCCACAGCAGCACCGGCAGATCGGCGGCCACGGCCAAGGTGAGCGCTTCCAGTTGCGTGTTGGTGCGCGGCTCCGTTTTCACCGTACCCAGCAGGGCGAGGAGTTCGCCCGCGACGTCGAGCTGGGAGTCGGTGACGCGAATCGGGAGCGACGGGCACAGGGTTTGAACAGACATGTGTGAATCACCTTTGGGTTCAGAAGAATTCGATGGATGAGAGCAGGTGGAGCGAGCTCGACCGCAGGGTCGGTCGAGACAGCACGAAGGTCAGCAGCGCGACAAGACGCGCCCTGATGGCCCGGACGGCAACTCAGTGCAAGGTCAGGTGTCTCGGGCGGGGGCGACGCCCCTTGCGGTCGTACCGATCGGGAGGGATGTGGCCGCGACCGGGTGCGGGTAGGCCGGCCCGGAACAGGCCATAGGTGATCCGTTGCCGTACAGCAGCTTCGAGTGCGTCGCGAAGCGGTCCGTCGCGCAGCACCGCGTCGGCGCCGAGCTTGCCTTCGACGATGGTGAGGGCGCCGTCGATATCGCCATGGTCCAGGCGATCGCAGACGCCGGCGAGCCAATCCGGTTGGCGCAGTGATCGGTCGATGGCCTGAAGGCAGGCCATCGGTGTTCCGGTCAGGGCCGCCAGCAGTTCTTCACGCCGGATTTCGGCGGGGTCGTGATCCAGTGCGGCGAGCACGCCGTTCACCAACCCGATCCGGTGGCGTTCACCCCGGCACTCCACGATCCGATGACCGGCGGCGGTAGTCCCGGATGTCTCGGTCGGCGCGCCGTCACAGCCGAGCGCCGAGGCGACCAGCGGATGCAGTCGATCGGCGGCGAGCACGCCCGCTCGCAGCAACTCCAGATCGGGGAGCACCCAGGTCGCCGCGTCGGGTAGCACCGGAAGAGCGGAGATTCCGCCGCGCGGGTGTTCTCGCGAAATCCGCACGGCGAGTGGGTCGTCCGCACGCACGTCCAGAACGACACGTTTCCGCGCACCACACCGCACCAGCACCAACCCGGACCGACGCCCACCGGCCCGCAACAGAATCGCCGCTTCCTCCGCCCACCGGTCGACGGCGCAACCCGGCGGCACCGTTGCGGGCACAGAATCCCCGAGATCGCCGTCGTCGCCTGTCGCGAGCCTCGGTGCGGCGAATTGTGCTGCCCCGGAACGGTGTCGCAACTCCCCTGCCCTGCGCGAATCCCACAGATGCCGGTGCAGGTCGAGTCGGTAGCGACTGTTGGGTCGGGGATGTGGGTGCATGCGCGCGCTGGTCGCGGGGCTCGTCATGTCCCACAGCGCGAGGCTGATCCGCTGTCCGGCGGCCGCCCAGGCCGGTGGCGTACGGACCACCAGATACACGGAATCCGCACCGTCACACCGCATTACGTCTCCGGCCGCGCTGTCCAGACCGGTGACGCTCCCGGATTCGTAGCGAGCCAGCACCATCGTCAACCCTGGTCGCAACAGACCGTCCGGCGCGATTCTGGGTAGATGCCAGCGCAACAGGTCCGGCGCCAGATATCGCAGGTCGGCCCGTACCCGAGCGGCGAGTCCTCGCCCGTGGGTCCGCGCCAGCGCCCGCAGATCCACATCGAGATCGACATGCGCAGCGGCGCAGGCCCCCGACCAGTCGCCGACGAGCCGCCGTGCGGTGGCGGCCTCGATCATGGCGGACGGCACAGCGAGTTCGCGCACACGCAGCCAGAGGTCGAGGCGCGCATCGTCATAGGACGTACGGGAAGACTGCGGATTTTCGGTGAATTCCCCGCGTTCACGCGGGAGAGAAGCCGGTGCGATGACCGGCGTGGGGCTCAACGGCCCGGGCGCAGAACGCCCTTTCGACTCGATGTCATGTCGCCAGTATGCACAACAACGCGCGACCCGACAAGCGGTGGTGGTCGCCTCGCATGCGCTGCCACCGAGTCGACGAGGCAGGCGGGCCCTGGTCACAGACCAGATGCCCGCCTTGCCGGAGGGTCGCTACCGCGCGTCGGTGAGCTCGCGCGTGTCGGACTGCGCACCCAGCTGCGGGTAGGTCGGGTATTCGATGCCCGAGATGTACTGCACGGTCCGCACCACCTGGCACGAGTAGCCGAATTCGTTGTCGTACCAGACGTAGAGGATGGCGGTGTCGCCCTCGACGATGGTGGCGTTGGCGTCGATGATCGAGGCCGCGCGCGAGCCGATGAAGTCGCTCGAGACCGCGTCGGTGGCGGCGGTGTAGTCGAGGTTGCGGCTCAACGGGCCCGCGAGGGATACCTGGCGCAGGTACGCGAGCACGTCTTCCTTGGTCGTGTCCTGCTTCAGCTGCAGGTTCAGGATCGCGACGGAGACGTCCGGGGTGGGCACGCGGATCGAGTTGCCGGTGATCTTGGCCTTGAAGTCCGGCATCGCCTTGGCCACCGCGGAGGCGGCGCCGGTCTCGGTGAGTACCAGGTTGAACGGCGCGGAGCGACCGCGACGATCGGCCTTGTGGTAGTTGTCCAGGAGGTTCTGGTCGTTGGTGAACGAGTGCACCGTCTCCACGTGCCCGCGCACGATGCCGAACTCGTCGTCCATGGCCTTGAGCGGCGGCACGATCGCGTTGGTCGTGCAGGAGGCGCAGGAGAAGATCTGCTGCGACAGGTCCAGGTCGCGGTGGTTGACGCCGTGCACGATGTTGGGCACGTCACCCTTGCCGGGCGCGGTGAGCACGACCTTCGCGATGCCGGGGCGCAGGTGCTGCTCCAGGCCGTCGCGGTCACGCCAGCGACCGGTGTTGTCGATCAGGATCGCGTTGTCGATGCCGTAGGCGGTGTAATCGATGGTCGTCGGGTCATCGCTGTAGATGAACTTGATGACGTTGCCGTTCGCGGTGATCGTGTCGTTGTCGGTGTCGACCTTGATCGTGCCGTTGAAGTGCCCGTGCACGGAGTCGCGACGCAGCAGCGACGCCCGCTTGGCCAGGTCGTCGTCACCGCCCTTGCGCACCACCACCGCGCGCAGGCTCAGCCCGTTGCCCGACCCGGCCTTCTCGATCAGCAGCCGGGTGACCAGCCGCCCGATCCGCCCGAACCCGTAGAGCACCACATCACGCGGTCCCTGTGACACGGCCTTGTTGCCGTCGCTCACCTCGGCCAGCACCGAGGTGGTGAACTCCTCGACCGACAGGCCCCGCTCGTCGGCGTGAAATGCCATCACCAGCTGGCCCAGGTCGATCTTGCACGGCCCCAGATCCAGCCGGCTGATCACCTCGAGGAACGGCAGGGTCTCGTCCACCGACAGCTCTTCGCCGCCGATCTGCCGCGCGAACCGATGCGTCCGCAGGATGCTGATCACCGACTTGTTCACCAGCGACCGGCTGTGCAGCAGAATCGTCACACCCTTGCTGCGGTACAACGTCCCGATGATGGGAATCATCGCCTCCGCCGCAGCTTCCTGAGCGTTCCAGCGATCAAGTTGTTCGGTAGTCAACACACGTCCTCTGGGTTCATCGATATTTCCGCTGCATCGATGCTAGTGAGCGCGGAATTTTCACCGTGGGCCACTCCCCACCGGTGAGATCGGCGTCGCACTGAACCGGCGCACCGACCGACCTCCACCACCTCGAGCACCAGCCCTGTCCCCATGGCGTACGGTAAACAATTGGAACACTCGTTCAAATTGTTTGGAGGTCGACCTCGATGGCGAATCCCTATGCCGCCCTGTTCAAAGCCCCTGGAGCCGTTGGCTTTTCCGCCGCCGGCTTCATCGCCCGGCTGCCGCTCGCCATGATGGCGATCGGCATCATCACGATGATTTCGCAGCTGCGCGGCGAATACGCGCTGGCCGGAGCCGTGTCGGCGACCTTCACCGTGAGCACGGCCGTCGCCGGACCGCAGGTTTCCCGGCTGGTCGACCGACTCGGGCAAGGGCGAGTGCTGCTCCCCGCGATGGGGCTGAGCGTGCTCGGGTCGGCCGCGCTGCTGCTCAGCGCCCGCTACGACGCGCCGACCTGGACCTTGTTCGCCGCTGCCGTGCTGGCCGGGACCTTGCCGAACATGTCGGCGATGGTGCGAGCTCGCTGGTCCTATGTCCACGCCGGTTCCCCCCGGATGCACACGGCGTTCTCCCTGGAATCGGTGGTCGACGAACTGACCTTCGTCGCCGGACCCGCGCTGGCGGTCGTGCTCTCGACGGCGCTGTTCCCCGAGGCCGGACCGTTGCTCGCGGCGATTCTGCTGTTGATCGGCGTGCTGCTGTTCGTGCCGCAGAGGCGGACCGAACCTCCTGTGCGAGAAGATGTTCCGGATGATGAGAAAGCCTCGGCGATCAGGATCCCGGCGGTGCGGATGCTGGCGTCGATCCTCGCGGCGGGCGGCGTCATCGTCGGGACCGTGGACGTGGTCAGCGTCGCCTTCGCCGAGCAGCTCGGCGTACCCGCGAGCGCCGGGACCGTGCTGGCCGCCTATGCCGCCGGCTCCGGGCTGGCCGGACTGGCGTTCGGGGCATTCCAGCTGTCGATGCCGTTGCCGCGACAACTCGCACTCGCGGTGGCGGGCACGATGCTGACAACATTGCCGCTGCTGCTGGTCGACGGCATCCCCGCACTGGCGATCGCGATGTTCGTATCCGGGGCGTTCTTCGCACCGACGATGATCGTCATCATGCGACTCGTCGAGCGCGCAGTGCCCGCGGCCGCACTCACCGAAGGCATGACCTGGGCGCTCACCGGGCTCAGCGCGGGCATCGCGCTCGGCGCACTGCTCTCGGGCGCCGTCGTCGACCGGTCGGGGCCGGCAGCGGGCTTCGCCGTGGCAGTCGCGGCGGGCACCGTAGCCTTGGCGGTGGCATTGTTGGCGAGGGCGCCGCTGGCGAGAGCCGCGCGCGAGGAGGTCGAGGTTGGTCGAGGCGAGCATTGACGGCCGCAGGCTCAAGGGCGAGCGGCGCAAGAAGGAGCTGATCGAGGCCACCCTCCGGGTGGTGGCTCGCGACGGCGTCGCCGGCGTCAGCCACCGCGCCGTCGCCAAGGAAGCGGGTCAGCCGCCGACCTCGGCCGCCTACCACTTCAAGACGATCGACGACCTCCTCACCGCCGCCCTCACCTCCTGCATGGACCGCGATGCCGAGCGGATCCGGCAGCTGACCGACGCGAGCGGGGGCGGCGAGGAGGGCGTGCGGGCGCTGGCCGCGATGATGGTCGCGGCACTGGCCGACACCGTGCATCTGCAGGCCGAGTTCGAGCTCTATCTCCTGGCCGCCTGCCGCCCCGAATTGCGGGACCCACCCCGCCGCTGGCTGGCCGCGATCGAACGCTTCGGCCGTCGATACACCGACGACGCCATCCGGTTGCGCATTCTGTCGGGAACCGTGGACGGCCTGCTGATACAGGCCTTGGTCACCGGTGAACCACCGAGCGCGGCGGAATGGGAGTCGGTTCTGCGGACGATCTTGTTCGACCGCTGACACCCAGACGGCGATCCGCTCAGAATTTGCCCGTGTGGCGTGCGGTCCGGTGACCGAGCTCGGCGGTGAACTCGGCGACGAACTCGTCGGTCAGGGGTGGCCAGCCCCAGAAGTCGAAGGCGAGTGCGCCGAGGACGAAGCCGTCGCCCCATTGCCAGCTGGTGACCGGGCTCGCCGTAGTGCAGGTGACGCAGGTGACCGCGCCTTCGCCGGTCCCTTTCCACGAGTCGATCGCCTCCGAAAACGGCTGCCACACCACGGGATCGGCTTCCCAGGCCTGCGGGTAGTCGATGATCACCGTGGTCGCCTGGCACTGCGGACAGGACGCGGTGGACGGTTCGACAGCGCCCTGACCGGGATAGTGGGCATTCCTCCCGACGATCACGGCGACCGGCGCCGGGGTCCAATCATCGCCCCAGTGCTGGGCGATCTCCACCCAATCAGGTCCCGCCACATACCCTTCCTCGACATCGAGGCTGTACATCGCCTCACCCGATGTCTCCCGAAGAAGCCATCCCCGCGACACCATCCAGTCGACCATCCGCTCCGCCGACGCGCCCGCGTCGACCGCGGCCACCTCGAGATCGACGATCCGTTCGAAGAAATCACCCACCCCCGCATACTGCCACCTCGCGGGCACCACACGAATCAGTCCATGGCCACTGTCTCGGTCGACGCAGACTGCGCCGCTTCGGCTTTCGCGAGCGCTCCCGGCCACCACACCTTGTCGCCCAGCAGCGCGAACAGCGCGGGGACAACCAGCGTGCGCACCACGAACGTATCCAGCAGGATGCCGATCCCGACCACGATGCCCAACTGGGTCAGGGTGATCAACGGCAGCACACCGAGCACACAGAACACCGCGGCCAGCACCACGCCGGCGCTGGTGATCACGGCCCCGGTCGAGGCGACCGCGCGCACCATGCCCTGGGTGGTGCCGTGCGCGCCCGCTTCCTCGCGGGCCCTGGTGACCAGGAAGATCGTGTAGTCCACACCCAGCGCGACCAGGAACAGGAACCCGAACAGCGGCACGTTCGTGTCCAGGGCGGGGAAGCCGAAGATCGTGCCGCTGATCCAGCTGCCCGCACCGAGCGCCGCGAGCGCGCTGAGCACCGTGACGCCGACGAGCAGCACGGCGGCGGGCACCGCGCGCAGCAGTGCCAGCAACACCAGCAGCACGACGGCGAGGATCAGCGGAATGACCAGCGCTTGGTCACGGCGGGCGGCGTCGCGGATGTCGAGCGCTTCGGCGTCCGTACCGCCGACGAGGGCCTCAGCGCCGGGGATCGTGCCGACCGCCGTCCTGATCGCCTCGATGGTGGTGAACGCCTCCGCCGAGCCGGGCGGCGCGTCCAGCACGACCGACCACCGTGTCGCACCGTCGGCGGAGGTACCGGTAGCGGTGGCGCGCGAAATGCCCCGCACGCCATCGAGGGCCGACTGGATCGGGGTGGTGGTTTCGCTGCGCGCGATCACCACGGCGGGATCCGACGAACCGGACGGGAAGTGGTCGGCCATCGTTTCCAGCCCGTCGACGGACTCGGCCTCGACGCGGAACTGCTCGGTCTGCGAGAGCCCGATACCGGTGGTCACGAGCCCGGTCGCGAAGACGATCAGCACCGCCGACGCCGCCCCGGCCACGACGGCAGGGCGTCGCACCACCCGCTTCGCGACGACCGCCCAGACGCCCTGCTCGGCCGCGTCGCGCCCGTCCGCCTTCGGCACGAACGGCCAGAAGACCCGCCGGCCGCACAGTGCCAGCGCCGGCGGCAACGCGGCGAGCACGAAGATCAGCGCCACCACGAGTCCCGCGGCGGCGAACGCGCCGAGGCTGCGGGTGTTGGGGAGCAGCGCGAGCAACAGCGTCAGCAGAGCCAGGACAACGGTGACATTGCTGGCCACGATGGCGGGCGCGGCATGACGCACCGCGGCGCGCAACGCTGCTCGATGGTCGGTGTGGCGATGCAGTTCGTCGCGATACCGCGATACCAACAGCAGCGCGTAGTTCGTTCCCGCCCCGAAGACCAGCACGCTGGTGATGCCCGACGTCGAACCGTCGAAAGCGAGCCCGGTGAGCTCGGCCAGGAGCGTGCCGACACTGGTGGCGACGCGGTCGGCGAGCCCGACCACCGTCAGCGGCACCAGCCACAACACCGGCGAGCGATAGGTGACGATGAGCAGGGCCATCACCACGATCGCGGTGACGATCAGCAGCAGCGAGTTCGCACCGGAGAAGGAGTCGGCGATGTCGGCGCCGAAAGCCGGTCCGCCGGTGATCTGCACGCGCAGCGTATCGGGCAGATCGGTGGTGACGGCGGCGCGGAGTTCGCCGATCCGGTCGGTGAGCGCGAAGCCGTTGAGCTGTGCGGACACCGGAATCTGGGCGAGCGCGGCCCGCTCGTCGGGAGCGAGAATCACCCGGGGGCCGTCGGTCGGCGGGCCACCCGCGCGGGTGAGCGCCGCTTCCAGTGCCGTGAGATCGGCCGGTGTCAGCGCTCCGCCGTCGACGCGGGTCGCCACCATGATCGCGGCGGCGGTTCCGGCATCGGGAAACCGTGCCGCCGCTTCGGCGGCCAGGGAAGATTCCGCCGATCGTGGCAACGACACCGGGGCCTGGCCCGCGCTGTCGTTGCTCCCTGCCAGCGCCATCACCGCCATCGCGGCCGCGACGACAGCGAGCAGTACCGCCCACGATCGCCGACCGGTGACCAGCCCGGCGAACCGGTCCCACCCGTTTCCGTCGCTCACTCGCATCACGCCGAAACTATTTCAGAAACTTAACTAATTGGCAATGCCGGTGGCTCCGACGGCTAAGCTCCCTGTCGGACAGAGAGGAGGCCGCGCGTGGATGACGACACCGCCGACACGAACCCGGCCGCCGACCGGGCAGAGCTGGAAACCGGTATCGCCCGGGATCTGCGTGCGCTGACCGCGATCTCCGAACAGATCGGTCACGTCTTCGCGCGATCGAACGACCTGCGCCCGAACGATTTCCGCGCCCTGATGCACGTCGCCACGGCTGACGCCGAGGGCGCACCCGTGAGCGCGGGCCAGTTGAGCAAGTTGATGGGCGTCTCCGCGCCCGCCGTCACCTACCTGGTCGAGCGCATGATCGAATCCGGGCACCTCGACCGCGTGCCCGACCCGGCGGACCGACGGCGGGTCAACCTGACCTATACCGACCACGGCATGTCGGTCGCCGCCGGATTCTTCGGACCGCTCGGTTCCCGCACCCGCGAGGCGCTGTCCGCCCTGCCCGACAGCGACCTGACGGCCGCCCACCGCGTGCTCGTCAGCGTCACGGCCGCGCTGCGCGAGTTCTACGCCGAGGTGCCGGAGCCAGGGCAGACCGCCGCCGAATAGGCACGTCCGGAACCGGCCATTCGCAGCCACTCAGCGTGCCACGACGCCGACGTCTACCGGGCCGCTCGATCTGCGCTCGGATACGCGTGTCGTCCCCTCTTCCGGTAGCCCTCTCGGAATAGCCTGTGCTGGTCAGCAGCATGTCCGGCCCTTGTCGCCGCCGAATCGGTGTCCACGGTCGGGCGAGTTTTTCTCCACCTCGAACACCACAAGCGAGGGAGTTGGCTGTGTCGGATTTCGTTCTCACCGCAGGCACCGTGATCACCATGGACGAGGACCGCCCTCGCGCTGACGCCGTCGCGGTCTCGGGTTCGCGCATCGTCGCGGTCGGGTCGCTGGCCGAGTGCGTGTCGGCGGTGGCCCCGGATGCCGAGGTCATCGATACCGGCGCCCGAGCGTTGCTGCCGGGGTTCGTCGAACCGCACGGGCATCCGTTCCTGGGCGGGGTCCTCACCCAACCACCCATCGCGCAGATCACCCCGTGGGTAGCCCCGACCTGGGCCGATGTGGTGGCCGTGTTCACAGCCGCCATCGCCGCGACCGATCCGTCGACGCCGTTGGTGTTCAACGGGTTCGACGCACTGCTCCAGGAACACGCGGCACCGACAGCATCGGACCTGGACGCGATCTTCGGTGATCGGGTGGCCGTGGTCCTGGACAACTCCGCGCACGGCATCTACTTCGACACCGCGCTCATCGAGCGGTACGGCTGGTCCGGCAACCCGCCACCGGACCCCGACGGCGGTCACTACGGTCGCAATCCGGACGGCTCGCTCGACGGTCAGGGATTCGAAGTGCCGGTGCTCACCGCGGTCATGACTCCGTTGATCGCCGAGATGCCCAGCCCGCTGCTCAGCGGCGCCGGGTTCTTCGCGGCGATGTCGCGCGCCGGGTACACCACGACCTCGGACATGGCCTACGACCCGCAGACCAAACACGACTACGAGACACTGGCCGCCACCACATCGTGCCCGCTGCGGGTCAACCTGTGGGAGATGTCGACCACAGACACCTACACCGAGCCCGAGACCTTCGCCTCCGGCGACGAGATGCTGCGCAAGGCCGGCGTCAAGCTCTGGACCGACGGTGCGGTCTGGGTGGGCAGTGCGGCGACGTCGTTTCCCTACCTCGATACCGAGGCGACTCGGCGCGCCGGTATCGACCCGGCGACCGCGGGCGGCACCGGTTCGCTGAACTACACCCGATCGCAGCTGGACGAGATTCTGGACGACGCCGCGCCCGCCGGCTGGCAGATGTCGTTCCATTCCAACGGCGATCTCGCCGTCGAGCTGGCCCTGGACGCCTACGAGGCGGCGTTGCAGCGCCACGGCCTGACCGGCACCGATCACCGGTGGCGGATCGAACACCTGGGCGGAGCGACGCGCGCGCAGATGGATCGTGCGGCCAGGCTGGGCGTGCACGTGTCGATGTCACCGTTCCAGTACTACTTCTGGGGCGATCTGCTCGACGGCGCGATCTTCGACCACGAACACGGCAGCCGGTGGCAGCCCACCGCCGACGCGCTGGCCTCTGGGGCGTGTGTGTCCCTGCACAACGACGGGCCGGTCTCGCCACCGTCGCCGCTGGTCAACATCCAGACCGTCGCCTCCCGACGCACCCGCGCCGGCACCGTCCACGGCGCCGATCAGGCGATTCCGCTCGACCACGCGATCCGCGCGCAGACGATCAACGCCGCCCGCACCCTGCGCCGCGATCACCTGATCGGGTCCATCACGGTCGGCAAGCTGGCCGACTTCGTCGAGTTGTCCGGTGACCCCTACGAGGTCGACCCGGCCACGTTGGGCGAGACCGTCCGGGTCAACGGCACGTGGGTGGGTGGGCGCCGGGTCGACCTCGACGCGTTCCTGGCCGCAGTGCCGAACAGCGACGCGACCCCGCGCCCCGGCGCGCACCTCGGACCGTGCTGCTGAGCCTGCGCCCCTCGACCGAGGGGAATCCCTGAGCTGAAGCTCCGGGTCGGGACCTGATGTGCCCGACCCGTCCCGACGGGAGCATCGAAGGATGGAAACCGTTGGCAATCAGGACATTTCAGGAACCGTTCGACGGCGTCGCGGTGTAGCAGCGCTGGCATCGGCTGTCACGGTAGCGGGCCTGCTCGGGCTCTCGACGGGAACCGCGTCCGCGGACACCGCCGTCAGCTGTTTGTGGGCGGGCACCCCGTACTCACAGGGAGCCACCATCGTCGCCGGTGGCTGGACCTTCACCTGCGACCGATCGCGGACCGGGGACGCACGCTGGGATCGCGGAGCATCGACGCATCGGACGAGCACGGTCGCCAATCCGGGCGCCGCCGCCGAGCCCACCGGCCGCTTCAGCGCGGGGGCGGTCCAGCCGGGCACCGGATACAACGACTATTGCGTGGGTGAGCAGCTGGTCAGCGGTCGGGATGCTGTCTACGAAGCCGTGCCGGACGGGCGCGGCCTGCGCTGGCGGCCGGCGGGCCCGATCGCACAGTGGCGGTTCGATCAGGGCGACGGCACCGCCCCGACGGGCCGGTCCGCGAGCGAGTGCCGGGTGGATCCTGCGTTCTGAGCCCGTCCATGGCGACCGGAGCGATATCGACGGCGATGGTGTGATCCGGCGTCGGCGCGGACACGCTTCGACAACGCCGAGGACACGACCCTGGTTCTGCGGGCGAAGGGGAGAAATGATCGATGATAACCGGCACTCCCCGGCCATCGGCACAACGTGGAGGTTCGAGCGATGTGGAACGCGATTGTTCAGATCTGTGGATTCTTGATCATCGGCGCCGTGGTCGGCGTGCTCGCCAGAGTGCTCAAGCCGGGTAAAGAGAACATGAGCATGGGCATGACCCTGGTGCTCGGCATGGCGGCGGCGCTGATCGCGGGCGTGATCGCCAGCCTCATCGGCGTCGGCTCCATCACCGAGCTCAACTTCTGGGGCTTCGTCCTCGCGGTCATCGCGGCGGTGGTGCTGCTGTTCGCGGCCGAGTCGATGGGCGCCCGCAAACACCCGCCGGTGGCCTGAGCCGAACGCGTCGGCGCTCGTCCGCCGCCCGCCGTCGTGGCCGGCGGCGAGGTCGAGCGCCCCTGCGCGGCGAACGGTGCCGCTCCTCGGCGGGCCCCGGCCCAACAGTGCCGAGGTCCCGCCGCAGCGCGGTCAGGTGATCTGCTCCGCGACCTTTCGATCGGCGTCGCGTGCTCCGGTGGTCGCGGCTACCTTCGCGAACGACTCGGCTGGATCGCTGCCGACGATCTCGTGCTCGAACTCGCTGACGGTTCCTGGCCAGGCATTGGTGATCGTGCCGTCCGCGCGCTTCCACCATGCCGTCGCCGCACCATCACACCAGATCGTCCGGGCGAGAGCTTGATCCAGACGGTCGAGGTAGCGCGCCATTGCCCGCTCGGTCACCTCCACCGGTGCACCCCGGTCCGCGCTGAGGGCCAGACAGCGCGTGATGTAGCGGGCCTGGTGTTGCTTGACCGAGGGGTTGCTGTTCGACGGAGTGAACGAGTGCGGCCCGGCGATCATGTAGAGATTCGGAAAGCCGGGCACCGCGAGTCCGTAGAAGGCGGTCGGTCGTCCTCGGCGCCGCCACTGGTCGTGCAGGTCCACTCCGCCACGGCCACGGATTCGCACCCCGGCGAGGAACTCCGGCGCACGGAATCCGGTGGCCCACACGATGACATCGGCGCGGCGTTCGGTGCCGTCGACAGTGCGGATCCCGTCCGGTCCGAGCCGGTCGATGCGGTCGGTGACCAGTTCGACGTGTGGCTGGGCCAGCGCCGGATAGTATTCGTTGTCGAGCAGGATCCGTTTCTCCCCGATCCGGTAGTTCGGTGTGAGCTTCGCGCGCAGTTCACGATCGCGCACCTGCCACCGAAGGTGGGCCCGCGCAACGAGTTCGGCCGGTCCCGCCGACCACCCCGCACGCATGATCGGCGCGAGAACCAGATCAGCGGCGTAGTAGATCCCGGCCCGATACAGGTCGTGCAGACCGGGCACATGCGTCAGCGCCCACCGCGACAGCGGACCGAACGACGCGGCGGGCTTGGGCAGCACCCAGGACGGGGAACGCTGATACACGGTGACACCGGCCGCGACGCGGGCCAGCTCGGGAATCATCTGCGCCGCCGAGGAACCGGTGCCGACGACGGCGATCTGCCCGCTCAGATCCGCGGTGTGATCCCACCGTGCGGAGTGGAACGCACGGCCACCGAAGGTGCGTGCTCCCCGCAACCGAGGAATCGCGGGTCGATGCAGTTGGCCGAGCGCCCACACGACCGCGTCGGTGCGGATCCGCTCCCCGGTGGTCGTGGTCAGGGTCCAGGTGCGGTCGGTGTCGCTGTAGTCGGCGGCCGTCACGGCGGTATCGCAGCGCAGATGCGCACGCAAACCGTTGCGGTCGGTGACCTCCCGCATGTAGGTCAAGATCGCCTGCTGATCCGGGTAGCGCACGCGAACGTCTCGATACGGGTCGAAGGCGAAGCAGTACAGGTGCGCGGGCACATCGCAGGAACAGCCCGGATAGGTGTTCTCCCGCCACACCCCGCCGACCTCGGGTCCTTCTTCGAGGATCAGGAAGTCACGCACCCCGGCCTGCCGCAGCTGCGCGGCCATGGTGAGCCCACCGAAGCCCGCCCCGACGACAACTACTTCGTGGGTGATCGTGGGCCCGGTCATCGGCGGGCGCCATAGGGGCGCGCGAGAATGACGAGTACATCTAGTGTGGTCATCGCAGAGTTCTCCAAGTGTCTGCATCTGCTCTGTGGGCGGTGGCGACCGCCGTGCAGAGCTGTTTTCGGGTGTCTCCCCGTGCTCGCGGGGAGGCACCCGATCCGGTATCCGAGGAAGATGCGCGCTGAATGCGGCGACGCGACCCCGGGTGAATTCGCGAGCA
This sequence comes from Nocardia sp. NPDC057272, assembly GCF_042668615.1. NCBI lineage: Bacteria > Bacillati > Actinomycetota > Actinomycetes > Mycobacteriales > Nocardiaceae > Nocardia > Nocardia sp. NPDC057272. The sequence goes on along the minus strand of NZ_JBHUYK010000013.1, from coordinate 62,198 downwards.
GAGCGGTCGACAACGACCCTTCTGCCTTCACCACCGCGGCGGTCCACGTCCGAGTCCCGGGTGCGCCGAAGACGACGCTGTTGTCCGCGGAATCACCACCCGAACAATCGAATTGGGACATGTCATACCGTGAACTCCTCCAATGCTCGGGAAACGGCCGCACATGATTCGCTTGCTTCCGGGCTCGGGAGTTCTCTCCGACCGGCGCGCACGCGACTTGTCCCCGCCCCACCAGCAACGGCAATCATCCGGCAATCTGACCGTTCGGCAGGCGGTCTCGGTCGAGCCGGGGTGTCGTCGCGCTTCGGGCCGACGATCCGACGGCCCACCGCGCCACGAGTGGCCACCACGTCGTTCAACGAGGGTTCAGGGAAGGCCGCGAGCGCGGATTGCGAACCTGAAACATCGCCGCATCGACAGGAGAGTCTCCGGTAAAATCGCTGCGTGTCGAGCTAGACGGATCGTGGGCGATCGAACTCCGATCGCGAGCACCACCCTTCAGTCGGCGCTGCGCAGCGGCGTGCCGCGCAATCCGCCGTCCCTACCGAAGTACGCGATTGCCTGTCATTGCGACCTGCAGGAGTCTCGAAGATCTGCGATGGCGGAATTTCGCCGCAGCAAGGGGCTTGTCATGACCGATCGCAATCGTTCCGCAAATCGTCCCGTTCCCGAAGAAGAGCCCTTCGCACGGCAAGCCGCCGCCGAGGGAATCTCCGTACTGGCGGCGATCATGCTGTTCATCGCCGCGGCGGCCTCCATCCTCGAGGGCATCTCCGCGATCGCCGAGGACGAGTTCTATGTCGCCGGCTTCAGCTACGTCTACGAATTCGACGCGACCACCTGGGGCTGGGTCCATGTCGTCCTCGGTGTGATCGCCATCGTCTGCTCGATCGGTCTGATATCGGGCACCGCGTGGGCGCGATACGCGGCGGTGGGCATCGCGGCACTGGTGATCATCGCGAACTTCTTGTCCCTGCCCTACTATCCCGCATGGTCCATCGTGATCATCGCGATCAGCGTGGTGGTCATCTGGGCCGTCACCGCATGGCAGCCCGCTCGCCACGACCGGGCATGATGCCGAAGCCGCGAAGCGCGAAAGCCGCGAGCCGGGCTCGATCACGACACCGTGCGACCCCGGCATACAATCTGAAATGAAACTGTGTCTGAAAACCTCGGCGAAACCGGCGGCGAGTGGCGAGAATTGGCCCCGACGGACGGTTCGGCGCAACTCGGCACCTGTCGTACGTCACGAATTCCCTTCGGCAACAGAGGAATTGGACGATGGACAGGTTGTCGAGATCCACCGCGGCGATACTGGTTGCCGCCGTCGTCGCGGCCGGGACCGCGGCGACAGGCGTCGCGCGGGCGGACACGCCCAGCGCGCGGCCCTGCACCCCGTACACGGCAATCTTCGCGCCGGGGACCTGGGAGACCACGCCGGGCGCCGATCCCAGGGTGCCCGTCGGGATGCTCCAGCCCGTCGGCGATGGCCTGCAACGGCAATTCGGTCGTGACATCACCGTGCTCTACGTCCCCTATGCCGCAAGCGCTTTCGACCTGGGCCTGAGCTACGCGGAGTCCCTGGGGACGCTGGAATCCCGCCTGCACCAGATGATGCGCGGCCTGTGTAGCTCGACGCGGGTCGTCCTCGCCGGCTACAGCCAGGGCGCGGACGGCATCGGCGATCTCGCCACCGAGATCGGCAATGGCGACGGTCCCCTCGATGCCGATCGAGGGGTCGGTGTCGGACTACTGGCCGATCCGCATCGCGATCCGAATACCACGCTCTCCCTCGGTAATCCGCAGCCCGGCCTCGGCATAGCCGGAACGCGGAGCCGGGATTTCGGTGCGTTGACCGACCGGGTTCGCACCCTGTGTACCGACGGCGACCTGTACTGCTCTCTCGATGCCACCGCCTCCCCGTTCCTCGCCGCGTTGGGCCGGGTCCTGAGTGGTGATCCCGAACCGATCGCGAATGTTATCCCCGCCACGGTCGATCCCAGCAGCCTGATCGCTCAGGCTGTGACCATGGGCGCCGGCTGGACCGCCACCGCGGCGAACCTGCCCACCATTCTCGACGACCTCACCCACCTCTCGGAGTTCATCGCGGCGGGTGACATTCGCGGTGCGCACCTGGCCGCGAATGCCCTGAATGTTGCACTGTCCCCGTTGGTCCAGGCCGCCGCGGGTGTAGATCGAGCCCTGGTCGCCCAGGTCATCCGCGCGGCCGCCGCCGTCGACCCCTCGGGTTGGACCGCAGCCGTCAGCCTCATCGCCGACGCCCTCGTGCCCATCGATTTTCTGAGCATCGCCGACGGGGTGGGCCGAATTCAGGAAATCCTTTGGCGTGCGGTCGAATCCCTCGATCGCAACGACCCCCTCGCCGCCGCCACCGACCTGGCAAACCTGGCCGCCACCGGCGCCGACCTCACCGGTTCCGTGCTCGGCCCCATCGCCGCCGGCATCCGGGCAGACCTCCGCACAACCGCCCGAACCCTGCTCGACATCGCCGACCCCGCCACCATCGACGAGCTCGTCCAGCTGGCCCGCCAAGGCGTGGACATGGCCAACTTCTACGCCTCCGAGGCTCACGTCGACTACGGCGACGACGTCCTGATCCTCCTGAACTACCTGAGCTCCCAGGTCGTTTCGTAGCCGGGACAACATTCGCTGGTGTGTCAGCTCGACCTGCATCGAGCTGACACACCAGCATTCAGATCAGATCAGCACGTCACGGCATCTCCGACCGAGTTGTCGAGACGCACCCCCAGAACTCTCGACAACTCGCCGACACTGTCGGCACTGGGTGTCACCACATCGCGCTCCCACCGGCTGATCTGGTTTCCGTCCGCGATTCCGATCCAGTCGGCCAACTCCGCCTGGGTGAACCCGGAGGCCATCCTTGCCGCCCGAATCGCTTTGCCGATCGTGGACATGGTCTCCCCTTTCTCTCGATGCCCTCAGCACGGACCGCATCGGCGCGGGTGCCCGTCGGCGAACCCTCGTCCTCCTGATGCGGTCTCGCGCAGCCACATTCGAAAGGTATCGGCGAATCGGCCCGCGAAGGAGGCTGTGACTGCACGACGACTGACTGTGCACGCACAAACGTGCGTGCATTCGGGCCCGGGACCCCCGCTACTTCGGTGGGGTGCCCACATCGGTGGCACTGCGGCGCCAGTCACGGGGCGTCATCCCGAATGCCTCGCGGAATCGCCGGGCGAAGTGGGCGGCGTCGCGGAAACCCACGGCACCGGCCACGGACGCGATGGACCGGTGCGCGTAGCCTCTGTCGATCAGCATGTCGCGGGCCCGGACCAGGCGTTGTTCGATGATCCACTGCTCGAGGCTGATACCCGACTGCGCGCAGACTTTGTACAGGTGCCGCACGGAGATGTTGTTGCCTGCGGCGATATCGGGGATCTTCAAGTCCGAATCGGACAGGTGGGTCCGCACATACCCGAGGATCTGCTCGATCAGCAGCTGCTCCGGGATGGCGGCGCCGTCACCCGGCCCGCGGCCGGCCGCCGAGATCAGTAGCGCCCGAACCATTTCCAGGCACGACTCACCCACGGAGGCAGCGGCCGGATCCGCTTCGAGCTGGTCGGCGATCCCGACGAGATGCTGAATCTGCGCCGTGACCATCGGGTACAGCGGTGACGCCGCCAGCCGCCCGTGCGCCGCGACGACCGTCTCCGCGGAAATGCCGAGGCGCTCCCTGGACAGCTGCAGGCACAGCGTTCCGCCGAGACCGTGCCAGCCGGAGGCGAACGTCGTGGCCAGGTCGATCACTTCGCAGGCGCCGGGCTCGATCAGCGTTTGCGCACCGAACTGTTCGTGCCTGCGAACCTGCCCGTTCTGCACGGTCACCGTCAGGGTGTCGCTGGGCGTGGTTCGCTCGTGCCGACTGGTTCGGCAGACCTGGTGACCGGATACCTCGGAGCGAGTGAGCGCGATCGGGCCCAGCATCCAGGCCTGGTGACGGCTGACCACTTCGGCAGGCGAATCCCACATCTGCAGGGTGGCCCCGATATCGGCTTCCTGCAGGATTGCGGTGACCGCCTCCCGCCGGTCCGCCGGCGTGAAGTAGTCGGAGTCGATCAGCACTGCCATTTGTGATCTCTACTTCGGATTCTCGTCGGCGGCGGAGTCCCTCCCATCGCCGACCGCTGCGCGTATTCGGGTGGTGGCGATTCGGGGGCCTGTAGTCGGCGATGCTATCGCGCCGTGGCGCGCCCGGAGCCCGATTCGGCAGGGTTGCCGCACCGACTTCACCGACCCACGGTGGCGTGTTCCCTTGCCGTGGTGGGCCGTAACGCCAGGATTCGACGTTCGGCAGGCGTCGCCGTCGCAGCCCATTCCGGCCGCAGAGCCGCATAGATGCACACGTCGCGCCACCGACCCTGGGTTCGGTACAGCTGGCGCAGCCGCGCCTCCGGCGTCAAGCCCACTCCCGACATCACCGTGTCCATCACCGGATGATCGTGGCGGTGCCCCGCCCATACCCGGTGAATCCCGAGCGGCCCGAAGGCGAATGCCGCCATCAGCCGCCCCGCCTCGATCCCACCGGCGCGCAGCGCCCCTTCCGGAACCACGACCAGACCGCCGATCATCGCGTTGCTGCCGAAATCCTCCACCAGCAGGCCGATGGTGCCGACCATGGTGTCCTCACCCGGTGCCGTGATCGCCAATGTGTACTTGCGCCGCGGTGTCTCGCCGCGGGAGCACAGGGCGGCCTCGAACGACGTCGCGGCCGCCCGGACGCCCATGCTGTCGGTGCCCATGTATCGGGTCAGGTGCGGGTCGGTGAAGATCCGCTGATACACGCCCAGATCACCGGCACGGAGATCACGCAACCGCAGCCGCGGGCCGACCAGTTCCACATTGCGCAGGTCGATCGTCAACGGACTTCCTCCATCGCCCGCACGAACGCCGGAGCGATCTGTGGGCCCACCGCGGGGATGAGCTCGTCGAGGTCGATATAGGTTCGCCCCGACGGGATCGGCTCGCCGAGCAGGATCCGGCGAGCCGTGTCCGCCACCAGGGCGCCGCCGAGCATCACCCCGGAGGCGAGCTGCGGCCAGCTGCACAGGCTTCGGCCGATCTCACCGACCGCGTCGCGCATCGCCGGGCTCAGCCGCGGCTCATCGACCACTGTCAGCAGAAACGCCAGCAGCTCACCCCGGTCCATCCCCGCGACATCGGACGCGGTCGACCCACCGGTGCGACCGTGGAACAGCGGGCGATGGGGTTCGCGATCGAAACGCTCCACATCCAGCAAGCCGCGATCGTTGGCGTCCATCAGTACCGGGATCTCCCGGCGCCGCGCGTACTCACGGGCAGCGACTTTCGCCCATACCGTGTCGCATTCCTCCACCAGCAGATCCAGCGGACGGGTGCCCTCCGCTCCGTCGAAGAACGGCCCGATCGATTCCTCGGTCAACCCGTCCGTGAACACCTCGATATCGAGATAGGGGTCGATCTCGAACATCTGACGCGCCGCCAGCACAGCCTTGGAGACCCCGAGATCGAATACCCCGGCCCGCAGCCGGTTCAGATTCGACAGCCCGACGGTGTCGAAGTCGGCCAATCGGAACGATCCGCCGACCCCTTCCATCGCCAGCGTCACAGCCGCACTGTTGCCCACCGACAGCCCGATCACACCGATCCGCCGGTCGCGCAGGACTCGCTGCTGCACTCGGTCGATCTTGTTGCGATTCCGATCTGTCCGCACCCGCTGGAAAACCTCGCGCGGCAGCACATGTACCAACCGGCCGTTCCACGGATAGAACACCCACGTCCCCCACTGCCACAACGGAGTCCCGTCACAGATCCGGCGACGGGACGCCACCAGCGAGCCGGTCGACTGTGCGACCGCAGGGTCCTCGCAGCGGATCAGTTCGTCGAGCTGATCTTCGATCGTGTCGTACACGGCACTGACAGAACCCGATGCTGCCAGCGCTTCGAGGTCACGCAGCCCTTCCGGGCTCGATGGATCGAGCAGCTCGGGACAGAAATGCGATGTTGCAGCGCCGGGCGTGAGTACCGCCGGACGCGGAACCGAGCGATGCCAAACCATGTGTGCACAAACCTCCGACCCTCATGAGGCGAACGGCCACCCGCTCGTCTCTGTCGACCAGGACGCGCAAAGGATACACACAGCACACTTCCAGCTAACCGAACTTCGGTCCACCGGCATGGCGCTGGCAAACCTCGGCCAAACTGGGCCTACAACCACGGGATTCGGTGTGACAGGCGACCCGTACCGTCACTCATACTCAGTCTCGCAATAATCCCGCAAGCATCGATTCCAGGGCCACCGGTGCCCGGAAACCCGGAGTCAGCCGTCGGCTCGGGTGTCGAGTTCGCGCTGAAGGTCGGCGTTGATGCGCTGAGCCTCGGCGAGCTGATCTTCGAGGATCACGATCCGGCACGACGACTCGAGTGCGTTGCCCGCATCGACGAGTTCACGCACGCGCGCGGCGATGCGCAGCTGGTAGCGCGAGTAGCGGCGATGCCCGCCCGCCGAGCGCTGCGGGGTCAGTAGTCGCGCGGCGTCGAGGCCACGCAAGAACGCCTGGGTGACGCCGAGGATCTCCGCGGCGCGCCCCATGCTGTAGGCGGGATAGGTGTCGTCATCGAGCTTGTCCGCGGCGCTGACGCCGTCGGCGGGATGGGTGTTCGGGTGCTGCACGAGGCCTCTCGGATTCAACGCCGGAAGGCCCCGGCGCGCTGGGCGCCGGGGCCGTGATTTACGACTGAGGGATTGATTTCACTTGCCTTCACCGGCCGCAGGGGCCGATCTCGGACACCGCATCCGACAACTCCCGGGATGCGGGACATCTAAATGGCTGATCAGTGGCCACCACCTCCTGAATCGTCGGTTCTACCTGCGGTACTTCACTTACCTTGCTTCTTCGTCCCCTCGGCGGTCCAGCCGACTGCACCGGATTCTCTTCTCCGCCTGAGGGGACGGCCGAACTTGCCATCCCGGGCAGGTCACCTGCCCGGCCATCTGATTTCTTAACAGGAACGAGAGCGACTATATACCCTCGAATCCGAGAATGTCTACACCCGACACGACAGATTTTTTCCACCGATGAGATCCGTTGCCGAACGGTGAAGGTAGCGTCGCGAGCCGAGGTGAGCCGCCGCCAACGGCCGAGGACTCACGATCCAAGAAGAGGAAGCCACAGAAGCCAGTGAGCTAGGCAGCCCTTCTGCACGTGGCACAAAAAAAATGGCCGGCCGACATGAAAACATGTCTGACCAGCCATTATGTGTGGTCCCAGCTGGTTTCGAACCAGCGACCTTCCGCGTGTGAGGCGGACGCTCTCCCGCTGAGCTATGGGACCGAACACTGTGTCGGGCGGGTTTTGAGCCGCTCGAACGAGATGGAACATTAGCACGGGGGGCCGGGATGACACCAAATCGCCTTGTGAAGCGGGGTTTCGGCGAAGGAGCTTCGCCGGGCCGGCGCTCGCGCGCGTGTGCGCGCGGGCGGGCGATCGATGGTCCCCACATTCGCCCCTCGGGCGATATTGTGGCTAGATGCGCATATCTATGTTTCACAATGTGGAGATTTGGGGTCACTGGGCGGCGGGGAGGACCGGCTCGACGTGGGCGACATGCGTGTAATTCATATTTAGGGCGGTTTACCAGGCGATTTGTAGTCTGCGTCGAACGTCGGCTAATGTTCTCCTCGCACCGCAGAGAGCAGCAAAGCCGCCAGGCCGAGCCGCTCCCCTAAGTGTGAAGTAAATGCGGATGTGGCGCAGTGGTAGCGCATCACCTTGCCAAGGTGAGGGTCGCGAGTTCGAATCTCGTCATCCGCTCGAGAGGTAGGTAAGGCACTAGCCCCATCCTCCTTTGTACGGTGGAGTGGCCGAGTGGTGAGGCAACGGCCTGCAAAGCCGTGCACACGGGTTCGATTCCCGTCTCCACCTCGCGCGATTAGCTCAGCGGGAGAGCGCTTCCCTGACACGGAAGAGGTCACTGGTTCAATCCCAGTATCGCGCACCACCGTACCGAGTCAGGCCCCCTTTCGAGGGGGCCTGACTTGTTTGCGTTGCCGGTCGAGCGAGCCGAGCCTGTAACCCAGATCACTCTCGGCACGGTTTCCCGGTGAGCTCCCCTAGTATCGGCACACGGCATCGCCGGGCGGGTCCGGTGCGGGACCGGCGGCATGGAGGGGCATCGAGTGAGGCAGATCCTGTTATCGGCGGGGATCGCTCTTGTCGTCACCATCACGCTCACGCCGGGGCTGATCCGGGTCTTCGCACGACGAGGGTTCGGGCAGGAGATCCGGATCGACGGGCCTGCCAGCCATCAGGCCAAACGCGGAACGCCCACGATGGGCGGGCTGGCGATCGGGGCAGGGGTGTGGGCCGGGTATCTCGGGTCGCATCTGATCGGGTTGCTGTGGGACGCACCGGGGCCGAGCGCGTCGGGGGTGCTGGTACTACTGCTGGCGTCGGCGCTGGGTGTGGTGGGTTTCCTCGACGACTCCATCAAGCTGCGCAAGCACCGCAACCTCGGATTGACCGCGGCGGGCAAATATATCGGGCAGATCGGTGCCGCGGTGGTGTTCGCTGTGCTCGTGCTGCGGTTCCCCGGCGCCACGGGGCTCACGCCCGCCGGTCGCAACCTGTCCTATGTCCGCGACATCAACACCATCACCTTCGCGTCGCTGTTCTTCGTGGCATTCATCGTGTTGCTGGTGGTCGCGTGGTCGAACGCGGTGAACATCACCGACGGTCTCGACGGACTCGCGGCCGGGTCGATGAGCCTCACGCTCGGCGCGTACGTGGTGATCACGCTGTGGCAGTACGACAACTCGTGCGAGATCAGTCCCGGACGCGCCTGCTACACGGTGCGCGATCCGCTCGACCTGGCGATGGTCAGCGCGGCGGGCGCGGCGGCGTGCATCGGTTTCCTGTGGTGGAACGCGGCGCCGGCCAAGATCTTCATGGGCGATACCGGGTCGCTCGGCCTCGGCGGGCTGCTGGCCGGGTTGTCGATCACCAGCCGCACCGAACTGCTGGCCGTGGTGATCGGGGCGCTGTTCGTCGCCGAGATCATGTCGGTGGTGTTGCAGATCGTGGTGTTCCGCACGACGCATACCCGGCTGTTCCGGATGGCGCCGTTCCATCATCACTTCGAGCTCAACAATTGGCCCGAGACCGCGGTGATCATCCGGTTCTGGGTGCTGGCAGGGATCGCGTCGGCAACGGGGCTGTGCCTGTTCTACAGCGAGTACCTGACCTCGCTCTAGTTGTCGGGGCCTGCGGCTACGCTGACTCGATCGAGCGAGGGAGGTCGCCGCTGTGAGTGCCGAGATCGTCAGGCCACCGGGTCACGATATCGCCGCCGACGTCTCGTTCGAGCTCGAGGAGCTCGACGATCTGGTCGGCGAACTGCTCACCGACCATGCCGAACGCGCCGCCCGCGACGCGCGGATCGTCGCGTTGCGCCTCGGGATCGGGGGGCAGCGCCCGGAGACCCTCACCCGGATCGGCGCCCGCTACGACCTGGCCCGCGACAGGGTCCGCCAGCTGTACGCCAAAGCGGTCGGGCGGATCGTGCGCGATGCCGCCCGCGCCGGACACCGGTCTGCGCAGGTATTCGCGCACCGCTATCCGGTCGAGGCGGGCGATCTGCGTCTGGTGCGCATGCTGCTGGCCGAGACCTACGCGACCGATACCGACCTGGTCGCCATGGAATGGTCCTACCTCAAGCTCCGGCTGGCCGGACACGAACCGGGCGACGCCAAGCGGGTGGCCGGCTATGTGATGCAGCGAATCCTGGGCTGGCAGAAGAAGACTGCCAGCATCTTGGCCAAGCTCCAGGTGCCGGCGGACGGCGCCGACGATCTGCGGGCGCTGCTGGCCGAGGTCGAGTGGGCGACCGGGTCGCCCGCCCCACTGCCCACGGAGTCGGCGCGCGTGGCCGATGGTGACGACGACGGCCGCGGCCGGTTCTACCTGGCGAAGGCGGGCCGCGACGTCGCCTACGACTCGGCCATGGCGGCCCGGCTACTGCGAACCCTCGACGCCGACCCGGCGGTGGCGGCGTTCCAGGAAGAACCGACCGCACTGACCTACCGCTTCGCCGACGAAGACCAGGTGCACTATCCGGCCGTGGCCGCACAGCTCACCGACGGCCGCGCGGTGCTCATCGACGTGGTGCCGCTGGGCCGCACAGCTTTCCACCGCAACCGGATCCAGAGCGAACTCGGCCGCGCCTACGCACGCGAGCACGGCTGGGGCTGGCTCATCTGGACCGGGAGCACGATCGGTACATCCCAGCTCGAAGCCCGCCCGGTCGACGCCTCGATCGAGCAACGCCTGGCCACCGACCTGGAACAGGGTCCCTACGATCGACAGGCGCTGGCCACGGTCAGCACGGAAACCGGCCTCGACCTGCTCGACCTCGCTGGTCTCGTACTCCGCTACGACTGGCAGTGGGACCGGTTGCCGATGCGGCTCAGCGCATCACCATCGCGCCGACCATCACGGTGAGGACGAGCAGCATCGCGCAGCAGGTGAGCCACTGCCACTGATTCAGGGTGCGATCCATCCGCCCGATGCTCGCGCGCAGGCCCGCCGCGACGCGCTGCTGGGCGAGGAGCTCGCTGCGCAGTCCGGCTATGGTGATGGCTTCGGCGTCGGCGTTCACCCCGGCCCGCTCGATCCGGTTGTGCAGACGGCCCACCAGTCGCTGCTTGTCGCGCACGGCCTGGCGCGAAACCGCCAGCTCCACCCGCTGATCGCGCAACTCGGTGCGCTGGTGCTCGATCATCGCGGCCTGCGCCGCGGTGTGCCGTTCCCAGGTGCCCACGTCGGACCACCCTCCTGTCGTGAGATCCGCGTGCCCCCAGTGCATTTCGCCGGACACCCAGTCCTGGAGAAAATCACGCAACTCGGTACTGCCGCCGGCCGGGGCGGCGAAACCGGTCTTGCCCGCGGCGAGCATGCCCTGGTCGATGCGGTAATCGGCGGCCGCGGGCGCGAAATCGGCGATGCCGACCGCGGGGACCAGCGGCACCCAGAAACCCTGCGGGCACACCCACAGCACATCGTCGATTCCGGCCGCCTGCAGGCGTTTCCGGTGCGCGCGGGCCGCAGTGATGTCGAGGGGGCCACTGCGCACCTCGACCACACAGCGCCGGTCGCCGCGGCGCCAGTAGATATCGACGGGGATGTCGCCGATCTGTGCGTCGACCTCGGCCTCGTCGGCGCCCGCCGCCGTGAGCCTGCCGCAGATCCAGTGCTCGAGACGCTGCGTATTCCATTGGGTCGCCGCACATTCGGGGCAACCACAGCCATATCCGGTGCGTTCGGTCACGGCGCGGCGGCTGCCCTCGGAAATCCCCAGTTCGTCGAGCAGCGCTCGACGTCCACACGCCACCTGGGTCTCGCTCAGCCGCTTCGTCCTCACACCATCACTCCCTCACCAAGGGACCCGTCGTAGGCTCACGCGCACGTCCTGGACATCAGGTTCCCGCAGCCATGGAAAAGGCGCCAGCCCCCTTGACCCGCGTTCGGGTGCGTCATCGCCCGGTGATTGAGATCACAAACGCGACTCTGCTTGTATATCAAGCCATTTCATTGTGCCAACGTCGCACGAAGACGCCTAATTCTTGATCATTTCGATACACAGACCCGGCCTGTTGCATGTCCGTTTCATCCTGATTGCGAATCAGTTCGGCGCGTCGCGTAAGCGGTCACGACAACGCGTGCTGTTGCTCCGGTGGATATGATCGCTGCGGCCGAGGCGGGCACGCTCGGGCGACCACGGGAAGTAGGGTGTGCATGAACCACGCTGAGCACGACGAGTCCATCGGGTCGATGCTGGCGAGTATCGCCACGGCGCTGCGCGAAGTCAGCGACAAGCTCGATATCGTCGCCGCGCGGGTCCAGCTCGATGTGCCCACCTTCCCGGTCGACGAGGATCTGCCCGACCACACCCGGATCAGGCGGCTGGAATCCTGGGCATTTCGTGCGTCACAGGACATTTCACGCCTGAGTTCCCGGCTCGACGCCCTCGACAACGACGGTGAGCCCGATTCCGGCCGTCCGGCGCGGAGCACGCCCAGCCGCCGCGAAATTCGCGAAGCCGCGGAGGCCGCCGAACGCGCGGCCGACGGGCTCGACGACCACCAAGCGGCCCCCGAGTCCTTACCGCTGCACCGGGACCGCGATATCGACAGGTCCCGGCCCCCGCTCGAACGCCGCAACTCCCCTGTCCGGCCGACCACCGATCACCTCGGCGATCCCACCGCGCTGGCCGCGACACCGATCCCGCGCACGGCGGAGGCAGCGGCCGCGCCCCTGGGGCAACCGGCGTCGTTCGACACCGATTCGGCAGTCGCGGTCGGCGGCAATGCCGCCGGTAGCGAACCGCCGAGCCGTCGACCCGCGCCCGTGCGGCTCAGTAGTACCGGCGAGCGGGTCTCGGCCGGCAATCCGACGTCGACGAACGGGACCAACGGCACCGCGAAGGGTGTGGCCGGTGACATCGCGTCCACACGAAACGGCACACCGGTGCCCGCGGTGATCGGCACCGTGCTGACGGCACCTGTTGTCGACCCCGCGCCGGGAACGAGTGCGTCGACAGCCACGAAGCCCACCGCGACGGTGCTCTCCGAGGATCGCCCGGCCACGTCAGGTGTCAACGACAACAGCACGGACTCATCCGCTACCGATGGACCACTGCCGGGGAGCGCGGAGGTGAGCGCTGTCGTGCGCGAGAGCGGCCCCAACGGCTTCGGGCTCGGTTCCGGTGCGAGGAAGCATGTTCCGAGCTCACCGGCCGAAGCCCAGTCGGCGCGCCCGGCGCCCGGAGATCCGCTGACGGCGGAAATCAGCCCCGATGCTGTGATCGAGCGGGCTCGCCCGGTGAAGAAGCCGACGGAGAGCTCGGCGACAGGAGACGGCCGACTGCGCGTTCCGTCGCCGGAGGAGCTGTCCCCCAACGGGAATGGTGTCGCACGGCCCGCGCCGACGGAACCCGTCCATGCCGCCGACGACCACTCGCCGTCGGGATTCACCGGTGAGCGATCCGCGACGCCCCCGAATGGCAAGCCGGTCAACGGGTTCGAGTCCCACTCCCCACTGGCAGGTGAAATCCGCCCGGACACATCGATGGATGCGCAGCCCGTAGGCAATACCACCAACGGCATCCACTGGTCTTTCACCGATGATCCGGCGCCCACGTCGCCGGCCCCGAACCGAAACGGGCACGCACGCAACGGCTTCACCACCGACTCCGCGCGCCGCGCCGAATCCCTCTTCGACGATTTCACCCCGCGTGACCGCATGACCACCGGTGAATCACCCGAGCCGCCGGCCGCCTCCGGGCCGCCCCCACGCCTCACTCCCCCGGCAGAACTCACCACGCAGCCGACCCAGACGCCGGCGGAACCGGCGCGCACCCCCGGTTCATCGCACGTCAACGGTGTCGGCGACAGCACCGCGTTCCCGAGCACCGATCGACCGGCGAACACCGGCGCCCTGCCCGACCAGGCACCACGCAACAACCACGCCACGCTCACCGACCACGACCACCCGTCCGCGGACTTCGATCCACCGACTCTCGGCCTGCCGACCGGACACGATGGATCGGCGAGCAATCCCGATCCCCTCGCACGCGCTGCCTCCGACCCGGTTCCGCCCACCGCCACCGACTCGGCCGGCATCACCGTCACCGGCACCTACCGTGCCTTCGACATCGAACGCGCCCATGTCGACAAGCTGCAGGCCATGCTCGACGAGCTGAAACGATCGGCCGGTCTCCCGCCGGGCCGCCGCGACGTGTTCGGCCCACCGACCCCGGACGTGGGTTAGGCGCAGCGAGAAACGTCGCGACCGCGAACGCTGTGCACATCAGTCCGTGCGTCCACCTCACACCGGTCATGCGTGAGAGGCTGACAGGTCGCCCGTCAGGCAGGCTTCGCCAGCGGGACCAGACCCGGATCGGCCTCCGGCTTCGGAGGTTCGTGCAGGACGGTGCCGATGAGGTCACGTAGAGCGCGGTGACCGGCGTCGGCGGTGTTGCGTGGATGCCACGCCATCGCGACCACGGGGGCGGGCAGCGGCAGCGGGATCTCGAACATCGCCAAACCGAGCGCGGTGCGTGCGGCGCGGGACAGGAGTTCCGGTGCCGGGCAGATCAATTCGGTCGACGCGAGGGTGAGCAGCGCGGTGGGCAGGTCGGCGACGGTGGCGACCACGCGGCGGGTGCGGCCGTGCAGGGCGAGGCGGTCGTCGATCGGGCCGCGCGTGCGACCGGTGGGCGAAACCTCCAGATGGCGGGCCGAGGCGTAGGCGGCGACGGTGGGGCGGTCGACAGCGAACGGGTGGTCGGGCGCGGCGACGCCGATCCAGCGGTCGGTGAACAGGCGCTTGACCACCGTTTCCGGGTCGGTCTGCCCGATCATGCCGACTTCGACGTCGACCCGGCCGTCGCGTAGCGCCACCGCACCGTCGGCGGCGTCGGCGGCGAGCAGCCGCACGGTCACCCCTGGCAACTCTGCGTGGACCGCCGCCAGTAGCGGACCGGACAGGCTCGCGCCGACCGAATCACCCACGCGGACAACGAAATCACGATGCCTGCCCGGCCCGTTCCCGTCGCGGGCGGTGAGCAACAACCGGCCCTGATCGACCAGGCTCGCCACATCGTGGCGCAATTCGAGGGCCCGCGGCGTGGGCACCATCTGTCTGCCCGAGCGAACGAGCAGCGGATCGCCGAGCACCGCGCGCAGCCGGGTGAGGGTGCGACTCATCGCCGAGGTCGAGGTGTGTAGTCGCCTGGCCGCCTCGGTCACGCTGTTGGTGTCGAGCAGCGCGTCGAGAGCGAGCAGCAGGTTCAGATCCAGCGCGTCCACGCGAGGATTATCACCAACGCACCGATCGCCATCGGCGTTGCCGACGGCGATCCGGCGTGTCGGCTACCGCTCCGCTACGGGCGCCGGTACGGGCGCCACCGGGGCCGCCACCGCGCGATTGCGCAGCACCCCGCGGTAGGACGACGGCCGCACGGGTCGCACCCACTGCGCCAGCCTCGACATCAACGGCAGCGGCGTGCCGAGATCGTCGAGCATCTCGTCGATATTGGCCAGCGAGAACGGGACCACCGAGGCACCGTGCGCGTGGTTGCCCTCGCTGCGTTCACGCGACCACTCCAGGCGCGCATCGATCTCGTTGTTCATCAGCTCGGCCATCGGCGGCACGAACCGGCCCGTGAGCAGCCCGGCGATCCAGTGCGCGCCCACCTCGGCGCTGAGGGCGCTCACATTCGAGCTGTTGTAACCGGCGAAGCTCAGATTGGGGATCTCCACCGGCAGGATGTGGCGGTAGAGCCGGAAATCGCTCACGTCGTCGGTGAGGGCGCGCCGCACGAACGGGGTGAGGAACGGCACCTCCTGCCGGTATCCGGTGGCGCAGAGGACGATCTCGGCCAGTTTCAGGCTGCCGTCGGCCAGACGCACCGCGGGTCCGTGCGGTCCGCCGATCAGTTCGGTGATCTCGGTGTCGCGGTGCACGCTGATCCGGCCCGCCTCGACCTGCTCGGCGAAGCCCTCGGTGGCCAGGCTCGCGCTGCTGGTGCCGATCTCGGAGATCGGGCTCGTCGGTACCAGATCGAGCTCACGCAGCCGCAGCTTGCGCGTCACCCGCTCCTGCAGCAGGTCCATGTTCGACTGGCGCAGCGCGAGACGGTCGAGCAGCCGTTCGACGCGGTGCGGGAAACGGGACGGGAAGTGCGCCTCCCCCGCGCGGGTCAGCAGCAGACGCTCGTAGTCGGCGCCGAAACCGAGCTTGCGCGGCATCTTCCAGGTGAGTCTGCGCGCCACCACGGTGGTCTCGTCGGCGATGTGGCTGACCGCCTCGGCCACATCGCACGCGGATTTGCCGTAGCCCAGCACGACCACCGAACGATCACGCGCCTGTTCGACATCGTGGAATTCCGAGACATGGCACAGTCGCCCACCCGCGGCACGGAACGCCGCGACACCGGCCAGGGCCGGCATCACCGGGTCGCTGTAGACGCCGTTGGCGACGATCAGGTGATCGCAGGTGGTGCGGTGCACACCCATGTGGTCGCGGATCTCGAGCAGCCAGCCGCTGTCGACCGGGTCGGCCGCCACCACCTCGGTGCCGAGACGCAGGTGCGGGCCGAGGCCGAACTCCTGCACGTATCCGGCCAGGTAGGCCTGCATCTGCTGGCCGTCCGGCCAGCGGGGGAAATCCTCGGGCATCGGGTGATCGCTGAACGCGTACGTGGATTTGCTGTTCTGCGCGCGAAGTCCTGGATACCGGCGGGTGGCACTCCACACACCGCCGACGTCGGGGGCCCGGTCGAAGACTTCGACCGGGAACCCCGCCTGACTCAATACCTTCGCGCAGGCCAAACCCGCCACTCCCGCACCGACGATCCCGATGCGGCTACCGCTCGTCATGCGCAGGAGACTACTCGGACCAGTAGGTGAGGTGCCACCGCGCTGGACAGCCCACAGTCTGTGCGACAGTGCCCGACCCAGCCGTTGTGCCGCCGCGCTGTCGCGATCCACAGTCGCGCCGCGGCCGGGGTGACCCGTGCTGTACTGGAAGGATGACCAACAGTTCCGTCATCGTCGACCGAGCCGGACTCTGGGACGCCGAGGCGCTCAGCGATGTGGCCGCCGCGACATTTCCGCTCGCCTGCCCGCCCGAGGCCACCGCGAGCGATATCGAGATCTTCCTCGACCAGATGCTGTCGGGCGAACGCTTCGGCGAATACCTGTCCGACCCGGCCAGGACCGTGCTCAAGGCCGTCGAAGGCGACGAGATCGTCGGCTACGCCATGCTCATCGCGGGCAGGCCGAGCGACCCCGACGTCGCCGCGCAGGTGAGCGCGGGCGAGGTGGTGGAACTGAGCAAGATGTATGTCCTGCCCGGACACCACGGCAGCGGCGTCGCCGCGGCATTGATGGACGCCGTGGTCGACACCGCGCGCGACTCGGGCGGCGAGACGGTGTGGCTAGGAGTCAACCAGGCCAACGAGCGCGCGCAGAAGTTCTACGCCAAGCACGGCTTTCGGCAGGTGGGCACCAAGACGTTCACGGTCGGCAACCAGCTGCACTCCGATTTCGTCTTCGAACGCGCGCTCTGACCCGCCGCGGGGGTCAGGCGGCCGCGGCCTCGAAGCGCGAGAGCGCGAGCAGACGCGAGATCGCGCGCAGGTACTTCTTGCGGTAGCCGCCGTCGAGCATCTCCTTCGAGAAGATCTCGTCGAGCTTGACGCCCGAAACCGTCACCGGGATGCTCGCGTCGTAGAGGCGGTCGGCCAGCACGACCACGCGCAGCGCGACGGCCTGATCTGTCACGGTGTGCACGTCGGAGATGAACACCGAGGCCACGCCCTGGATCAGCGCGCCGAACTTGGACGGGTGCAGCGTGCTCAGATGCTTCAGCAGCACGTCGAATTCGTCGAGGGTGGAGCCCGGAGTGGTCGCCGCACGCTCGACGAGCAGGTCGTTCGAGGTGGGTTCCGGGGCGGGCGGCAGGTCGCGGTGCCGGTAGTCGGGCCCGTCGACGCGGACCGGGTCGAAGATCGAGCCGAGCTTCTTGATCTCGCGCAGGAAGTCCGAAGCCGCGAAACGCCCTTCGCCCAGCTGGCCGGGCAGCGTGTTCGACGTCGCCACGATGGAGACACCGCGGGCCGACAGCTCGGTGAGCAGCCGCGAGACCAGCATCGTGTCGCCCGGATCGTCGAGTTCGAACTCGTCGATGCACAGCACGCTGTTGGCCGAGAGCCGCTCGACGGCGTTGTTGAAGCCCAGTGCGCCGACCAGGTTGGTGACCTCACCGAAGGTGCCGAACGACTTGGGCGCCGGGGAGCTGTGGAAGATCGAGGCGAGCAGGTGGGTCTTGCCGACACCGAAGCCGCCGTCGAGATACAGGCCCGCGCCCGAGACGGCCTTCTTCTTGCCGAAGAGGCTCTTCTTCGAGGCGGCCTTGTGGATCTTCGCCACCTGACCTGCGAATTGCTCGGCCTTGGCGACCGCGGCCGCTTGGCTCGGTTCGTTGGGGTCGGGGATGTAGGAGGCGAAGCTGACCTCGTCGAACATGGGCGGAGGCACCATCTGCGCGACGAGTTGGTCGGCCGGGACCTCCGGATGGCGATCGACAAGGCGTTCTTGCATGGACAAATCGTACGGACGTGGTTGCATCGATCCCTATGCAGCGTATCCACAATGTGACCCAGCTCGCAGACCTCGACGCCGACGCACTGGCCAGGCGCTATGCCTACCCACGGCATCTGGACGGTCCGTGGGTGCGGGCGAACTTCGTCAGCAGCATCGACGGCGCGTTCACCATCGACGGTGTTTCCGGAGGCTTGGGCACCGAGGCGGACAAGACAGTGTTCACGGTCCTGCGTGAACTGGCCGACGTGATCGTGATCGGCGCGGGCACCCTGCGCGCGGAGAACTACGGCGGCGCGCACCCCGACCCGCAACGGCGCATCGCGCACCATCGGCACGGGATCGGTGGTCACCCCGACGGCACCCCGCCACCGATCGCGGTGGTCACCGCGACCGCCAAGCTCGATCCGGGGTCGAAGTTCTTCACCGACGCCGAGGTGGCGCCCCTGATCATCACCACCAGCCACGCGGACCAGAAGCAGGTCAGCGCGCTCGAGGACGCGGGCGCGCAGGTGGTCGTCGCCGGCGAGGCCGCGATCATGCCCGCCGCGCTGGTCCGGGTGCTGGCCGAGCGCGGTCTGCACCGGGTGCTGTGTGAAGGCGGACCGCATCTTTTCGGGCAGCTGGCCGAGGCGGGCCTGGTCGACGAGCTCTGCCTGACCACCGCCCCGATGCTGGTCGGGGGCGCGGGCGGGCGAATCTCGCTGTCGGCGAGCACTTTCGACCTGCCGATGGCGCGTAAGCAGCTGGTGCTCGCCGAGGACGGCACCGTCCTGGCCCGGTGGGCCCGTCGATGAAACCTGGCGCCGAACCTGGCAGTGTGTAGCGCATGCGTTGGACTCGGGCCGCGGCAACGGCCGCGACACTGTCGATCATGCTCGCGGGCTGTGGGGCCGGACCGTCGGATCGGCCCGTCGTCGCCGTCGAGCGCCCTGGGGCAGGCGGCGTCCAGACCGAAGCGCCCGCACCGCAGGACCTGGCCAAGGCCGAGGTGCCCAAAACCGATCTGGCCTGGCGTGATTGCACCGCGGCCACGCTGAGCTCGCTCGACTTCGGCCCCGCGCCGGCGGGCCTGGTCCTCGACTGCGCCGAGTTCTCGACCCCGATCGATACCGCGGGCACCGTGCTCGGCACGTTCCGTGCCGGCGCCCTGCGTGCCCGCCTGCCGCAGACGCCCACCGACGCGGCCCCGCTGGTGCTCACCTCCGGTTCGGACCGTTCGTCGGCCTCGACGCTGGCCGGTCTGGCGATCGGACCCAACAGCGCGTTGCTGGCGGCGCAGCCGATCGTCGCGGTGGATCGACGTGGCATCGGCGCCTCCCAGCCCATCGACTGCATTCCGGCGCAGCTGCGCGCGGTGATGACCGACCTCGGCCAGACCGGGGTGGGCAACGCCGATCAGGTCGGCGCCGTCGCGGGCTTCAGCCAGGACGCCACCATCGCCTGCCGCGATTTCCTGCAGCCCTACGAGGGCACCTTCGACGCGCCGCACGCCGCCGACGACATCGAACAGCTGCGCAAGCAATGGCAGGTCGAGAAGATCAACGTGCTCGGCGCGGGCAACGGCGCCAAGGTGGCCCTGAGCTACGCCCGCCGCTACGGCGACCACCTGGCCCGCCTCGTGCTCGACGCCCCCGAACCCGTCGGCGCGGATGCCACCACCATGGCCGAGGCACGCGTCACCGGCGCCGAAGCTGCCCTCACCGCGTTCGCGCAGCGCTGCAAGGCCGCCAATTGCGCACTCGGCGCCGATCCGCGGGCGGCGGTCGTGGCGCTGATGAACAAGGCGAACAGCGGCGGGCTCGGCGATATCTCGGCCGCTGACCTGTCGACCGCGCTCACCGGTTTCCTGTCCAGCCCCCGCGGCGACCAGGCGAATCGGGTCACCGCCATGGCCGACATCCTCGCCGCCGCCGACCGTGGCGATCGCGGACCGCTGTCGGCGATGGTCGTGCGTGAAGCCGCCGCGATCACCTCCGACGGCGAATTCGTCAACCGGTGCACCGACAGCCAGCAGCCCCCGACCGCGGACAAGGCCCGTGAACTCAGCGAGACGTGGGCGAGCAAATATCCGGTATTCGGGCGCAATGCCGCCATCGGGCTGATGGTCTGCTCGGCCTGGCCGGTCTCCACCGCGGCGCCGCTGCCCACGAAACTCGACTTGCCGGTACTGGTGTTCGCCGGTGCCGCCGATCCGATCGTCGGCGGGGCCGCCGCCTCGGTGACCGGTGCGCTCGGCTCGGCGGGCGCTCGGCATGCCACGATGACCTGGCAGGGCTGGGGCCATCCGGTCGTCACCCACTCCGGGTGCGCGCAGAAGGCCGTCAACGACTACCTCGCCGAGGGGAAACTGCCCGCCGACGGCGGTGCCTGCCCGGCCTGATCCGGTCGGGGCAACCACCCGGTTCCGGCGCGTCATACGGGTCCGGCGACACCATCGCAACCCGATTCGGTGTACCGTGCCCCAGTGTTGTTCCGACAGCTCGAGCCCCGTACCGCTCGCACCTCCGCCGAGGTGATCAAGTTCGCACTCTGGCCCTTCGCGGTCATGATGGTGCTGAACCGCGTCTTCATCAAGGCGATCAACGGTTTCGTCACCGACGACTACCGGCCTGTGTACAACGCCTCGTTCGAGTTCCTGAACGGCAGGCCGCTGTACACCGCCGACTTCTCGTCGGTCGACCCGCACTATCTCTACTATCCGAGTGGAACGCTGCTGATCGCACCGGTCGCGATCATCGACTACGAGCTGTCACGCTGGCTGTTCATCGGGCTCAACGCCGTGGCGATTCTGCTCGCCTGGTACCTGCTGCTGCGCCTGTTCAAGTTCGGTCTGGGCTCCATCGCCGCGCCCGCGCTGCTGCTGGCGATGTTCGCTTCCGAGACGGTGACCAATACGTTGGTCTTCACCAACGTCAACGGCTGCCTGCTGCTGGCCGAGTTGGTGTTCATGACGCTCCTGCTGGCGCGACGGGACCTCTGGGCGGGCGTGGCGCTGGGATTGAGCATCGCGGTGAAACCGACGCTGGCGCCGTTACTGCTGGTCGCAGCCGTTCGCGGCCAGTGGAAGGTGTTCATCACCGCGCTCGGCGTGCCGGTGGTGCTCACCGCGATCGCCTGGCCGCTGTCGGCGGACCCCGAGAAGTTCTTCACGCACGTGATGCCCTATCTGGCTGAGACCCGCGACTACTTCAACAGTTCGGTGGGCGGCAACGGGCTCTACTACGGATTGCCCGAATGGCTGATCCTGCTGGTCAAGGTCTTGATGGCCGGTGTGGTCGCGGTATCGCTGTGGCTGCTGTGGCGCTACTACCGTCACGACGAGCTGTTCTTCGTCACCACGTTCTCCGGGGTGTTGCTCACCGCGTGGTTCCTGCTGCCCTCGCTGGGCCAGATGTACTACTCCATGATGGTGTTCCCGTTCCTGATGACCGTGGTGCTGCGCAATTCCGTGTTGCGTAACTGGCCCGCGTGGCTGGCGATCTTCGGGTTCATGACCTACGACAAGTGGCTCTCCGATCGCTGGCAGGGCGTCGGCCGCAATCTCGAATACCTGCGGGTGACCTTCGGCTGGGGCCTGCTGCTCATCGTCGTGTTCTGTGTGCTCGGCGACCGGTATCTGGCGGCACGTCGTGAGGGCAGGCTGCAGTTCGGGATCGACCCGACGTGGATCGCGAACGCGCCCGATTCGCGGGACGGCACCGATGAGCCCGCGCCCGTCGCGCCGGTCGAGGACACTGCGCCTCCTCGCGAGGATCCGGTGGCTCCGGTCGAGGATCGCGAGCCCGCGCTCAAGTAGTTATCGGCCGGTGACGCACCGCTCACGGCGCGCACCGGCCGAAACCATTAGCGTGGAGCCATGAGTTCCGATACTTCGTTGCCCACGCCGCGCATCCAGCTGACGCCGCAGCAATGGCGGGCGAAACTGGATCCCGAGGAATACGCGGTCCTGCGCGAGGCCGCCACCGAGCGCCCGTTCATCGGCGAATACACCGACACCAAGACCGAGGGCGTCTACACCTGTCGCGCCTGCGACGCCGAATTATTCCGCAGCACAGAGAAATTCGACTCGCACTGCGGGTGGCCATCGTTCTTCGATCCCGCCGATTCCGACGCGGTGATCCTCAAGCCCGACGACACCCTGGGGATGCGCCGGGTCGAGGTGGTCTGCGCGAACTGCCACAGCCACCTCGGGCACGTCTTCGAAGGCGAGGGCTACCCGACGCCCACCGACCAGCGGTACTGCATCAACTCGATCTCGTTGCGCCTGAAGCCCGCCGCCGAATAACGGTCACACGAGACCGCGCACGTCCCAGGCCGAGAAGAAAGGCCCTCTCCACGAGAGGGCCTTCGGTTTTTGCGCCGCTTACGGCAGTGCGGTGAGCAACTGTTCGATTTCGACGCGCGGACCGGTGAAGAACGGCACCTCTTCGCGCACGTGCAACCGCGCCTCGGTGGCCCGCAGATCACGCATCAGGTCCACGATCCGGTGCAGTTCGGGGGCCTCGAAGGCGAGGATCCACTCGTAATCGCCCAGCGCCATCGAGCTCACGGTGTTGGCCCGCACGTCCGGGTACCCGCGCGCGGCCTTGCCGTGATCGGCGAGCATCTTGCGCCGCTCCTCGTCGGGAAGCAGGTACCACTCGTAGGACCGCACGAACGGGTAGACGCAGATGTAGTTCCCCGCGTCCTCGCCTGCCAGGAACGCCGGAATGTGGCTCTTGTTGAACTCCGCGGGCCGGTGCACCGCCACATTGCTCCAGACCGGAGCGCTCGCGCGGCCGAGTTCGGTCGTGCGGCGGAAATCCGCGTAGGCCGCTTGCAGGTCCTCGACCCGCTCGGCATGGGTCCACAGCATGAAATCGGCGTCGGCCCGCAGCCCCGCCACGTCGTAGATCCCGCGCAGCACCACGCCCTTGTCGGCGAGTCCGTCGAAGAACTCCTGCGCCTCCTTGATCGCCCCTGCCCGGTCCTCACCGAGCACGCCCGGCTGAACCTGGAACACCGAGAACATCAGGTAGCGAATGGTGGAGTTGAGAGCCTGGTAGTCGAGTCGCGCCATGGATCTATGGTGCCACTGCGGCGTTTTCGCCCGCTGTCGGGGCTCAGTCTCCTACCGGTCTGCTCGCCCGCCACGGCGACGACTCGTCACTGCCGAACACCGAGGTCACTGTCGTCG
Source organism: Nocardia sp. NPDC057272 (assembly GCF_042668615.1). NCBI lineage: Bacteria > Bacillati > Actinomycetota > Actinomycetes > Mycobacteriales > Nocardiaceae > Nocardia > Nocardia sp. NPDC057272. The sequence continues at coordinate 38,838 of NZ_JBHUYK010000013.1, read as the reverse complement.
CCTCACCGTCGTGAAGTTCGACCGGCCCGAGATCGGGATCGAGAATCAGGCTTCGCTCGTTGCGCTGCTCACCGGCAATGGTCACAGCGGGCGATCATGCAGTACCGCTATCGCCGATGCCCGCTGACACGCCGCTGGTCAGCCGGAGAAGCTGTCAAGTCCGGTGAGCTCACTGGACAGAGTCCAGAGACGGGCTGCGGCAGCGGGGTCGACGGCCCACGGCTTCACGCCGCCGGCGAGCATGTCGTCGTCGGTGGCGACTTCGGCGACATCGCAATCCTGGCAATACGCACCGCCGTGCCCCGCGAGCGGTGCGGCGGTCGCCGCCCAGACTGCGGTCGCTGCCCCCTGCGCCAGGGTTTTGAAGCCCTCGGCCTGATTGCCGTCACTGCCGATCCAGCCCTGCGAGATCTGTTCCGCACGGGCGATATGGCGTTGCAGTGGCGTGAGGATGCTGCCCGGGTGCACGGAGTACGCGTTGATCCCCGCTGCCGCGCCGATCGCGTCGAGGTGGGTGGCGAACAGCGCGTTGGCGGTTTTGGACTGACCGTAGGCTCTCCAGATGTCGTAGTCGCGGCTGAAATGTAGGTCGTTCCAGCGGATATCGGACAGGAAGTGGCCCGACGACGCCACCGCCACCACACGAGCCCCGCTCCGGGCCAACGCCGGCCGCAAACGGTTGACCAGTGCGAAGTGCCCGAGATGATTGATCGCGAAGTGCGCTTCCCAGCCCGGCCCGACCTGCCGGCGTGGGTAGGCCATGACCCCGGCGTTCGCGATGACGACGTCGATGGTCCGGCCGGTATCGAGAAAGCGTTCGCTGAACACCCGCACACTGTCGAGATCGGCCAGGTCGAGTTCCGCGACCTCCGCGTTATCGATGTCGCACAGCGCTTTCCGCGCCGCTTCGACCCGGCGGGCAGGCACGAGCACCTGCGCCCCGGCACGCGCCAACGCCACGGTGGCCTCCTTGCCGAGACCTGAATAACCACCGGTGACCAGGACCGTCTTTCCCGACAGGTCGACGCCGGCGACGACCTCGTCGACCGTGCTGCGCGGTCCGAACCCGCTACCGATTCTGTGCTGCTCTGTGATCGCCATGAGCTGACGGTAGAATCTAGAGTGCGATCTAGGTCAAGCTGTGAGGACGCACGAGATGAACGGGCTGTCTATCGGTGACGTCGGGCGAGCCACCGGCCTCGGGTGCACGCCTTGCGATACTTCGAACGGGAAGAACTTCTGTTGCGCCCGATCCCCCGGTCTCCCGGTGGACAGCGCGTCTACGCGCAGGCCGATGTCGAATGGCTCCTGCTCTGCAACCGCCTACGCGAGTCCGGCATGCCCATCGCCACCTTGCGGACCTTCGCGGGGCTCGTTCGCTCAGGTCCAGGAAACGAGCGAGAAAGGCTGGCCCTGCTCGAGGCTCACGAACAGTCCGTTCGCGACCGGCTGGCCGAACTGACGGCCGATCTCGACGTCATCCACAACAAGGTCGTCACGTATCGCACACATGTCGACGAGGGAACCGCGGTCGGAGTCTGGTCCCCGGAGCCGACCTGAGGGCGAGTTTCAGGCCTTCGCGCCGAGTACCGCCAGATCGTCGATCCCGCGGTAGTGGATGCCGACCATGCCGAGCGATTGCGCCGCAGCCACGTTCTCCGGCCGGTCGTCGATGAACACACAGCGGTCCGGCGCGACACCGGCCGCTTCGGCGGCGATCTCGTAGATGCGCAGGTCCGGTTTCGCGACACCGACGGCGGCGCTGCTGATCACGGTGTCGGCGAAGTCGGTGAGGCGCATCCGGCTCAGGTGGACGTCGAGGTTGTCCATCGCGTTGGTGACCAACACCAGCGGCACCCGCGTGCGGACCTCTGTCAGCAGCTCCCTGACCTTTTCGTCGACCCAGAAGTCGACGGCGGCGAAGGCGTCGACCGCCTGGGCTGCGTCGGGGTGACCGCCGAGCGCTGCGGTGATCGAGGCCAGCCACTGTTCGGCGGTGGCCTGTCCGAGGATGGCCGGGCGGATCTGTTCCGGGGCGAAGGCGGTGGCCAGCACGGGCAGCCCGTAGCGCTCCTCGATCTCGCGCTGACGGTCGTGGTCGAATTGACGGAGCACGCCGTCCAGATCACACAGCACCGCTTCGAATCTCTGCATCGTCCCAGTCTGCCTGTGCCGCTCGGTGACTCACAGCGATCACGCGGCACAGGTAGCGCCGAGGACCCGGCGCGAAGCCAGGCCGGATCGAGGTACCGGAACGGATCGGCGCACACGCCCGGTTGTCGCCGGAATCAGGATCAGCGCTGCGTGCTCGCGATGTACGCGGTAGCCACTCGTGCTGCGGCGGCAGTTCCCGAGGCGACGCAGGCGGGAACACCGACGCCGTGCAGGTAGGCGCCCGCTACCGCGATGCCGTCGAGGGGGGCGACAGCCGTCTCGAGAGCCGCGATCCGCGCTGTATGGCCGGGGGCGTACTGCGGAAGGCCACCGGGCCAGCGTTGGACGACCGCTTCGATCGGGGTGATCGGGATGCCGGTGACGGTGGACAGGTCGGCGACAGCCGCCGCGATGAGGTCGTCGTCGGTCCAGGAGAGCGGCTTGTCGTCGCCGAGGCGGCCGAAGGAGGCGCGGACCAGCGCGACGTCACGCTCGGCCAGATGCGGCCATTTGCGGCTGGACAGGGTGAACGCCTTGGCGCGCAAGGGTTCTCCGGTGGCGACGAGGATGCCGGAGTTGTCCGGTAGTGCGGTGTCGCGTGGCAGGGCCATCGCGACCAGTGCCGACGAGGACAGCTCGATGCCCGCGGCGAGGCGGGCGGCCTCGGGCGCCACGTAGTGCAGCAGGCGGGCGGTCGCCGGGGCGGGCGTCGCGATGACGACACCCTCGACGGCGCCGATCGGGTCGACCACCCAGCCATGGGGTCCGCGCGCGATTCGGGTCGCGGCCGTGGTCGTGACGAAACGTGCGCCCGAAGCCTGGGCCAGTGCGGCCAGCAGGGCGCCGTAGCCGTCGCGCAGCCCACCGAACACCGGGGCCGAGCTGGGCGCGGGCATCGCCGCACCCACAGCCTCCGTGAGACTCGCCGCGCCGTCGTCGAGTGCTGCGGCAAGAGTGGGTAACGCGGCGCGGACACCGATGGAGGCACTGATCCCCGCATACACCCCGCCCAGCAGCGGATCGACACTGCGCTCGACGACCTGCCTGCCGAAACGGTCACCCACCAGGGTCTGCACGTCGACGTCAGAGCCCGGCTCCCAGTGCAGCGGACGCTGCGCCTCGGTGGCGACCCGATCCAGCGTCGCATCGTCGACCAGTCCGCGCAGCGACTCGGCATCAGACGGAATCCCCATCAGGGTGCGCCCCGGCAGCGGATGCGCCGACCCCTGCGCCCAGATCAGCGGCCGCTTCCCGGCCGGTCGCACCAGCTGGTCCGCCAAGCCGAGTTCGCCCATCAACTCGATCACCTCGGGCCTGCGCCCCACGAACGCTTCGGCGCCGAGATCGACCGGCTCCCCGGCCAATTCGCGGGTGTGCAGCACCCCGCCGACCCGTCCGCTCTGCTCGAGCACGACGATATCGACGCTGTCCCCCAGCCGCTGCCGCAACCGATAGGCCGCGACGAGCCCGCTGATTCCGCCACCGACGACCGCGATCCTCATGCCACGACCGTAGCGGGGCGGTTTTACAGCGAGTGCACCAACTCGACCAGCTCCGTCAGCACGCCGGGATCGGTGTCGGGCAGCACGCCGTGGCCCAGGTTGAAGATGTGCCCGGTCGCGCCGAGCGTGATCGCCTCGTCGGCTTCGCGCACGATCCGCCGCGTCTCGGCCTCGACGGCGTCGAACCCGGCGAACAGGATCGCGGGATCCAGATTGCCCTGCAAGCCTTTTCCGGCACCGACCCGGCGCACCGCATCGGTGAGCGGCACGCGCCAGTCGACACCGACCACATCGGCACCGGCCTCACCCATGGCACCCAGCAGTTCGCCCGTGCCGACGCCGAAGTGAATGCGCGGCACCCCGGCCGAGGCCACCTCGGCGAACACCCGCTCCGAATGCGGCAGCACGTACTCGCGGTAGTCGGCCAGCGAGAGGGCGCCCGCCCAGGAATCGAACAGCTGCACCGCGTCGACCCCGGCCGACAACTGGGCCTGCAGGAACGCGATGGTGATGTCGGTGAGGGCGCCGAGCAGAGCGTGCCAGGTCTTCGGGTCGGCGTGCATCATCGCCTTGGTGCGCTCGTGCTGCTTGCTCGGCCCGCCTTCCACCAGGTAGGAGGCGAGGGTGAACGGGGCGCCCGCGAAACCGATGAGCGGGGTGTCGCCGAGCGCGCCGGTGAGCAGTCGGACGCCTTCGGTGACCGCGCCGACCTCTTCGGGCCGCAGCCGCGGCAGCGCGCGCACGTCGGCTTCGGTGCGTACCGGGGAGGCGATGACCGGGCCGACCCCGGGCACGATGTCGAGGTCGATGCCCGCGGCCTTGAGCGGAACGACGATGTCGGAGAACAGGATTGCCGCGTCGACGCCGTGGCGGCGGATCGGCTGCATGGTGATCTCACACACCAGCTCCGGGTCGAAGCACGACTCGAGCATGCCGATGCCCTTGCGTAGTTCGCGGTACTCCGGCAGCGACCGGCCGGCCTGACGCATGAACCACACCGGGCGCCTGCTGGGCGTCGCGCCGGTGGCGGCGGCCAGGAAAGGGGCATCGGTCAACCGGCGGCGGGTGTAAGTGCTCATCGCCGTTCATCCTAAGCGTCGGGTCCGCGGGAACCTCACGCCCAGGCGGGTGTGGGACCGACCACACGTTCAACCGGTCGAGTCACCGATACCCGCCGACCCCGTTCACGTCGCACATCGTGCATCGCGCCGACGCCGAGAATGCACCCTCCGCAACGCGACCCGTACGCAACGCGCACGGCGGCGCGCCTCCGACGGCGCCGGGCACCCACGGTCTACCGTTCCTCCTCGTGACACCGCTCGACATCCGCGACGGCGCCGCACCGACCGGGGGAACGCCCCGCGAGCCTGCTTCTTTTCGGGCGGCGGTCGATGCGATGGGCACCGCAACAGTGCACCCCCGAATCGAGCTGGCGCCGATCCGTCCCCCGCAACGGTTGGCGCCGTTCTCCTATGCGCTCGGGGCGGAGGTCATCCACCCCGACAGTCCGATGGTGCCCACCGACTCCGAGGGCGACGCGTTCGGCAGGCTGATCCTGCTCCACGACCCCGACGGTGACGACGCCTGGAACGGTGTGTTCCGGCTCGTCGCCTACATCCAGGCCGACATCGATGCCGCATTGGCCGCCGATCCCCTCTTACCCGAGGTGGCGTGGAGCTGGCTGGTCGACTCGCTCGAATCGCGCGGCGAACCGTTCACCGCCCTCGGCGGCACGGTCACCGCGACCAGTTCGGTCCGCTACGGCGATATCGCGGGCCCACCCCGCGCGCACCAGCTCGAACTGCGCGCATCGTGGACGGCCACGACCACCGAGATGCGCCGACACGTCGAAGCGTTCTGCGAAGTGCTCGCCTTCGCCGCCGGGTTACCCCCCGCCGGGGTCACTCATTTACGACCGGAGTCCTATACCCGCACCGATCGCCCTTGATCGCCACGTAGAGTTCACGTTTATGTCGGTCGCCGAGGAACCCACCGCAGCAGAGCCCCTGCTCGCCCCCGCCGAGGGGGTTCCACCTGTGCTGGCGACCGCCGACGAGGTCGCCGCGGCCGCCAAAACCCTCGCCGCGGGCACCGGCCCCCTGGCTGTCGACGCCGAACGCGCGTCCGGTTTCCGCTATTCGGCACGGGCGTACCTGATCCAGCTCCGCCGTGAGGGTGCGGGCTCGTTCCTCATCGACCCGATCCCCGTCACCGACGCGCTGACCCCGCTGGCCGAAGCGATCAACGACCTCGAATGGGTCCTGCACTCCGCCGACCAGGACCTGCCCGGCCTCGCTGAACTGGGTTTGCGCCCCGCCCGGCTGTTCGACACCGAACTCGGCGGCCGCATCGCCGGCTACGAACGCGTCGGCCTGGCCGCGATGGTCGAAAACCTCCTCGGCCGCTCCCTGCGCAAGGGCCACGGCGCCGCCGACTGGTCGAGCCGCCCACTGCCCGACGAATGGCTCAACTACGCCGCCCTCGACGTCGAACTACTCCTCGAACTCCGCGACACCGTCGCCGCCGACCTCAACGCCCAGGGCAAACTCGACTGGGCCGCAGAGGAATTCGAGCACGTCCGCACCATGGACCCGCCCACCCCGAAAGCCGACCGCTGGCGCCGCACCTCCGGCATCCACACCCTGCGCCGCACCCGCCAACTGGCGATCGTGCGCGAACTGTGGACCACGCGCGACGAACTCGCCCGCGCCCGCGACGTCGCCCCCGCCCGCATCCTGCCCGACTCGGCCATCGTCACCGCCGCCACCAGCGAACCCCGCTCGATCGCCCAACTGCGCACCCTCCCCGTCTTCGGCGGCCCCCGCCAACGCCGCTACTCCCGCGACTGGCTGGCCGCCGTCGAACGAGGCCGCACCCTCCCCGACAAGCAACTCCCCCCACTCACCCTCCCCTTCGACGGCCCACCCCCGGTCAACCGCTGGGAACGCCGCGACCCCGTCGCCGCCGCCCGCCTCACCACCGCCCGCGGCGCCATGGGCGAACTCTCCACCGAACACTCCATCCCGGTAGAGAACCTCCTGTCCCCCGAGTTGGTCCGCCGTCTCTGCTGGGACGGACTCCCCGATTACAAGAATGTCGGCACTCCCGAAGAGTTGTCCGCGAAGATCGAGGCCTTCCTCCTCGCCGGCGGTGCGCGCCCTTGGCAGCGCACCCTCGCGGTCCCTGCGCTCACCACAGCGCTGACCCCGGCAGCAACCTGACACCGGCCTACAACGAGTTCACGGCCGCCGAGGTGGCGCGGTCGAACTCGACGACTTATTCGTCGGTGGTGTCACCCACTTTTCGGACGAGCTGAACCTGAATCGAATCCTCCTTTTCCTCTAAGAATCTGAGCCGTGCGGCTTACCAGCTACGCGCAAAATCCGCGCCGCCTATTTCGCAACCAGCGAGCTTCCTCATGAGTGTCATTTGCTCGCCGATTTCCGATTCTGGTGGCCCAGGTCGCCTAGCGAATATCCGTCCTCTGGAGGGTCATCGCGGATCGTGAAAATGAACTCGACCATTGTTTCACTTCCCGAGTATTGGAAACATAGTCACAATGTTGTTGTCATCCGAGATCGCATCGGACAGATCGGTGACCGAGCTGACCGAACTGATACCGGTGGACCAGTCGGTGGTGTCTTCCTTCGCAGCGATCAGGGGGTTGGCGGCCAGTACAGACCGGACTCTTGAGTCTTGAGTGCTGCGGCGTTGGTGGTGTCACGGGTAGTGAACGCATCAGCGACCGCGGTCAGGTTCGAGCTGGTGTTCCCGAAGGCGTCGATGGCGGCCCGGATCGCGTCGATGCCATCGGTTTCGACCGAATCGACGAACAAGGGGCCGAGGAAGGCACACAGTTTCCCGAACGCATCCGAGGGCGCCGAGACCGCCTGGACTGCTTCGAGGGCTTCGGTCAACCCTGAACTGGCCGCGGTGACGTTGCTGGCGTGGGTTTTGATCTTGTCCGGGGAAATGCTGAGTTCCCCGCCTGCGCCTGTCATGGTGGTGCCCCGACCCTCGTGTGATGCCACCCCCAGGACGGCGGGCACACACTGCCCGCGACCTGCGATGTCGAACCTGATCGAACAGGTCCCATCCACCGGAAATACCGGTACGTCAGACCTGCGGCACGCAGTGCCAATCGCCGAGCGTAGCGGATACGACAGGGTTGGTCCTTGCCGTGAAATCGATGGAACCAGAAGGCCCTTCCGTGCGTCTAAGGGTGCGAAGGAGTGCCATCTCGTTGGTCGATTTGCGGGTAATGCGCAGGGAGGTAGTCGTCGATGCTCGACCGCGTCACTCGCGACCGTCGAGCCTCGCCGTGGGTTGTTCTAGAGGGTTGGCAGAACTCTGACACGGCGGAACTCATTGGGGTTGTGAAGGTTTCATGGCGTGGGGGCAGCGCGATGAATCGGGCGAGATGGTGTCGTAGGCTGTGCGGAACGACGGGTGGCCGGGTGCGGGGAGCATTCGGGGCGGCCGTGGGGTTGGTGCGGGCTCGTCACGACGGTGTGGCTCGGTGAGCTGGGAAGACGGAGGATGCTCGTGCGACAACGGTTTGTGGTGGTGACCACTGTGTTGGTTGGGGCGCTTGCTATGGCGGGGTGTTCCACCACCGAGAGTGGGAATGCGCAGCCGAGTGCGACTACCGACCAAGCTGCGGCTACTGCAGCCTTGTGGGATCCGTGCAGCCAGATTCCTGACTCGACTCTGACCAGCTTGGGGCTGGATGTGTCGTCGAAGCGATCCGGCATCCTCGGCGCTGAGGAGCCCGGCTGGAAGATCTGCCGCTGGGATGACGCGAACTACCCGTCCGGATTCGGGATCGGCGCGTACTCCACAATCCACACACTCGACGAAATGCGCGCCAAGCCGACGAACATCGAGTTCAAGGACGTCGTGATCGCCGGCCGCAGTGGTGTGCAGTTTCGGCAGAGCCACTACAAAGCGAATGAAGACTGCTCGATCGCCTTTTCGACGTCCACCGGCCTAGCGCAGCTGGATCTACTTACCACCGGCGTCAAAGAGAAGGCAGTGCCGCCGTGCGAACGGCTCCAGCCGATCGCGGAAGCGATTGTTCCACTCTTTCCTAAATGAAAACGTTCGAATACAAGGGGGTGTCGTGGCTTCGGAAGATGAGAAGTCCCGCTGGCAGTATCTGAACGAGGAAGCGAAGGCCGGGCGCCTTTACCTCGATCCTTCGGTCGCAACGAGTTGCCGCGATGCGAGCAACAAGCAGATCGACCTTTTCAACCAGTTGAAGAACGACTTACAGTCCGTTGCAACGGTTTCCGGCCTCGGCAGATTCCCAGCCGCTGACGAATTGGCGAAGATGCTCGGCATGAAAGCTGTTGGCGGCGAACGTGATTTCAACACGGCCTTTCAAGAGCACATCGATGTACTCACACTGATCCGCGACACCATCGAGATCTCGGTGAACAAGTACCAAGACCAGCAAGTAGCCCAAGCGCAAGCGCTGACTTCACAGGGCGCCAACCTTCCCAATGGTGGTCAATAATGTCATTCTTGGACAATGTGGTCGGCAGGGCGGTCGTCAACTCCATTCCGGGAGGTAGCACATACCTCTCGTTGAAGGACTACGCCGACGGCAGCAAGCCGACCCGCTCGACGGACGAGAGCCCCGATGCGCATATCGCACGGAATCGGTTGGCGGAGTTGAAAAACGAATTCGACGGCGCCTACCAGAAACCGCAGGTCGTCTCGTATGACGAACCGAGTCAGATGTCGGATCTGTACGAGCGGGTCTCCGCGATGTCGATGACCGATGTCAACACGCTGCACACCCGCTGGGAGACTTTGCGCAACAAGCTCGAACAGGGTTTCAAGACCTACGACGCCGAAATCGGGAAAGCGATCGGGGAGAAGTGGACCGGTAACGCGGGAGCCAGCGCCGGTGCGGGCATCAAGGACTACGTCGAGAAGTCGCGAAACCTGCTGTCGTCGGCGCAGATGATGGCCGAGAAGGTGAAGGTGGTCGAGTCGGCGATGCAGATCGCCAAGGATCGGGTCCAGCCGCACGAAGGCTCCACGCTCAGCGGGATCGCGAGCTACATCCCCGGACCCACCTGGAAGATGGACAGCCATAACGCCGATACTGCGAAATCCGAAGGGGCGGAGGTGGTCAAGGGAATCTATTACGAGGCGATCAAGATCGCGGACACCGACGTTCCACTCGTCCCACAGCCGTACAACCCCTTGGACACCGGCTCGAAGCCTGGCGACGACGACGGCAGCAAGGGCGACACCGAGGGCACGAAGCCGACCACGCAACAGCCCACCACACAACAACCCACCACCGAACAGCCCACGACCGAACAGCCGACCACCGAGACGCCGACGACGGAGGACCCGTCCGACGACGACACCGGGGACGACACCACACCGTCGAGCACGGAGCCTACGGCGACGACACCGCAGTCCACCGTGCCGACCACGCCGACAGGCACCACCCCCGCGTCGACGACACCGATGGGAGCCGGTGGCTCTCCGGGCGGCGGTTCGCCCGGTGCTGGGACACCGGGTTCCGGCGTTCCAGGAGCGGCCGTTCCGGGCACACCGGGTGGCGCCGCTGCGGGAAAGGGCGGTGCCGGTGCGGGAGGCGCGGGTTCCGCCGGTTCGGGCCGCGGGATGTCGGGCATGGGCGGTATGGGTGCCGGTGGCGGGAAGGGCGGGAAGGGCGATGACGAGAAGGAATCCGGGACGAAGGACTATCTGATCAATCAGGAGAACGGTGAAGAACTCACGGGGCTCAGTGAGGATCAGCGGGCCAAGACGGTGCCGCCGGTGATCGGCGCATGAGCCGGGGACAGTGGCAGTTCAGTGCGCTCGGGTTCACGGTGCTGTGGCGTGCGGCGGATCGCGATGTGCTCCCCTATCCGCTGCAGACGCAGGCGGACGCGGTGACCGTGGACGACTACGACCGGCTGTGGCAGGACGAGGCCCAGCGGATTCTGCCGATGTTCGACCACTCGCTGGACGCGGCGCTGCAAATTCTGCTCGAGCCGGAAGCGCGATTCGAGCTCGCAGGGTACGGCGACGGGGAGAAGTTGCGGTCGTTCGCGGCGGTGCGAGGGCAGCAGGCGGTGCTGGTGGAACAGCAGCGGGTGCCGCTCGACCACGAGGGCGGTGACATCCGGATGAGCATGCTCGAGCTCGAACAGCTGCCCGACAAGCTCCTTGCCCGGCTGCCGAAGACGGGGGCGGCAGGCGGGGACGTGTTCTCGATGAACAGCAACGACTTCGACGAGGAAGCGCCCTACGATCCGTGGGCGGCCGACCGGCGCACGCCGCAGCAGAAGGCGGATGATTTCTTCGGGCGGCCCCGGTCGACGCTGGTATACGTGGCGGGCTATCCGGGCGCCGCGACGGACAACCGGCCACAACCCGGACAGGGCTTCCATGTGATGGATTTCCCGGATGGGCGCTACCTGGTCACCGAACGAGGCTCTGTGATCGAGGCGCGACCGGGTGATACCGGCGATGCACGAGGGTCGTTGGTGCGGTTGATGAAATCGGCCGTCGCGATCTATCGCGAAGACAACGAGCCCGCCTACCGATAGACACGCATCGACCCCTGCCATGAGTCGCGGCAGGGGTCGATGGTGCTACTGGGCCGGAGTTCGGTGCGCTTGTTCGACGAATTGGTTGGTGTAGGTGGCTTCGAGATCGATGCGGTCCCGGACGGGGGCCACGTTGCGGGAGTATCGGCCCAGGATGCGGAGGACGTTCTGGGCGCCTTCGGGTTTCATCAGGCCGTCGCCGTTGAACATGCCGATCGAGTCGCGAATGGATTTCGCGTAGAGGGCCGGGTCGCTGCCCGCGTATTGGGACGGCATCTTCGCGGCGATCTCATCGGGGTTGTGGGTGTCGATCCATCGCAGGGTCTGAACGAAGGCGTTGGCCAGTTTCTGGACGATCTCCGGGTGGGCGGAGACGGTGTCGCACTTCATGTACAGCGAGGAGGCGGGATACAGGCCGCCGAGTGCGGCGCGGGTGCCTTCCTCGTTGCGCATGTCGGTGAGAATCTTCGCGTCGCCGGACTGGACCATTTTCGCCACGGTGGGGTCGGTGGTCATGCCCGCGTCGATGCCGTCGTGGTTCATGCCCGCGATGAAGGTCTGTCCCGCACCGACTTTCACCCTGGTGTAGTCGGAGGTGCTCAGGCCCTCCTGGCCGGCCAGCGCCTGGGTGAGGAAGTCGGTCGACGAGCCGAGCGAGGTGACGCCGAGGTTGCGGCCGCGGAAGTCGGCGGGCGAGCGGATGGTGTCGGCGTCGGCGGTGGAGACCAGTTCGACTTCGCCTGGCACGTCGGCGAATTGGATCACTGTCTGTAGGCACTGGTCCTTGGCCTGGAGGTCGATGGTGTGGTCGTAGAAGCCGACCACGGCCTGGACGTCACCGGTGAGCAACGCGGTTTCTGCGCTGGCGCCGGACTGTTCGCCGAGCAGCTTCACGTCGATGTCGTTGGCCTCGAACGCGCCGAGCTGCTGGGCGAGCATCGCGGGCAGGTAGATCACCTTCTCCAGACCGCCGACCATGATGGTGATCTGGGGTCTGCCGTCGGCCATCGGGATGGACCGCGAATCGCGGCATCCGGTGGCCAGCAGCAGCGAACTGATCGCGAGCAGAGCCAGGGCGAAGGGTTTGCGGTATCTCATCGTCTACACCCCGTGACCCGACTGTGCCTGCGAGGGACGCCATTTCAGCAGGCGCCCTTCCGCGAAGCCGATGAGCGATTCCGCGATCAGGGCGACCACGGTGATGATGATCATGCCCGCGTAGATACCTGCCGCGTCGAAGGTGCCCTGGGCGTTGGAGATCAGCAGGCCCAAACCTTTACTGGCACCGGCGTATTCACCGACGACCGCGCCGATCAGCGCGAACCCGAAGGCGGTGTGCAGGCTGGACAGGATCCAGGTCGTGGCGCTGGGCAGCACGATGGAGCCGAGGATCTGCCGCTTACTCGCACCCAGGATGCGGGCGTTGTTGATGACATTGCCGTCGACTTCCCTCGCGCCGGTGAAGGCGTTGAAGAACACGGCGAAGAACACCAGCACCACCACGGTCGCGACCTTGGAACTCAGACCCAAGCCGAACCAGATGATGAACAGCGAGGCCAGCACGATGCGGGGCACGGCGTTGAGCGCCTTGATGAACGGGGCGAGCACGTCGGCCCAGTAGCGGCTGCGACCGAGCAAGGTGCCCAGCACGACGCCGGCGACGGTGCCGATCACGAAACCGAGCACGGCTTCCTGCACAGTCGTGAAGATCTGCAGCCAGATCGACCCGAACTGCGTTCCCTCGGTGAACCATTCGACCAGCCGATCCCAGATCAAGGAGGGCTTGGAGTAGAAGAACGGGTCGATCCAGACGCTGGCGACCAGCTCCCACGAACCCAGCCACAGCACGATCAGCGCGGCCCGCAGGCCCCATACCCGCAGCTTGGACTTGCGATTCTTCGTCTTGACCCTGGCGAGGATCTGCTCCTCGGATTCGGCTTCGACCTCCGGCGCGGTGGCCGCTGTCTTGGTCATCGTCTCAAGCGACACGGGTCGCTCCCTTCGTGCGAGCCGCCTCGACCTGATCGCGCAGCGTTTCCCATATTTCCCTGTAGAGGTCGCGGAACTCCTCGGTGAGGCGCACCTCTTCGACATTGCGCGGACGTTCGAGGGTGACGCGGAAGTCACCGCAGACGGTCGCGGGGCTCGCGGTCATCACCACGACCCGGTCGGCCAGGGCGATGGCCTCCTCGAGGTCGTGGGTCACGAAGATCACCGCGGCGTCGGTGCCTGCCCACACGCGCAGCAGTTCGTCCTGCATGAGCTGGCGGGTCTGCACGTCGAGCGCGCTGAACGGCTCGTCCATGAGCATGATCTCGGGTTCGTTCACCAGGGTCTGGGCCAGCGCGACGCGCTTGCGCATACCGCCGGAGAGCTGGTGCGGGTAGTAGTCCTCGAACCCGGCCAGCCCGACGATGCGCACCCATTCGGCGGCCTTGGCCTTCGCCTGCGCCTTCGACACGCCACGGAAGCGCGGGCCGAGCGCGACATTGTCGAGCACGCTGCGCCACGGCAGCACGGCATCCTGCTGGAACATGTAGCCGATGCCCTCGGGGATGCCGTCGACATCCTTGCCGCGCACCAGCGTGCGCCCCGCCGAGGTGGGCTCGAGGCCCGACACCAGCGAGAGGGTGGTGGACTTGCCACAGCCGGTCGGACCGACCACCGCGACGAATTCGCCGGGGGCAACGGTGAAGTCGATGTTCTTCACCGCGGTGTGGATGCCACCGTCGGTTCCGGGAAAGCGCTTCGTCGCGCCCCGGAGTTCGATGAGTGGATTGCTCATTGCTGCTCCTGTGTCCGGCGCCGCCTTGGTGTGATGTGCGGCCGCTATCGCACGGTAAGTGTTGTGGGTCACAGGTCGCGCGCTTGTGCGCACAACCTGCGCAAGCGGCGATACGGACGTTGTGCGCATTGTGCTCATGACCACCGGGGGTGCCTACACTGAGCCGGTGAGGCTGTTCCCCCGTGGTGTCCGGCTGCGGACGCAGATCGTGTTGCTGCAGGTCGCGCTGGTGGCGTTGATTCTGGGGCTGGCGTTCGGGGTGTTCGCCTACCTGAGCGATCAGCGGTTGTCGGCCGAGTACGGGCAGCGGGCTCTGGCCATCGCGCGCACCGTCGCCAGTGATCCGGTGGTGCGCGAGGAGGTCGCCCGGTACGCGGCGCTGGAGCCGGGGCCGCTGCTCCGCGCGGAGCTCGCGAGTGGGGAACTGGAGCAGACAGCCGAGGCGGCGCGGCTGCGGACCGGGGCACTGTTCGTGGTGATCACCGATGACGCGGGATTGCGGTTGGCGCATCCGGAGCCGGCGCGGCTGGGTGCGCGGGTGAGCACGGATCCCTCGGAGGCATTGGCAGGGCGCGAGGTGGTGATTCGCGAGCACGGCACACTCGGCGACTCGGTGCGGGCGAAAGTGCCGGTTCGCGAACCCGGTTCGGATCGAGTGGTGGGCGAGGTGAGTGTCGGGATCTCTACCGAGGCGGTGAGCGATCAGCTGGTGAGCGACCTGCGCCGGGCCGCCGTCCTGGTGATGGGCGCGCTGTTCGCGGGGATCGCGGGGTCGGTGTTGCTGGCGCGGCGGTGGCACGGGTTGACCCTGGGCTTGCAGCCCGCCGAGCTGGCCGAATTGGTGCGCGAACAGGATGTGGTGCTGCACGGGATCGGCGTGGGGGTGGTCGCGGTCGATGCCAGGTGGCGCACGACGGTGATCAATGACGAGGCGCGCGCCCTACTCGGAATCGACGGGGAGAGTGGACGTTCGGTGGATTCGATCGGTCTCACGCCGCGCGTGCTCGAGGCGTTTCGCAATGCTGACGGACAGCCGGTGCAGGCGGCGGTCGGTGATCGGATCGTCGTGGTCACCGCCAGGACGGTCACCCGTGAGGGGCGTGCGCTGGGGGCGGTGCTCGATGTGCGCGATCGGACCGATGTGGAGTCGCTGACCCGGCAGCTGGACGCGGTGCGATCGATGAGCACGGTGTTGCGGGCGCAGCGGCACGAGTTCGCCAACAGGTTGCATCTGCTCAGTGGGTTGCTGCACGGCGATCGGCCCAGCGAGGCCGCGAAGTACATCGACGAGCTGCTCGGGTCGGGGCCGCTCGGTGCCGCCATGCCGGGGATCGATGCGGTGCGCGATCCGTATCTGCAAGCGTTTCTCGCCGCCAAGGCCGCTCATGCCAGGGAGAACGGGGTGTCGTTGCGGCTGGGGCCGAGCACCTGGGTGGACGCGAATCTTGTTGCGCCGGTGGATGTGACGACAGTGCTGGGCAATCTGCTCGACAATGCCATCGATGCCGTGCGCGTCGTCGACCCTGCCGCCACGGGGTCGGGCGGGCCCGCCGAGTTCGACGCACGCATCCGCGATGATTCTGTGGCGAACGAGACCGGCGCGCAGGCCCGCGCGCTGGTCGAGGCCGAGTTGGTGCAGGAGGGATCAACGCTGCACATCACCGTCGCCGACAGCGGTCCAGGAATCGGACCGGAACTGGTGGATTCGCTGTTCGCCGACGGGGTTTCGACGAAACACGGTGGCGGGGTGCCCGGAGGTCGCGGGGTGGGGCTGGCGTTGTCGCGGCAGGTCGCTCGGGCGCTCGGTGGCGATGTGTGGTTGGCCTCGGCCGCCTGCACCGGTGGACAACTGAGCGGGGCGGAGTTCATCGCGCGCCTACCCGGCGTGCTCAACGAGGGAGAAGTGTCGTGAACCGGCCCGACTACACCGTGCTCGTGGTCGATGACGACTTCCGGGTGGCGAACATGCATGCCGGAATCGTCGGCGCGCTACCCGGATTCGCCGTCGGCGCGGTCGTCAACACCGTTGCCGCCGCCCGTCAGGCACTCGCCACGAGCGCCATCGATCTCGCCTTGGTCGACGTCTATCTGCCGGATGGGTCGGGCATCGACCTGGTGCGCGAATTGCACTGCGACGCCATGATGCTCACCGCTGCCACCGAATCGGCCACGGTCCGCGCCGCCTCGGCGGCGGGAGCACTGGCGTATCTGGTGAAACCGTTCGATCACACCGTCCTCGCCGCCCGCCTGGCCGGCTACGCCCGTTACCGCAGAATCCTCGCCGTCCCCGAGGTGAGCGCACGCGAGGTCGACGCGGCGCTCGACGCGCTGCGGCCCACCCCGGCCACCCCGGACCGGGGCTCTGCCACCGCCTCCCCCACCAGGGAACTCGTACTCCGAGCGGTGCACGGCGCCACTGCCCCGATGTCGGCGGGTGAGGTCGCCACCGCGATCGGAATCTCGCGGGCCACCGCCCAGCGCTACCTCGCCGCCCTCGTCACCACCGGCGATCTACGCATGCAACTCCGCTACGGCACCACCGGCCGCCCCGAACAGGAATACTCCCCGGTCCGCCGCACGCCCTGAGCGACGCGACCCGCGCCGGCGACCCGCTGCGTGCCGAGAGACCCGGCGGCACAAAATCAGTCGACCCGGCGGTTATCCGGCAACTAGCGTTGATCCTCACCGTCACACCGTCGTCGAAAGGTCACGCCGTGCTCGAAGCCGAAGCGATCGCCGCCAACCGCGCGAATTGGGACGACCGGGCCGACGTGCACGCGCGCTCGCGGATGTACGACGTCGACGCCTTTCTGGCCGACCCGGACGACATTTCCTCGGTGGTGCGCAACGATCTCGCGGTCCTGGCCCCGCACCTACCGGAATCCGGGATCCGGGGGCGATCCCTGCTGCATCTGCAGTGTCACATCGGGACCGACACCGTGTCCTGGGCGCGGTTGGGCGCGATCGAGGTACACGGACTGGATCTGTCGCCGAACTCGCTGCGGCACGCCGCGCGGATCGCCGCGGCCGACGGTCGCGAGATCACCTGGGTCGAAGGCGACGCGCGGTTCGCCTCCTCGCTGCTCGATCGGCGCTTCGACACCATCGTGACCAGCGCGGGAACCATCGTCTGGCTGCCGGAGCTCACCGCGTGGGCGCGGTCGATCCATGACCTGCTCGAACCGGGCGGGGTGTTCGTGATCCGCGACGACCATCCGATTCTGGGTGCGATGCAGTTCGAACCGTGGGAGATCGACGACGACTATCTCGGCGGTGGCGGTGCTCGCAGCTACTCGGACTCGGGGACCTACACCGAGGAATCCGAGGGGCAGATCGCGCACTCCACCAATCACGAGTGGCGCCACGACCTGGGCGAGATCGTCGGCGCGCTGCTCGGAGCCGGGCTCGTCATCGAGGCGTTGACCGAGCTGCCCACGATGGACTGGCCCGCGTTCGCCGATCTCGTGCCCTGCGAGCAGGGGTGGACATTGCCCGACGGCGCACCGCGCATCCCGTTGAATTTCGCCGTCGTCGCCCGGCGGCCTGGCCACTAGGCACCGTCGAGCCGCGCAGTTTCGGGCATCCTCGCCGAGGGCATGCAGGATCGCGCGGGTCTTCTCGTCGCGGGCTGTCACGCCTTGCTCGTACTTCTGCGCGCCGTTGCCGTAGGCGGCGTCGACCTGCTGGACCACCATGCCCATGGCCGACTTGTCCGGTAGCCGATTGCAGTCCGCCGCGGCGCTGCCCTGGGCGATGTCGGTGGGCAGCAGCGAGGAGGGGGCGACATCGTCAGCGGCTGCCAGCTACTCTCCTGCCGATCGGAATCCCGAGCAGTCCGTTCGGCAGCGAAGGTACGCAACACCCGAGGTGGACAACGCCCGACACGCGGCGGGCGTTATCCGGCTCTGGTCAGCGTGATTGCAGCCAGCCGCCGATCCGCTGGGCGATGGCGTCGGGGGTGAGGCCGAGTTCTTCGAGGATCTCGTTGCGGGAGGCGTGGTCCAGGAACTGCTGGGGCACACCGAGATCGCGGGTGGGGACGTCCAGGCCCGCGTCGCGCAGGCGGGCGGAGACGGTGGAGCCGATGCCGCCGTGCAGACCGCCGTCTTCGACGGTGACCACGAGGCGGTAGTTCTCCGCGAGCTTGACCAAGGTGTCCGACACCGGGATGACCCAGCGCGGGTCGACGACGGTGACCGAAATGCCTCGAGGTTCGAGGAGTTCGGCGACCTTCATCGCGGTGTCGGCGAAGGGGCCGACGGCGACGATCAGGACGTCACCGTGCTGGGACTGGGCGGAGCCCGCACCGGGCACGGCCAATCGCAGCACATCCAGCCCGTCGAGACGTTCCACGGCCGTGATGTCCTCGGCGACACTGCCCTTCGGGAACCGCAGCACGGTCGGACCGTCGGAGACGGCGAGCGCTTCGGCCAGTTCCTCCCGTAGCGTGGCACCGTCGCGCGGGGCCGCGACCCGGATACCGGGGATGATGCCCAGCAGCGAGAAGTCCCACATGCCGTTGTGGCTGGCGCCGTCGGGGCCGGTGACACCCGCGCGATCCAGCACGACCGTGACGGGCTGCTTCAGCAATGCCACGTCCATCAGGAGCTGGTCGAACGCACGGTTGAGGAAGGTGGCGTAGATGGCGACCACGGGGTGCATGCCACCCAGCGCCAGACCGGCGGCCGAGGCCATGCCGTGCTGTTCGGCGATACCGACGTCGAACATGCGCTCGGGGAAGCGTTCACCGAACGCGGCCAGGCCGGTGGGGCCCGGCATGGCGGCGGTGATGGCGACGATGTCGTCGCGGCGCGCACCGTGTTCGATGAGCTCCTCGGAGAACACCGCGGTCCAGCCCTTGGCCTTCTTGCCCGCCAGCGGGCGGCCGGTGAGCGGGTCGATCGGGTCGCAGGCGTGCATCTGGTCGGCGACGTGGTTCTCGGCGTGCTCGTAACCGTTGCCCTTGCGGGTGACCACGTGCACGACGACCGGGCCACCGAAGTCCTTGGCACGCCGCATCGCCGCCTCGAGCGCGACGAGATCGTGGCCGTCGACCGGGCCGACGTACTTCATGCCCAGATCGGAGAACAGTTCCTGCGGGCTCACCGCGTCCTTGATCCCGGCCTTGAGGGCGTGAACCATCGAATACGCCGAATCACCCACGGCGGGAATGCTTTTCAGGATGCGTTTCCCGGCGTCGAGCGCGTGCTCATAGGCAGGCTGGGTGCGCAGGGCGGTCAGGCGGTCGGCGAGTCCGCCGATCGTGGGGGCATAGGAACGGCCGTTGTCGTTGACCACCACCACCACCGGGCGATCGGGCGCACCCGCGATGTTGTTGAGCGCCTCCCAGCACATGCCGCCGGTGAGCGCGCCGTCGCCGACGATCGCGACCGGGGTGCGGTCCTGGTCGGTGAGCGCGAACGCCTTCGCGAGGCCGTCGACGTAGGACAGCGCGGCCGACGCGTGTGAGGACTCGACCCAGTCGTGTTCGCTCTCGGCGCGGCTCGGGTAGCCCGACAGACCGTCGCGGCTGCGTAGCGAGTCGAAGCGATCCTTGCGACCGGTGAGGATCTTGTGCACATACGCCTGGTGGCCGGTGTCGAAGATCAACGGATCGGCGGGCGAATCGAAAATCCGGTGTAAGGCGATGGTCAGCTCGACCACCCCGAGATTGGGGCCGAGATGGCCTCCGGTGGCGGCGACCTTCTGCACCAGGAACTCGCGGATCTCGTCCGCCAGTTCCCGCAGCTGCGGCACGCTCAGCCGGCGCAGATCTTCGGGTGAATCCACCCGCGACAGCACTCCCACCTGAACTCGCTCCCTCCGGACTACATTGTGATCAGCCCAGTGTATTTGCCCGCGTGACGGGCACAGGCTCGCGGGCCCTTCCCAGCACGGGCACGGCGAGCTCTACGGTCGCGACGACGATACCGCCGCAGGCCCGGTGAACAGGACGCGCGGGCGGAAATCGGGTTCGACCAAGGCTTACCTCACCGAGTTCTGGGCTGTGAGGACAATCTCCCCCGCGCGTCCAGGACCGGGCCATCGACGCCGCGACCTACAGTGACGCTGTGACTCGACCGCACGGCGCGACGCGCACGATCGACCCGGGTGTCGTGGCGGGCATGCTCGACGAGGTGTACGCGGCCTGTCGCGACGACACCTCCGGCGCACCCGCCGACTACATCCCCGAGCTCGCCGCCGTAGCACCGGATTCGTTCGGACTGTGCCTGGCGACCGCCGACGGACTCGTCTATCAGGTCGGCGACACCGACATCGGGTTCACCATCCAGTCCATCTCCAAGCCGTTCACCTACGCGCTGGCGCTGGCCGATCGCGGACTCGACGGGGTGGCCGAGCACATCGATGTGGAGCCGTCGGGTGAACCGTTCAACGAGATCAGCCTCGAACCCGACACCCAGCGCCCGAGCAATCCGATGATCAACTCCGGGGCCATCACCGCGGCCTCGCTGATCGACGGCCGCGACGCCGCCGACAAGTTCGAGCGGGTCCGTCGCTGCTACTCCCGCTTCGCCGGGCGCGAGTTGACGATGAACGAGGCGGTCTACGAATCCGAAGCCCGCACGGGGTACCGCAATCGGGCGATCGGGTACATGTTGCGCTCGGTCGGCATCATCGATGTCGATCCGGACGACGTGGTCGACCGGTACTTCCGGCAGTGCTCGATCGAGATCACCTGCGCCGATCTGGCTGTGATGGCGGCGACCCTGGCCGACAACGGGGTCAATCCGAAGACACACGAACGGGCGCTGTCGACCTCGCTCACCGAACGGGTGCTCAGCGTGATGACCACCTGCGGCATGTACAACGCCGCCGGTGACTGGGTGACCACGGTCGGGCTGCCCGCCAAGAGCGGGGTCGGCGGCGGGATCATCGCGGTGCTGCCCGGTCAGCTCGGGATCTCGGTGTATTCACCGAGGCTGGACGGGCAGGGCAACAGCGTGCGCGGGGTGGCGGCGTGCCGGGAGCTGTCGCGACGGCTCGAACTGCACTTCTGTCACGTGACCCGATCGGCGCGCACCGCGATCCGCGCCGACTACTCGGTCGCGCAGCTGCCGTCGCGACTGCGCCGTACCCCCGAGGACGCCGAGGTGCTGGCCGCCCATGGTGACCGTGCGCGGGTCTACGAGCTGCACGGCGACCTGTTGTTCGCCGGTGCCGAGCGGGCGGTGCGGGCGATCGAGGGCAACGCCGACGAGCTCGACGCGCTGGTGATCGACCTGCGCCGGGTCGGTGAGGTGAGCCAGGTGGCCCGCGGGATGGTCGAGCAGTTGCAGACCGAGCTGGTGCGCCGGGGCAGCCGGGTGGCGCTGGTCGATCCCGATGCCAAGCTCGGTCACGAGGTGTCGAGTCTGGATCCCGACGATCCGCGCGGGCGGGTGTTCGTCGACCGCGACACCGCGACCGAATGGTGTGAGGACATCGTGCTCGACCGGCATCGGCCGCCGGGAACGCGCGCCGCCACGTCGATCGACCTCCACGAGCATCCGCTGCTGGTGGGGCTCGCCGCCGCCGACCGGGACCGGCTGTGCGCGGATTTCGTCGCCCGCACCTTCGCCCGCGGCGAGGTGATCGCCGAGCGCGGCGAGCCACGGTCCGGGCTGTATCTGATTCTCGCCGGGCGGGTGCGGGCCACCTTCGCGGGCACCGACGGGCGGGTGCACCGGTTGGTGACGTTGTCGTCGGGGATGTCGTTCGGCGAGATCCCGATGTTGACCGGCGAGAAGTTCGTCAACGACATCGTCGCCGAGACCGGGCTGCGGGTGGCGGTGATGAGCGCGGCCGTGTTCGACGAGCTCGCCGAGCAGCACCCGCAACTGAAACTCGCCCTGCTGCAACGGCTCGCGGCCGGGGCATACGCGCAGATGGAAGCCACCGTCCGAACCATCTCGGGCAACGCCGAGAACTACTGACCGCCGGGCGGAACTCGGTCCTTACGCGAGACGTTGAGCAGCACAGCAGCCTTCGACCGACAGGAGTACCGCGGTGAGCAAGAAGTCCTGGCAGGCGAGCACGACCACCTTCGGGCGCGGCGTGGTGCGCGCGGTCCCCGACCTGATCCGGTTGACGTTGTCGGTGGAATCGCGCGCCGACACCGTCGCCGGGGCCTACGGGCGGGCCGGCGACCGGGTGAGCGCGGTAGTCGCGGCGCTGCGAACCGCCGGAGTGAGTGACGCGGACATGGCCACCAGTGGCCTGAGCGTGCGCACCGAAACCGTCTACACCGACAACGGGCGCAACGAGATCGCCGGATACCTGGCCTCCACCGGCCTCAGTGTGTCGCTGCGCGAAGGCACCGGCATCGACCCCGCCGAAACGGTCGCCGCCGCGGTGAACGCGGGCGGCGACGATGTCCGCCTCGGCGGCCTCACCCGAGGCATCGCCGACCCGGACCCCCTGCTCGAGCAAGCCCGCGACGCGGCCTACGACGACGCGAAGGCGAAAGCCGAGCAGTACGCGACCCGCGCCGGAGTGAGCCTGGGCGCTGTCCTCCAGATCACCGAGGACACCTCACCTCCGAGCTCCCGCGCCTACGACATCAGCGCGGAAATGGACTCCACCCCCATGCTGATGGCCCGAGCCAGCTCCCCGGTTCCCGTGGTCCCCGGCGAAACCGAAGTCGGAGCAAGCGTCCGCGTCACCTGGGCCCTCGACTGACGCGGCCGGTCTGCTCAGGCTGCGCGAGCAGCGCTTCGACGGCGCGTTCGGCACTCTGGACGGCGCTTTCCATCGTGGCGCACCAGTCCGTGCGGGTCCAGTCGCCGGCCAGCATCAGGTTCGGGACCGAGGTGCGCTGGTCGGGGCGCAGGTTGTCGGTACCGAGAACCTGGGAAAAGGTTGCCTTCGGCATCTTCACCACATGGCCGGTGACGACCTGAGCGTCGGCGGCTTCCGGGTAGTAGCGGCGGATGAGATCCATTTGCTCGGCGACGATCTCGCTGTTGCTCTTGTGGATCTGCTCGTAGGCGCCGCTGGTGGTCAGGCAGTACAGCCAGGTGCCGTCGGGTGCGCGCTGGTGCATGCGCTGCCGGTCGAAGACCTGATCGATCACTCCGGTGCCGCCGATCAGCGCCTCCATGGCCGACTTGGTTTTCAGCGGCCGGTCCAGATACAGGTTCGTGCTCACGATCGGCGTGAAACCCAGTTTGTCTGCGGCCGCGTATATTTCGGCGTGTTCGGGCAGGTCGTCGAGGAGCCCGCTGATACTCGAGTTCGGAACCGCGCAGATCACCGCATCGGCCTCGACCACCGAGCCGTCCGCCAGCTGCACCCCGGTCGCTTCACCGTCGACGATGACGATCTTGCGGGCCACCGCCCGGTAGCGCACGTCGACCCCGTGACGTTCGAAGACCTTCTCGGCACCGGTGATGTAGAGAGTGTCCAGATCCACGGTGGGGTAGCCGATGGTCACACCCTTCCGGGTCCGCATCCCGATCCGGACCCCGGTGGCCAGCACATCGGCGAACACCTTCGCCGACTCCCTGTCCACCGGTTCCGCGGCGATGCCGAGCGCGAGCCAATCCCACAGGGCTTCCCGCGCTTTCGGCGGCATGGCCAGGCGCCGGAACCACTCGTCGGTGGTGATGTCGGCGAGGTAGGCCGGCTGCCACAGCGCCTGCCGCACCAACGTCAGCGCGGAACGCAGCGCGCGCAGCCGCTCCAGCGGTCCCGCGTCGGGATGCGCACCCATCAGCGTGCGCACGGCTCCGAAACCCTTGGTGTGCAACATGACTGCGCGACCGCCCGGCCAGCGCAGGCTCCCGGCCCCGGGGAACTCCACGTGTTGCAGCGCGCCCACGCTCTCCAGATACCGCCACAGGCTCCGGTACCCACTGGCCACCACGTGCTGGCCGTTGTCGGCGAGGTCGTCCACCTCGGCAACCCGCATCGCCTGCGTGCGGCCGCCGAGCCGACCTCGCCGCTCCAGCAGGGTCACCTGTTCACCGGCTTCCGCCAGCCACACGGCGGCGGCCAGCCCGGCCAGCCCACCCCGATGACAACGAACCGGCGTGAGTCGTTCACGTCCACCATTGAGACAATGTAGCGCGAACTCTCTCTTTCTATCGGTGGAATCGTCCGGGATCACCGAACACTCAGCGGTCGAGCAGCGCCACGCATTCGACGTGGTGCGTCGCCGGAAAGGCGTCGAAGGCCCGCAGCTCCGCCAGGTGGTACCCGGCGTCCAGGTACAACCCCAGATCACGAGCGAAAGCCGCCGGGTCGCAACCGATGTGAACAATCCGGCGCGGATCGGCATCGGCCACAGCGGCGACGACATCCTTGCCTGCCCCCGCCCGCGGCGGATCGAGCACCACGACATCCGGCCTACCGGAAGCACTGCGAGCCCACGCCTCGACCCGCTCACTACGCAGTTCCAGCCAGGGCAGATCCCCCAGCGCCGCCACCCCGTCGGCAACCGCCGAACGAGCGGATTCGACTCCGGTCACCGCCCCGGTCTGCCCCACCTGCTCGGCCAGGCGGGCAGCGAACACGCCCACACCGGCGTAGAGGTCCCACCCCGAACCGCCGGGGGCGAGCCCCGACCACTCGGCGATCAGGTCCGAATAGCATTGCGCCGCACCGCGATGCGCCTGCCAGAATCCCGTCGCCGACAATTCCCAGCGACGCCCCGCCACATACTCGACGACGCGACCCGAACCCTCGACCACGCACTCCTCACGAGGCGCGTTCATCGCCGACTTCCGCGAAGCCGCCCGGTCCCGGATCGCGCCACGCTCGTCACCCACCGGCGGCGCCGACTCACGACGACGCCCCGGCCGCTGACCGCGACCACGGCTCGCGCCACGCGGTGTCTGCGGGCGGCCGGCGGGACCGGCAGCAGGAGTCTCGGCCAGTTCGACGATATGACGCACACCGTCACCGTCGACCGCGACGACCAGATCGGCCCCCGGGGTCCACAACCGATCCGCGACGCCGTCGAGCGCACCGGCGACAGGCTGCGGGCAGCGCAGATCCGCGATCACCTCGGTGCTGCGGTAACGGTGCACACCGGCGCGCCCCGCGCCGTCCACGACCAACCGCACCCGCGTGCGCCAGCCACCGGTGACCTCACCGGAATCACCGGCGATCGGCTCGACCGTCATCTCGCGCTCGATCTTGGCCAACCGACGCAACTGCTCTTCCACCACTGTGGCCTTGAGCGCGCGCTGCGCCGCGGGCGTCGCGAAGGAGAAGTCACAGCAGCCCGCACCGCCCGGCCCGGACACGGGACAGGTCGCGGGCACCCGGTCCGGGGACGCCTCGATGATCTCGACCGCGTCGGCCCGGCAGAACGAACCGCCGCGATCCTCGGTCACCCGCGCCCGCACCAGCTCACCGGGCAGTCCGTGTCGCACGAACACGACCCGGCCCTCGTGGCGCCCGACGATGAACCCACCGTGCCCGGGCGCCCCGAGACGCACCTCGAATTCTTGTCCGCTCCAATCACTCACGGCCACACCCACTCTCACCCTCGACCGGCGCGCCGCTCATTCGCGACGTCCTGGTCGTTCGAAACCTCGACGCACCGAACCCGGTGCGTTCACATCGGCTGCCTGCTTGGCCCTGGTGGAGGAACTGAGCTGCCACGGCACGCTCGTCACCATCACACCGGGCTCGAACAGCAACCTGCCCTTCAACCGCAGCGCGGACTGGTTGTGCAGGACCTGCTCCCACCAGTGGCCGACCACGTATTCGGGAATGAAGACGGTGACCACGTCGCGCGGGGCGTCCTTGCGCACCCGCTTGACGTAATCGAGCACCGGCTTGGTGATCTCGCGATAGGGCGATTCGATCACCTTCAACGGCACATTGATCTCGCTGTTCTCCCATTCGCGCACCAGCTTGCGGGTGTCGGCGTCGTCGACGTTGACCGTCACCGCTTCCAGGGTGTCCGGGCGGGTGGCGCGCGCGAAGGCCAGCGCGCGGCGGGTGGGCAGATGCAGCTTGGAGACCAGGACCAGCGAGTGGGTGCGGCTGGGCAGCACGCCGTCCCAGTCGGATTCGTCGAGTTCGCGCGAGACCGAGTCGTAGTGCTTACGGATCAGCTTCATCACGACGAAGATCGCCACCATCGTGAGGATCGCGATCCAGGCGCCGGCGAAGAACTTGGTCACCAGCACGATCATCAGCACGGCGCCCGTCGCGGTCAGACCGATCGCGTTGATCACCCGGGACCGCTTCATCTGCCTGCGCTGCGCGGGGTCGGTCTCGGTGCGCAGCAGGCGCGTCCAGTGCCGCAGCATGCCGGTCTGGCTCAGCACGAACGAGACGAACACACCCACGATGTAGAGCTGGATCAGCTTGGTCACTTCGGCGCCGAAGAACACCACGAACGCGATCGCGGCACCCGAGAGGAACAAGATGCCGTTGGAGAACGCGAGCCGGTCGCCGCGGGTGTGCAGCTGACGGGGCAGGTAGCGGTCCTGGGCCAGGATCGAACCGAGCACGGGGAAACCGTTGAACGCGGTGTTGGCGGCCAGCACCAGGATCAGGGCGGTGACGATGGTGATGAAGAAGAAGCCGATCGGGAAACCGTGGAACACCGCTTCGGCGATCTGCGCGATCAGGGTCTTCTGGTGATAATCGGCGGGCGCGCCGACCAGGTGCGCGGGGTCGTGCGCGTACACGACGCGGATCTTCTGGGCCAGGATGATGATGCCCATCAGCAGCACGATCGCGATGGAACCCAGCAGCAGCAGGGTGGTCGCGGCATTGCGCGACTTGGGTTTACGGAACGCGGGCACGCCGTTGCTGATGGCTTCGACACCGGTCAGCGCCGCACAGCCGGAGGAGAAGGCGCGCGCGATCAGGAAGGCGAAGGCCAAGCCGTAGAGGTGCTCGTCTTCGGCGTTGAGCCCGAAACCGGCGGACTCGGCCTGGATATCGTCACCGAGCACGTAGGTACGGAACAGGCCCCAGGCCAGCATCACGACCATGCCGACGATGAACGCGTACGTCGGAATCGCGAACGCCGTACCGGATTCGCGCACGCCGCGCAGGTTGATCGCGGTCAGGATCGCGATCGCCACCACCGCGAACAACACCTTGTGTGTGGCCACGAACGGAATGGCGGACCCGATGTTCGACGCCGCCGAGGAGATCGACACCGCGACGGTGAGCACGTAGTCGACCAGCAGCGCGCTGCCGACCGTCAGACCGGCGTTGGGTCCGATGTTCTTGGTCGCGACCTCGTAGTCACCACCGCCCGACGGGTAGGCGTGCACGTTCTGCCGGTAGCTGGCAACGACCACCGCCATCACCAGGGCTACGGCAAGCCCGACCCACGGCGCGTACACATAGGCCGAGATGCCCGCCGCCGACAGCACCAGGAAGATTTCCTCCGGGGCATACGCGACCGACGACATCGCGTCGGAGGCGAAGACCGGAAGAGCGATACGCTTGGGCAACAACGTGTGGCCGAGCGAATCGCTACGGAACGGCCTGCCCAGCAGCACACGCTTGGCTGCCGTCGTCAACTTGGACACCGGGCTGAGCATAGAGGAGTTCACCAGCACCTTCGCGCGCACGTTGATCGGCGTCACGGCGATGTCCGGATTGTTTGCCCCGTGGCGGCGCGGGGAAAATGGGCGATGGGAGCATCCGGCGGGTACGGTCCTTGCCGGACGCCACGGGTAGGCAAGGAACGAGGGTGCACGGTGTACGTAGTGATCATGGGGTGCGGGCGTGTCGGCTCGTCACTGGCGCGTGCGCTGACCCGGGTGGGTCACGAGGTCACGGTCATCGACCGGGATCCCACCGCCTTCCGCCGCCTCGGTGAGGGCTTCACCGGGCAGGAAGTGATCGGCGTCGGCTTCGACCGTGAGGTGCTGACCCGCGCCGGGATCGAGCGCGCCGACGCCTTCGCCGCGGTGAGCTCCGGTGACAACTCCAACATCATCTCGGCGCGAGTGGCCAGAGAGATGTTCGGCGTCGAACGTGTCGTCGCTCGCATCTACGACGCCAAGCGCGCCGAGGTGTACGAACGACTCGGCATCCCGACCATCGCCACCGTGCCGTGGACCACCGACCGGTTCCTGCGCACCCTCATCGGTGACAACTCGACCACCACCTGGCGCGATCCCACCGGCGCGGTCGCGGTGACCCAGCTGACCCTGCACGAGGACTGGTCCGGTCGCACGGTGCGCGATCTGGAACGCGACCTGCAGGTGCGGGTGGCGTTCATCCTGCGCTTCGGCCAGGGCCTGCTGCCCGAATCCAAGACGATCGTCCAGGCCGACGACGTCGTCTATGTCGCGGCCACGTCCGGCACGGTCGGCGAGGCGATCGCCCTGGCCGCCAAGGCCCCACTGAGCGAGGACTGAACACATGAAGGTCGCCATCGCCGGAGC
Organism: Nocardia sp. NPDC057272; assembly: GCF_042668615.1. Classification (NCBI taxonomy): domain Bacteria; kingdom Bacillati; phylum Actinomycetota; class Actinomycetes; order Mycobacteriales; family Nocardiaceae; genus Nocardia; species Nocardia sp. NPDC057272. The sequence goes on along the minus strand of NZ_JBHUYK010000013.1, from coordinate 10,445 downwards.
GGGCGCGGTCGGGCGCTCGATCGCCAGGGAACTCCTACGCGGCGGACATCGGGTGATGCTGCTCGAACGCCAGCTCGACCACATCGATCCCGCCGCGATCCCCGACGCCGTCTGGGTGCACGCCGACGCCTGCGAGCTGTCGCTGCTGGAGAACGCCGATCTCGAGACCTACGAGGTGGTGATCGCGGCCACCGGCGACGACAAGGCGAATCTGGTGCACGCCCTGCTCGCCAAGACCGAGTTCGGGGTGCGCCGGGTGGTGGCGCGGGTCAACGATCCGCGCAACGAATGGCTGTTCAACGAGTCGTGGGGCGTCGACGTGGCGGTGTCGACGCCGCGGCTGCTCGCCTCGCTGGTCGAGGAGGCCGTGTCGGTGGGTGATCTGGTGCGGCTGATGACGCTGCGGCAAGGGCAGGCCAATCTGGTCGAGATCACCCTGCCCGCCGACACCCAGCTGGCCGGAAAGCCGGTGCGGACCTTGAAGATGCCGCGCGATACCGCGCTGGTGACGATCCTGCGCGGTGGCCGGGTCATCGTGCCGCAACCCGACGATCCGTTCGAGGGTGACGACGAACTGCTGTTCGTCACCTCGGTGGAGGCCGAAGAGGATCTGCGGCTCACCCTGGCGACGCACGGCGTGCGGCCGTAAGCCCTTACGCCACTTTCAGTTCCGCGCGCAGCTTGTTGAGCGCGCGGTGCTGCATCACCCGGACCACGCCCGGGCTGGTGCCGATGGCCTCGGCGGTCTGGGCCGCGCTCCAGCCGAGCACGATGCGCATGTGCAGCACCTCACGGTGATTCGGCGCGAGCACCTTCATCAGTTCGAGGGTGGCGGCGCGGCGCTCGTAGGCCAGCACCCATTCCTCCGGACCCGCCGAGGTGCTGGCACTGTCGGGCAGCTCGGCCGTGGGGTAGGCGGTGTGCTTGCCGCGACGGAACGCGTCGGAGACCTTGTTGGCGGCGATGCCGTAGACGAAGGCCAGGAACGACTTGCCCTGATCGCGGTAGCGCGGGATGGCGGTGACGGTGGCGATCAGGACTTCCTGGGTGACATCGTCGGCGGTGACGGTGAGATGTCCGGTGGTGCCCATGCGGGCCGAGCAGTACCGGCGGACCACCGGGTGCACCAGGCGCAGGATCTCGGCGACGGCGTCGCGATCACCGGCGGCCGCCGGGCCGATCAGCGCGTCGAGTTCGGCGCCGAGGCGCTTGCTCTCCGACAGCACGGGCGCCGGGGTCTTGGCGGCGTCGCGGCGTGCTGTGGTGGCCGGTCGCTCATTTCGGTGCTCGGTTGCCATCATGGTCGCCGGTCCTCTCACGATCATCGCGTTTTTCCTACGCATTGATCGTGCGACGAACAGCCGGTCGCGACCAGATACCCCAGGGTGGGTACTTCCCCACCTCCGGCGGCGCGCTGCCCACCCTTACGCGGGCACGGATTCCGTTCCCGCGCCGGGCTTGTCGGCTTTCTCGGCGGGCAGGTGCCCGGCGCGGCGCACCGCCCACACGGTGACCACCAGGGCGACCGCGGTGAGCGGCCAGCCCATACCGATCCGCGCCACGGCCAGCCAGGTGGTGTGGTCGGTGTCGTAGAGCTGCGACTGCACCAGATAGCGGGCGCCGAACACGACCACCCAGACCGCGGTGGCCAGGTCGTAGAGCTTGCGAATGCGCTTGTCGGTCCGCCAGCGGTGACCGTGCCCGTTGAGCGCGCCCCAGATCACCCCGACCAGCGGTCTGCGCAGCAGGATCGACACCGCGAACACGCCCGCGTACACCAGGCTGGTGTAGATGCCGAAAAGGAAGAAGCCCTTGGCCTCCCCCACTCGCTGGGCGATGAGCGCGCACAGGCCGACGCCGAGGAAGCCCGAGACGGCAGGCTGGATGGGGCTGCGCTGCACCAGCCGCCAGATCAGGATGGCGGCGGCGACGCCGAGAGCGGCCCAGATGGCCACGGTGAGGCCTGCGAAGGTGTTCACCGGGACGAAAACCAGAACCGGGAGGGTGGAATAGATCAGGCCGCTGAAACCGCCGAGCTGCTCGAGCAAGGTTTGTTCGGCCTTGTCGACCTCGGTGTCGATCTCCGGGTCCACCGTTTCATCGGTGACCACGGGCAACGCCACGGTGGCTTCGGGGTCCGCGGCAGTGCGGTACTCGTCGCTGGAGGGCATACGTCAGCTGTTCCCGCGCAATTCGTAGTAGGGGTTGAAGATCACCTTGCGGCCGTCGCGGTCGCCGACGCGACCACGGACCAGAATGCGCCTGCCCGGTTCGATACCGGGAATGCGCCTGCGCCCGATCCACACCAGGGTGATGGCATCGGTGCCGTCGAAGAACTCGGCCTGCACGGTGGCACCGGCCGCCTTGGGACACGCCTCGACACTGCGGAGTCTGCCCAGAATCGTCGCCTCTTCGCCACGACAGCAATCCTTGGCCCGCCGGGCACCGGAGGCATCGACCGTCTCGGCCAATTCCTCGGCGTCGAGCTGGTCGATATCGGCGGTGAGACGACGACCGAGTCGGCGAAAATATCCCGAGTCCGGACCCGATCCCGACTTGTGTCCGCCCGTGGATGACGACATGTCACGCTTCTCCCGCTAGTTGGCCGTACACCGCCACTGTAGATGGGCAAACGCCCGGCCGCTACGCTCGGTCGGTGTTGCGCACCCCACCCCAGGTCACCGTGGTCGCCCTGCCGGGGACCGGCTCCGACGCCGATTTCGCGGCCCGTGCGTTCGGGCCTGCCGCCCTCGCGTACGGACTCGCCTTCCACGCCGTCGAACCGGACCCGCAGGCCGTGATCGGGAGCTGTACCGCGGCTTTGGACGCTGCCGCGGCGCGCGGTCCGGTCCTGGCCGCGGGCATCTCCCTCGGCGCCGCGATCGCACTCGACTGGGCAGCCGAGCACCGGACCGCGGTAGTCGGTGTCATCACAGCATTACCCGCCTGGACGGGTGCCGAAACCGCCGCGTGCCCAGCCGCATTGAGCGCCGCGGTTACCGCCGAGCAACTGCGAGCCGACGGCCTGGAGGCGGTGATCGAGCGGATGCGCGCCTCGAGTCCGGTCTGGTTGGCCGACGCACTGACCCAGTCCTGGCGCGGGCAGTGGCCGCATCTGCCCGCAGCGCTGGACGAGGCCGCCGCATACGCGTGGCCGTCGCTGGACGACTTGGCGGGCAACGACGTGCCGGTCGCGGTGGTCGGCGCCGAGGACGACCCGGTCCACCCGATCGCTGTCGCCGAGGAATGGGCGGCAACATTGCCGTCAGCCCGACTACACCGGGTGACACTCGCCGAGCTGGGCGCCGACCCGGCGGTACTCGGGCATGCCGGGTTCACAGAGTTGGGCAAGTTACTACCAGCGACCCCCAGGCAACGAAACATCCTGCAGGACAACTGATTTCGCTAGTACAGGGCTAACTCGCCAGGTAGCCCCGACATCAGACCCACCCCGAACCACCGGCCCGTTCACCAGCCGAACCACCTCCCCACGACCGGCGAAAGCCGCGGAGAGGCGGAGGAGCCCAACTCAGTTCAGGCCGAGTTGCTGCATGGCCGAACCGTCCGCGCCTCGACGCGGCTCGTCCGGCAGTTTCGGCGGGAGGGCCGAGGGCGGCGGAGCGGCCGCGGCGGCCGCCTGGGCCTCGAGCGCGTCCTGCTGGGCCTGGACCTGCTGCTGATGGGCGGCGGCCAGCTGTTCGGCCAGTTCCTGGGGCAGGACCACCGGGAGCGGGTCGCGCACGGGCAGGGGTTCGGTGCCGCGGCGGACCACGGCGTCGGCCAGGACCGCGCGGGCAGCGGTGATCAGCGGGCTGCGATCGTCGACGGCGCCCTTGGGGCCGGCGGCGACCAGCCGGATCATCCAGCGAGGACCGTCGACACCGATGAAACGCAGATCGGCGCCCTCGGTGATCGCCTTGACCTCGCGGCCCCACGGGCCCTTCTCGACAGCCACGCTCGCACCGTCACCGCGCAGCGACTCCGCCAGATCCGCGGCGACCGTGCGCCACTGACCCGCCGACTTCGGCGCGGCGTAGGCGGCGACCGTGAGCCTGCCGTGCTCGGTGGCCAGGTGCACCGCCTGCGGGGTGCCGTCGGGACTCATCTCCACCTGCAACTGCCCGCCCTGGGGCACCGGGATGAGCACCGAGCCGAGATCGAGGCGACGCGAGATGGCCTCGTCGGAGACCTCGCTGATGTCGTAGGGGCCCGCGGCGGCATCGGGGGCATGGTCGAAATTGCCGTAGATGCGCTCATCGGTGGGAGCGTCGTCGAAGTCGAGGCGCGCGAAGTCGGGGCGCTGGAACTCGTCGGTGTCGTACTCGTCGGAGTCCGCGTCCAAGTCGTAGTCCGCCTCGTCGTACTCGACGTCGTCGTATTCGACGTAGTCGTCGGCAGCGTCGTCACGCACGCGCTTCTTCTTTCCGAACAGACCCATCACGCCTCCTTGCCGGCCAGGCTGGCATGCCCGCCGCTCGACCCGTACCCGCCGCTGCCACGGGCGGTCTCGTCGAGATCGTCGACCTCGGCGAAGTCGACCAACTCGACCCGCTGCACCAGCAACTGCGCGATGCGGTCGCCGCGACGCAGCTCGATGGCGGTGCGCGGGTCGTGGTTGATCAGGCACACCTTGATCTCACCGCGGTAGCCCGCGTCGACCGTGCCGGGCGTGTTGACCACCGACAGACCGGCCTTCGCCGCCAAGCCGGACCGGGGGTGGATCAAGCCGACCGTGCCCATCGGCAACGCGATCGCGATCCCGGTGCCGACCAGCACCCGCTCGCCCGGTTCGATGATCACATCCTCGGTGGTACAGAGGTCGACGCCCGCGTCACCCGGATGGGCACGCGTCGGCACAGGGATGCCGGGATCGAGCCGCCGCAGCGGAATCGGTGCAAGTGCGTTCACATCGGTCGAGACTACGCGGTCGAGGCCGGACCTTCTCGTCGCAGCCCTGGTGCGGTGACCTAGTGTTGAGGGGTGCCCGACCAGCCCCATTCCCCGACGACCGCGACCACAGACACCGACCACCGTGCGCCGAGCGCGCAGGGTCCGTCGCCCTACTCCGAGCGCCTGTGGGTGCCGCTGTGGTGGTGGCCGGTCGGCTTCGCGATCGCTGGCCTGCTCGCGGCCGAGATCCACATGGGCGCGCCGGGTCTGCGGGCGTGGCTGCCGTACGTGTTGCTGGCGCCGGTCCCGGTCTGGATTCTGTTGTGGATGAGCAGGCATCGCCTGGATGTCACCGTGGCCGACGATGGTACGGCGGAACTGCGCGTCGACCGCGCCCACCTACCGGTGAGCTTCGTCGCGCGCGCCGCGGCCGTCGCGCCGACGGCCAAGAGTGCGGCGCTGGGCCGACAACTCGACCCCGCCGCCTATGTGCAGCACCGGGCCTGGATCGGCCCGATGGTATTGCTGGTGCTGGACGACCCGGACGACCCCACGCCGTACTGGTTGGTCAGTACGCGAAGGCCGGACCGGGTCTTGGCCGCGCTCGGACTCCCGAGCGCGGGCTGACCCTTCCTCGCTGATCCCTACGGATCAGTCCGCGTAGCCCATGCGGGTCGATCGACCGCACGGGGCCACGCACTGCCTGCCGCTAGAGCGCGCAATCCATGCAGATGAGCTGTCCACCCTTCTCGGTGGCCAGTCGGCTGCGGTGATGCACGAGGAAACAGCTCGAGCAGGTGAACTCGTCCGCCTGCTTCGGGACCACCCGAACGCTGAGTACCTCGTCGGACAAGTCCGCGCCGGGAAGCTCGAACGATTCCGCTGTATCGGATTCGTCGATGTCCACGACGGCGGACTGCGCCTCGTTGCGGCGGGCCTTCAGCTCCTCGAGCGAATCCTCCGACACCTCGTCGGATTCGGTGCGCCGCGGTGCGTCATAGTCGGTTGCCATGTCGTCTTCCCCTCAGTCCTTACTCCGTATATCCCGGATCAGTCGATTGCCGTAACCCCGCAGGGTTCCGGCGTTCGTACCGCCCCGCCGGTGGTGCACCTCACACGTGCACCGGTCGTCTATCAGGTTCGATCGGCTAGCGATCTACTCCGACAGCGTTCGGTAAACGCAGGACATGCCCTTGTTGTTCCCGCGACCGACCACCGTTTCACCGGTAAATATTCGATCTGGGCGGCCAGACAATAGCGGACCAATGGACGAAAGTCGCAATCAAACCCGCGCCGAGCCGAAACCGACGACGAATCGTCACCTGCCGGGAAACTCGCCGAGACCTCCCCGACTCGCGCACCGCCGCGGGACTCGTAGAGTGAGCGCGTGGTTTCACTGATCACCGAAGGCAGCGCGACAGATCGCGACGGCAAACCCTTTCCGCGGCGGCGGCCCGAGCTCTGGCTCGCGCTCGTCCTCGTGCTGGCTCTGGTGAGCCTGTTCGTCTGGATCACGGCGTTCCGAACCCGTGACGACAGCAACGAACCGATGGCGTGCAACGCGCCGAGCACGCCGACGGCCACCAACGCGCCGCAGCCCGCGGCACTGGGTACCCGGGTGGGTCCGACGCGACTCGCGGAGGTCGACCCGGCGGCCCTGTCGGAGTCTCGGGTGCGGGTGTTCAACGCCAACGGCAAGAGCGGCCAGGCGGGCAACATCGGCGCGGCACTGGCCGACCTCGGCTTCGCCGGCGCGCCGGGGACACAGGTCGGTAACGATCCGGTCTATGTCAGCGGCGACCTCACCTGCACCGGTCAGATCCGGTTCGGTGTGAACGGTCGGCCCGCGGCCGCCTCGGTGCAGTTGATCGCGCCCTGCGCCGAGCTGATCGAGGATCCGCGCACCGACGACACCGTCGATCTGGTCCTCGGCCAGGCGTTCGGTGAATCGCTGCGGCCCGGCGCCGACGCCGAGGCGGTGCTCCGGTCGCTCAAGAACCTGGCGCCCGGAGCGAGCTCGTCCTCGATCGACCCGGACCTCCTCGACGCCGCACGCGAAGTCAAGTGCTGAGCGACCTAGTCCGGTAGCGCCGTCGGCGCGCCGACCCGGTCGAGCAGGTCGGTGAGGTCCCCGGCGATACCGGGGGCCGCGACGACCGTCAGTTCGCCCGCGGCGCCGCCGACGGTGACCGGGGGAACGTGCACGACCGCACCCGCTTCGGCGGCGATGAGGGCACCCGCGGCCCAGTCCCAGGCGTTGAGGCCGTGCTCGTAGTACGCCTCGAGCCTGCCCGAAGCGACATGGCACAGGTCCATGGCGGCGGCGCCGAGGCGGCGGATGTCGCGGATCCGCGGCAGGATCTCGGTGAGCAGCTGCGCCTGGCGGGCCCGGCGCGCGCTGCCATAGGCGAAGCCGGTGGCTACCAGGGCCACCGAGAGGGAATCCTCGCTACTGCAGCGCAATGCCACCCGGGTGCCGTCCGGTCGCACAGCGTGCGATCCAGCGCCCAGTGCGGCGCTGTAGGTGGTGGCGGCGGCGACGTCGACCACGGCGCCCGCCACGGGCTTGCCGTCGACCACCGCGCCCACCGAGACGGCGTAGCCGGGGAGCCCGTAAAGGAAGTTCACGGTGCCGTCGATCGGGTCGACGACCCAGGTGACGGCACCCGCCGCGGTGGCGCCGACATCGCCGCCGCCCTCCTCCCCCAGAATCGCGTCACCGGGCCTGCGCTCGGCGAGCAGCGCACGGATCAGCTGTTCGGATTCGGTGTCGACGATGGTGACCGGATCGGTGACGTGCCCCTTGGTGGCCACGGCGCCCGCCACGGGTCCGTCGTCGGCGAACACCTCGGGCCTGCGGGCGCGCACATGCGCGGCGGCCGTCTCGGCGAGCTCGACGGCCAGGCGCCGCAACTGCTCGTAATCGGCGGATGTGGTGGGGGCGGTTACGGTCTCGGGCTCGGTGTATTCGGGCACCCACCCATCGCATCACATGTCGTGGCTCGTCGCGCGAGGGGTGACTACCGCTACTCTTCTCCCTGGTGTCTGCCAGGCACCTCGACCACGTCAGCAAGGGGTTGAACCATGTCCACTCGGGGGCACGCATTCGGTATCGATATCGGCGGCAGCGGGGTGAAGGGCGCCGAGGTCGATCTGGCCACCGGCCTGCTCACCCATGAGCGCATCAAGATCCCGACACCGCAGCCGTCGACGCCCGACGCCGTCGCCGGGGCGGTCGCCGAACTCGTCGCGCAGGCGGGGTGGGAGGGCCCGGTCGGTATCACCATGCCGTGCGTGGTCCTCGACGGCCACGCCAGAACCGCGGCCAACATCGACCAGGCATGGATCGGCACCGACGCCCGCGCGTTGTTCGCGAAGGCGCTGGGCGGGCGCGAGGTCACCGTGCTCAACGACGCCGACGCGGCAGGACTGGCCGAGGATCGCTACGGCACCGCACGCGACCTCCACGGGCTGACGCTGCTGCTCACCTTCGGCACCGGCATCGGCTCCGCGCTGCTCTACAACGGCGTGCTGGTGCCCAACTCCGAGCTCGGCCATCTCAAGATCGAGGGCGTCGACGCCGAGGATCTGGCCGCGGCCTCGGTCAAGGACAACGAGGACCTCACCTACCCGGAGTGGGCGCAACGGGTGAGTCGCGTGTTGGGTCACATCGAGGATCTGTTCTGGCCGAAGGTGATCGTGGCCGGCGGCGGCATCAGCCGCGATCACGAACAGTGGATTCCGTTGCTCACCAACAGAACTCCCGTGATTCCGGCCGTATTGAAGAACACCGCGGGTATCGTCGGCGCGGCGATGGCCATCGATGCGGGCCTCGCGCCGTAGCCCGGCGCGGCCTGCCACGCAACGCCTGGGTGGCATCGTGCCATGAGTACCCTGGTTGGATCGTTACAATGGAACACGTCCGGCGGTGAGCCGGTGAAACCTTCCGGCCGCGGCCGGTCGCGAGAAGGTCGGTGAACGAGCGCCGACTTCCCCCGGCCGACGCATCGCCGGTGCAACCCGACCGACCGCTCCGCCGGAAAACCACTCTGGCGTGACGCCGCACGAGACCGTCACGAAAGGGCGTACGTGGTAGCCACGAATACCCGTCAGACCGCCGACTCGGCCTCCGACGCCGATGCCGACGACGCCGTAACCCCGGCCAAGAAGGCGCCGGCTAAAAAGGCCGCTGCCAAAAAGGCGCCGGCGAAGAAGGCCGTAGCCAAGAAGGCGCCGGCGAAGAAGGCTGCCGCCAAGAAGGCTCCGGCCAAGAAAACCGCCGCGAAGAAGGCGACCTCGGGCGAGGGCGGTGAGGAGCAGCTCGACGACGAGTCGGTCGAGGTCGACGATCTCGGTGATCTCGAAGTCGCCGAAGACGAACTCGTCGGCGAGGAAGTCGTCGTCGAGGACGTCACCGAGGAGGCCGCCGAGGTCGCCGATACCGCGGAGCCGTCCGAGAAGGACAAGGCTTCCGGCGATTTCGTCTGGGACGAGGAGGAGTCCGAAGCGCTGCGTCAAGCACGCAAGGACGCCGAACTCACCGCCTCCGCCGACTCGGTGCGCGCCTACCTCAAGCAGATCGGCAAGGTCGCGCTGCTCAACGCGGAGGAGGAGGTCGAACTCGCCAAGCGAATCGAGGCCGGCCTGTTCGCCGCGGAGAAGATGCGCGAGTTCGCCGAGGCGGGCGAGAAGCTCTCGGTCACCACGCGCCGCGATTTCAACTGGATCGTGCGCGACGGCAACCGGGCCAAGAACCACCTGCTCGAGGCCAACCTGCGGCTGGTCGTCTCGCTGGCCAAGCGCTACACCGGTCGCGGCATGGCGTTCCTCGACCTCATCCAGGAAGGCAACCTGGGTCTGATCCGCGCGGTCGAGAAGTTCGACTACACCAAGGGTTACAAGTTCTCGACCTACGCGACGTGGTGGATCCGTCAGGCCATCACCCGCGCCATGGCCGACCAGGCCCGCACCATCCGTATCCCGGTGCACATGGTCGAGGTCATCAACAAGCTCGGCCGCATCCAGCGCGAGCTGCTCCAGGACCTGGGCCGTGAGCCCACGCCGGAGGAGCTCGCCAAGGAAATGGACATCACGCCGGAGAAGGTCCTCGAGATCCAGCAGTACGCGCGTGAACCGATCTCGCTCGACCAGACCATCGGCGACGAGGGCGACAGCCAGCTCGGTGACTTCATCGAGGATTCCGAGGCGGTCGTCGCGGTCGACGCGGTGAGCTTCACCCTGCTGCAGGATCAGCTGCAGTCGGTGCTGGAGACGTTGTCCGAGCGTGAGGCGGGCGTGGTGCGGTTGCGCTTCGGCCTCACCGACGGTCAGCCGCGCACCCTCGACGAGATCGGTCAGGTCTACGGCGTCACGCGTGAGCGCATCCGCCAGATCGAATCGAAGACGATGAGCAAGCTGCGCCACCCGAGCCGTTCGCAGGTTCTGCGCGACTACCTCGACTAGAACACGGGGCGGAAGATTCACCGGTGAGGGCCCGGATCCCGAGGGATCCGGGCCCTCCGGCGTGTCCGCGGGTGCGCTGGTGGACGGCCTGT
>NZ_JBHUYK010000012.1:0-197709 GCF_042668615.1 Nocardia sp. NPDC057272 | reverse complement strand
GGGCCGGACGCGCAGCGGCCGGGTTCGCGGCCGTCCCGGCGATCAGGTGCCGTTGCGTAGGCGACGAAGGAGCAAGCAACGGTGCCTGATCGACGGGACCGGAGGGGCCGCGAACTCGAGCGCGCCAGCGCTCCAAACATAGAGCTCAATCGGCGACGGTGATGGCCTGCGCTTCTTCGACGGAGTGCGGGGCCGGGTCGTGGTCGTCGATGTGGGCGAGCGCGGTGCGGCCGATGTAGAGGACCGCGACCGCGGCGGCCGTGCAGACCGCGCCGAGCCAGAACGGCAGCGACATGTTGTGCTCGCCGAGCTTGCCCGCCACCCACGGCGCGGCCGCACCGCCACCGAATCGGACGAAGCTGTACGCCGCCGACGCGGTCGACCGCTCGACCGGCGCCGAGATCATCACGGCCTCGGTGATCAGCGTGTTGTTCACGCCGAGGAACGCACCGGCGATCACGACACCGACGATCAGCACGACCTTGTGTTCGGTGAACATCCCCATCACCGCCAGGTCGATCGCGAACAGAGCCAGCGACAGGGCCATCATCGGCAGCGAACCGAAGCGCGCCTGCAGTTTCGGGGCGAGGAACACCGACGACAGGGCGAGCAGGATGCCCCAGCCGCAGAAGATGAAGCCGATCGCGTAGGTGCCCATGTCCAGCGGGAACGGGGTGAACGCGAGCAGGGTGAAGAAGCCGAAGTTGTAGAGCAGCGCGGTGATGCTCACGGTGAGCAATCCCCGGTGCCGCAGGGCTTTGAACGGCGCGGTGATCGAGGTCGGATGCGCGGCCTTCGGCGTTTCGGGCAGCAGCACGACGATCGCGATGAAGGCGACGGCCATCAGCACCGAGACTCCGAAGAACGGTCCACGCCAGCTGATTCCACCGAGCACGCCACCCAGCAGCGGGCCGGTCGCGATGCCGATGCCGAGCGCGGCCTCGTAGAGAATGATCGCCTTGGCGACGCCGCCGGTGGCCGCGCCGACGATGGTGGCCAGCGCCGTCGCGATGAACAGGGCGTTGCCCAGGCCCCAGCCCGCGCGGAACCCGATGATCTCGCCGATGCTGCCGGACATGCCCGCCAGCGCGGCGAACACGATGATGATCGCCAGCCCGGACAGCAGCGTCTTCTTCGCGCCGAAGCGGCTCGAGATCACGCCGGTGACCAGCATGGCGACGCCGGTGACGGCCATGTAGCTGGTGAACAGCAGCGACACCTGGGACGGCGTCGCGTGCAGCTGTTCGCCGATCGGCTTGAGAATGGGATCGACCAGGCCGATGCCCATGAACGCGATGACGCTCGCGAAGGCGACGGCCCACACGGCCTTGGGCTGGGAGTTGGTGGTTGCGGCGTTGTCGTCGCGAGTCAGCTGGGGGGTGCTCACTGGCGCTCCTGGTTGCATCACTGATGACCGCGGGCAACCGTGCGAAGGGCTGTCAGCAGGTCGTTCATGTCGGTATCGAGGCGGATCAGCCGATCGAGATCGAAATCGGCCAGTCCGGGTGCCATGGCGGCGGCGAACGCGCGTCTGGCCTCGGTGAGGCGGGACCGGCCGGCCGGGGTGAGCTCGATGAGCACTGCCCGGGAGTCGTGCGGGTCTTTGGTGCGGGACGCGAAGCCGTCGGTGACGAGTCGACCGATCAGCGCCGTTGCCGCCGGTTGGGAACATCTGTCGATCCGGGCGAAATCGCTGACCCGCAGCCCGCCGTGCTCGTCGAGCACGGCAAGGGCCCGCAGGACCGCGCGGGGCAGGTCGTCGTTGCTGATCGCCCCGGCCAGTCGGGTGAGCCGACCAGCGGTGACCAACAGGTCGACCACGATGTCGTCTGCCGATGGCTGCGCTGTCTGCTTCACGGAATTAATATTACATAAGCTAACTATCTAAATCTAGACAGCCTGGTTCCGCTACCACGGTGAAATGGCGCACAACGTGCCGAAAGCCCTGGTCGGCGAGATCGCGACCAGGGCTTTCGATGAAATCCTCGGAGACTGCAGTCGGCTGGTGCCGCAACGAGCGGCGGTGGGGCTCGGGCCTCAGGCAGCGACCGGACGTTTGCCGGTGCCGAACAGCTCGGCGGTGGCGTGCGCCCGCTTGAAGTAGAGGTGGGCGTCGTGCTCCCAGGTGATGGCGATGCCGCCGTGCAACTGGATGGTCTCCGCCGCCACGGTAGAGAAGGTCTCGGTGCAGTGCCTGCGCGCGACCCAGACGTCCTCCGCGGCCGACGGGCTGTCCTCGGCCACCGCGAGGGCGGCGGCCAGCGCCGCCGATTCGGCCGACTCGACCAGCACGTACATGTCGGCCATCCGATGCTTGAGCGCCTGGAAGCTGCCGATCGGACGACCGAACTGCACGCGCGAGGCCGTGTACTCCACCGTCATCTCGAGGCAGTGCCTGGCCGCGCCGACCTGCTCGGCGGCCAATGCCGCCCAGGCGATCTCGCGCAGCCGGCGGCGCAGCACGGCGGGGTCGCCGGTGCCGATCCTGGTGGCGGGGGCGTCGGTGAAGGTGATGGTGGCGAGCTTGCGCGTGGGATCGAGCGCGGGGGTCGCGGCAATGGCCACACCGGGGGCGTCCGCTGTCGTCTCGAACAGTCCGTCCTCGGTCAGGACCAGCAGCAGGTCGGCCTGCGCTCCGTGCAGCACATAATGAGCTGCGCCGCTGAGCTTCCCGTCGCTCACACCGACCCCGGCCGAATCCCAGCCCGTGGCGTCGGCCCAGCACAGGGCCGCCGTGCGGGACCCATCGGCCAGATCGGGCAGCAGCCGGGCATCGGCCTGCTCGTCACCGGCCAGCAGAATCGCCTGCACCCCGAGCACCGCCGACCCGAGCATCGGCACCCCACTCAGCGTCCGCCCCAATTCACCGACGACCATCAGTGATTCGACCAGGCCCGCCCCGGCGCCACCCCATTCCTCCGGCACCGCGAGCGCGGCGACCCCGACCTGCTCGCACAGCATTCGCCACAACTTCGGGTCGTACCCGAGGTCGGTGTCCATCGCGGAACGCAGCGCGGCGGAGGTGGCGTGCTTGCCGAGCAGGGCCCGCACGGAGGTCCGGAATTCGAGTAGTTCATTCGATGACATGGGGTTCCTCGTAAGGCTCGGTGATGGCGTCGGCAGTGGGCGCGCGTCGGCCGCGGTTCGGTGGGACCCGGCTGCCACCGCGACACACACCCGCGTGGCGTTCGGTCTGTGCCGGCGGTGGCATCGCGGGCCTCAGATCGCGGGTTCGGCGGCGCGGAGGGCGTCGGCGATCCTGCCGCGGTGGAAATCAGCTGTGCCCCAGGCTGTCCGCAGCGCGGCGACCTTGGTGAGCCACAGCGACAGGTCGAATTCCGCGGTGTACCCGATGGCCCCGTGCACTTGGAGCCCGGCGCGCGCGGCGCGGTGGGCGGCGTCGCCGCAGGTCACCAGTGCTGCCGAGACATCGCGGGCGCGGTCGGCCGAATCGAGCGTGAGCGCCGCGCGGTACACCAGCGGTTCGGCCAGATCCAGCGCGATCAGCACATCGGCCAGTTGCTGCTTCACCGCCTGGAATTCGCCGATCGCGCGCCCGAACTGCTTGCGCTGCTTCGCGTACGAGGTGGTCTGCTCGAGAATCGAGCGGCCCGCACCGAGGAGCTGGGCGGCACAGGCGAGAACGCCGAGGTCGAAGGCGTAATCGATGGCCGCTTCGGCCTCGGGTCCTTCGGCGATCAGCTCGCCGGCCGTCACGCGGAACAGCCTGCGGGCGGGGTCGATCGAGGTCACCGACTCCGACGGCGTGACGCCGAGTGTCAGCCTGCCCTCGGCGGCGACGAGGACCGGCTCGGCGATACCGGCGTCGAGGGCGATGCCGCGCTGCGCCTGGAAGGTGATGGTGCCCAGCGCCTCGCCGCTCGCGAGCCCGGACAACCATCGCTGCGCCGGTGCATCATCCGGAAGACGTTGCAGCAGCGCCGGAATCACGGCGGCGGACTCGATCACCGGGCCGGGCGCGCCGCCGCGGCCCAGTTCGATCAGCGCGACGACGAGATCGACCGTGGTCGCGTCCGCCCCGTCGTACTTCTCGTCGACGATCAAGCCGAAGACACCCATGTCGGCGATCTGCCGCAGCAGTGCGCGCCCCTTGGTGGGATCGCCGGTCGCCCAGGCGCGCACCGCGGCGGGGACCTGACCCGCGTCGAGAATCTTGCGCAGCTCGGCGGCGAAGTCGAGCTGTTCGGTACTGAGCGCGAATCTCATCGCAGACCTCCTGTGTTCGGAAGGGCGATTCGGCCCGAGGGATTGACGGTCATCGCTTGCTCTCGCGGGGCAGTCCGAGGATGCGTTCGGCGATGATGTTGCGCTGGATCTCGTTGGTGCCCGCGTAGATCGGGCCCGAGAGCGAGAACAGATAGCCGTCGGTCCAGGTGCTGCGCTGCTCGGCGGCCGGGCCGAGCAGGTCCAGCGCCGTCTCGTGCATCGCGATGTCGAGCTCGGACCAGTACACCTTGGTGATCGACGACTCCGCGCCGAGCTGGCCGCCGTCGGTGAGGCGGGTGACGGTGCCGAAGGTGTGCAGGCGGTAGGACTCGGCGCCGAGCCAGGCGTCGACCACCGAGTTCCTGGCCGCGGTATCGCTCGGGTCGGCGGTCTCGCGCCACAGGTCGATGAGCCGCTGCGCGGTGGCGCTGAACCGGCCGGGACTGCGCAGCGAGAGGCCACGTTCGTTGGACGAGGTCGCCATCGCGACCCGCCAGCCCTCGTTCACGCCGCCGATCACGTCGTGGTCGGGTACGAAGACGTCGTCGAGGAAGATCTCGGCGAAGCCGGGTTCGCCGTCGAGCTGGGGGATCGGCCGCACGCTCACGCCCTCGGCGGTGAGCGGGAACATCACGTAGGTGAGTCCGTGGTGGCGCTGGGCCTCGGGATCGCTGCGGAACAGGCCGAACGCCCAATCGGCGAACGACGCACGGGAACTCCACGTCTTCTGGCCGTTGAGCAGCCAGCCGCCCTCGGTGCGCCGAGCGGTCGAGCGCAGGCTCGCGAGGTCGCTGCCCGATTCGGGTTCCGACCAGGCCTGCGCCCAGATGTCGTCACCGCGCGCCATGCGCGGCAGGATCCGCGCGAGCTGTTCGGGGGTGCCGTGCTCGAACAGCGTCGGCGCGAGCAGGAAGATGCCGTTCTGCGCGACCCGGCCGGGTGCGCCCGCGGCGTAGTACTCCTGCTCGAACAGCACCCACTCGAGAATCGACGCGTCACGCCCGCCGAACTCGCGCGGCCACGAGACCGCGGACAGCCGGGCGTCGGCCAGCTTCGCTTCCCATTCCCGGTGCGCGGCGAAGCCTTCCGCGGTATCCATCGACGGCAACGGCTCTGCCGGTACGTTGGCGGCGAGGAACTCGCGCACCTCCAGCTGGAATTCCCGGGCTGCCGGGTCGATCTCGAGATCCACTTACTTCGTCCCGTTCTGTTCGGTAGAGGTGGCGGTGGCCTTCATCGAGCGGGCGTTCATCCCGCCGAGCGAATCGGCGCCGACCTCGGCGTTGTGCGCGTGTGCGAAATGATGCAGCCCGAAGACCGAGTCCATGCCGGAGCGCATGCCCATCAGATCCTCGGCCTGGTTGACGGCCTTCTTGGTGAGCGCGAGCCCGAATTGCGGCATGGCGGAGATCTTCTCGGCGAGACCGAACACCTCGGCCTCGAGCTCCTCGCGCGGCACGACGCGGTTGACCATGCCCCACTCCTTCGCCTGCGCCGCGCCGAAGCGGTCGCCGGTGAACAGGAACTCCTTGGCCGCGCGCGGGCCCATCACCCACGGGTGCGCGAAGTACTCCACACCCGGAATGCCCATCCGGACCACCGGATCGGAGAAGAACGCGTCATCGGAGCAGACGATCAGGTCGCACACCCAGGCCAGCATCAGCCCGCCCGCGATGCACGCGCCCTGCACCATCGCCACCATCGGCTTGGGGATCTCCCGCCAGCGCCTGCACATGCCGAGATACACCTCGGACTCGCGCGCGAACCGCTGATCACCACCGGGGCGATCGAGGTGGTCCCACCACAGCGCGGCCTTGTTCTCGTAGTGCACGTCGTGGTCGCGGCCCGGGGTACCGATGTCGTGGCCTGCGCTGAAGTGCTTTCCGTTGCCCGCCAGCACGATCACCTTGACCTCGGGATCCTCGACGGCCCGCACGAAGGCGGCATCGAGGGCATAGGTCATCTTCGAGTTCTGCGCGTTGCGGAAATCGGGCCGGTTCATGGTGACGACGGCGACCGATCCGCGCACCTCATAGGTGACGACCTCGGTCTCGGTTTCGGAACTCACGACTTCTCCTCACGTAGCTCACGCTTGAGCACTTTGCCCGCGGCGCTGTAGGGCAGCTGGTCGCGGAACTCGACAAGCCTGGGCACTTTGAAGTTCGCCAATTTGCCCGCGGCGAAGGCGATGACCTCGTCGGCGGTCAGCGTGGACCCGGCCTTGCGGACGACCACGGCCTTACCGACCTCGCCCATCCGCTCGTCGGGCACGCCGATCACCGCCGACTCGGCGACGCCGTCGAGCCGGGCCAGGGTCTGTTCGATCTCGGCGGGATACACGTTGAACCCGCCGGTGATGTACATGTCCTTGAGCCGGTCGGTGATCTTCAGATAGCCGCGCTCGTCGACGATGCCGATATCGCCGGTGTGCAGCCAGCCGTCGGCGTCGATGGCCTCGGCGGTGGCCTCGGGGTCGTCGAGGTAGCCGAGCATCACGTTCGGTCCGCGCAGCAGCACCTCACCGGCGTCGGACAGGCGCAGTTCGAAATCGGCGATCGGCCCGCCGCAGGTGTTGGCGATGGTGGCCGCGTCGTCGGAGGGACGGCACATGGTGCCGAAGCCCGCCGTCTCGGACAGGCCGTAGGCGGTGATCACCACCTCGAACGCGAGATCGTCACGCATCCGCTCGATCAGCACCACCGGCACGGTCGCCGCGCCGGTCACCGCCACCCGCAGCGAGCTCAGGTCACGCTCGGTGCGCTGGGGATGCTCGAGGATGGTCTGGTAGATCGTCGGTGGCCCGGTGAGCACGGTGATCCGCTCGGACTCGATGAGCGCCAGCGCGGCGGGCACGTCGAAGGTGGCCTGCGGGACGATCGTGGCCCCGGTGACCAGGCACGCGAGAATCCCCGCCTTGTAACCGAAGTTGTGGAAGAACGGCGGGATCACCAGGTAGCGGTCGCCCGCGCGCAGGGTCGAGCACTCGACCCAGCCGCGCACCACCCCCAGCGCCTGCCGGTGCGCGACGAGAGTGCCCTTGCTGCGGCCGGTGGTGCCGGAGGTGAACAGGATGTCGGAGATGTCGTCGGGGGAGACCTGGGCCGCCCGCTCCTCGCCGACTTCTTCGGACACCGTCGCGGCCTGTGCGAGCAACTCGTCCCACGTCACCGTCGTGCGGGTGGGCTCGGCGGCGGCCGGGGCCGCTTCGTTCTCGATCGGAATGACGACGACGGTCCCGATGCCCAGCTCCGGCGCCGCCGCCGCGAGTTCCGCCGCCCGATCGCGACCGAGGAACTGACCGGCGACGAACAGGGCCTTCGCGTCGACGCGGTCCAGCACGTCGACGGCCTCGGCCGCCACGTAGCGGGTGTTCAGCGGAACCAGCGCGGCGCCGACGGAGTGCGCGGCCAGGGCGGCGATCACCCAGTGATAGGTGTTCGGCGCCCACATCGCGACCCGGTCGCCGGGGGCGATGCCGCGGGCGATCAGGGCGCGGGCGGCCACCCGGACCTGGTCGAGTAGCTCGGTCCAGTCCAGGCGGATCGCGCCGTCGATCAGGGCAGGCTCGTGCGGATGCGCCGCTGCGATGTGTCGCAGCGCCTGCGGAGTGGTTTGTGCAGGGGGTGTCACGGGGTCCTCACCGTTGTGCGGTTCGCTGTTCTTCCGAAGCAGCTAACAAAGCAAGTGCTTGGTAGGTTATCCTACCGAGGTGGGCGTGATCCAGACCTCAGATTCCGATACCGCGACTTCCGACGCGGAGTTTCGCGCGGAAATACGCGATTGGCTCGCCGAAAATCTTTCGGGCGAGTTCGCTGACCTGCGCGGCACCGGTGGACCCGGCCGCGAACACGAATTCTTCGACGAGCGGCTGGCCTGGGACCGCCACCTCGCCGCGGCGGGCTGGACCTGCCTCGGCTGGCCGGTCGAATACGGCGGTCGCGGCGCCAGCGTGCGTCAGCAGGTGATCTTCCACGAGGAATACGCCAAGGCCGACGCGCCGGCGCGGGTCTCGCACGTGGGAGAGGAACTGCTCGGCCCCACCGTGCTGGCCTTCGGCACCGAGGAGCAGAAGAAGCGCTTCCTGCCGGGCGTGCGCTCGGTCGGCGAACTGTGGTGTCAGGGCTACTCCGAGCCCGGCGCCGGTTCCGACCTGGCCGCCGTCGCGACCACCGCGCGCCTGGACGGCGACAAGTGGGTGATCAACGGCCAGAAGATCTGGACCTCGCTCGCGCACGTCGCCGACTGGTGCTTCGTCATCGCCCGCACCGAGCGCGGCTCGAGCCGTCACAAGGGCCTGTCCTATCTGCTGGTCCCGATGAACCAGCCGGGCATCGAAGTGCGGCCGATCGAACAGCTCACCGGCACCTCCGAGTTCAACGAGGTCTTCTTCGACGATGCCGTCACCGACGCGGACCTGGTGGTCGGCGCGCCGGGCGACGGCTGGCGAATCGCGATGGGCACACTCACCTTCGAGCGCGGCATCTCCACCCTCGGCCAGCAGATCCGTTTCGCGCGCGAACTCTCCGACATCGAGGACCTGGCCCGGCGCACCGGCGCCGCCGACGACCCGCTGATCGCCGATCGCCTCGATCGCGCGTGGGTGGGACTTCGGGTGCTGCGCGCGCACGCGCTGCGCACCATGAGCGAGGACCACGACGACGCGGGCGGCGCCTCGGTGTCGAAGTTGTTGTGGGCCAACTGGCATCGCGACCTCGGTGAACTGGCGATGGC
Organism: Nocardia sp. NPDC057272; assembly: GCF_042668615.1. NCBI lineage: Bacteria > Bacillati > Actinomycetota > Actinomycetes > Mycobacteriales > Nocardiaceae > Nocardia > Nocardia sp. NPDC057272. The sequence goes on along the minus strand of NZ_JBHUYK010000012.1, from coordinate 188,751 downwards.
CGTCCAAGGTGCGGCGGGCCTGCTCACCGGCCCCGACGACATGACCGCATGGCAGCGGCTGTATCTGTTCAGCCGCGCCGACACGATCTATGGAGGTTCGAACGAAGTGCAGCGCAACATCATCGCCGAGCGTGTGCTCGGTCTCCCGCGAGAGGCACGCCCGTGACCGAGCAGAATTCCCCGCTGTCGGTCGCTCCGGCGCCGATCTCCGGGCACGGCCTGCTGACCGGCCGTAAAGCCGTGATCACCGCGGCGGCGGGCACCGGTATCGGTTCGTCCACCGCGCGCAGGCTTCTTCAAGAAGGCGCCGATGTCGTCGTCTCCGATTGGCACGAACGGCGTTTGACCGAAACCGCCGAGCTGCTCTCGAAGGAATTCCCGGAGCAGACGGTGGGTGCCGTGGTGTGCGACGTCCGAGACACCGGTCAGGTCAACCAGCTGATCAGCGCGGCCGCCGCCGAACTCGGCCGGATCGACATCATGGTCAACAACGCGGGTCTCGGCGGTGAGACCCCGGTGGTCGACATGACCGACGAGCAGTGGGACCAGGTTCTCGACATCACCCTCACCGGCACCTTCCGCTGCACTCGTGCGGCGCTGGGGTACTTCCGCGGCGCTGGCCACGGCGGCGTGATCGTGAACAACGCCTCCGTCCTCGGCTGGCGTGCCCAGCACGGCCAGGCGCACTATGCCGCCGCCAAGGCGGGGGTGATGGCGCTGACCAGGTGCAGCGCGGTCGAAGCCGCCGAATTCGGGGTGCGGATCAACGCCGTCGCGCCGAGCATCGCCCGCCACCCGTTCTTGGACAAGGTGAGCTCGACCGAGCTGCTCGACTCGCTCAGCGAGCGCGAGGCCTTCGGTCGCGCCGCCGAACCGTGGGAAGTAGCGGCAACGATCGCCATGCTGGCCAGTGATTACACCTCGTATCTGACCGGCGAGGTTGTCTCGGTGAGCAGCCAGCGCGCATGATCGCCGTGGCGGGTTCTCCGAAACCAAGCAAGTGCTTGGTTGTACGATGACGGGTGTGACCGCACCCGACACCGTGAAACGCACCCGCCGCGCCGAACTCCTCGACCTCGCCGCCGACCTGTTCGCCGAACGTGGACTGCGTGCCACGACGGTGCGCGACATCGCCGACTCGGCGGGCATCCTGTCGGGCAGCCTGTATCACCATTTCGACTCCAAGGAATCGATGGTCGACGAGATCCTGCGCGGATTCCTCGACGACCTGTTCGGTCGCTACCGCGAGATCGCGGGTGCGGGCATGAGCTCGCGAGACACCCTGGAGTCCTTGGTGATCGCGTCCTACGAGTCGTTCGACCGCCATCACGCCGCCGTCGCGATCTACCAGGCCGAGGCCAAGAACCTGCGCGACGCCGAGCGGTTCGGTTACATCCGTGACTTCAACACCGAGTTCCGCGACCTGTGGCACCGCGTGCTCGCCGCCGGCGTGGCCGACGGCAGCTTCAGGCCCGAACTCGACGTGGAACTGGCCTTCCGCTTCCTGCGCGACACCGTGTGGGTCGCGGTCCGCTGGTACACCCCCGGTGGCCCGATCACCGTGCAAAACCTTGCCCAGCAATACCTCACCATCGTGCTCGACGGGCTGACCCTGCCCGGGAGCACCGCGAAATAGGAGTTCCATCATGACCGCATCCGCCGAGCGCCGCCCCTACGCCCCGTTGCGGGAGGCCTATGTGATCGATGCGGTGCGTACCGCGGTCGGCAAGCGCGGTGGCGCGCTGGCCGAGGTGCATTCCGCCGACCTCGGCGCGGCCGCGCTGCGTGGGCTCGTCGAGCGCACGGGCATCGACCCGGCCGTCGTCGACGACGTGATCGTCGGTTGCGTCGACAACCTCGGTCCGCAGGCGGGCAATATCGGCCGCACCATGTGGCTGGTCGCGGGATACCCCGAAGAGGTCCCCGGCGTCACCGTCGACCGGCAGTGCGGTTCCAGCCAGCAGGCGATCAACTTCGGCGCGCAGGCCATCATGAGCGGCACCGCCGAGGTCATCGTGGCGGGCGGCGTGCAGAACATGAGCGCCATCCCGATCGGCGCCGCCATGCTCGCGGCCAAGCCGTATGGTTTCGAGTCCTCGTTCATCGGCGCGAAGGGCTGGGACTCGCGCTACGGCACCGGCGAGGTGTCCCAGTTCAAGGGCGCCGAGATGATCGCCGAGAAGTGGGGCATCAGCCGCGAGGACATGGAGCGCTGGGCGCTGCAGAGTCATCAGCGCGCCAAGACCGCCATCGCCGAGGGCCGCTTCGACAACGAGATCGTGCCGGTCGGCGACTTCACCGTCGATCAGGGTCCGCGTGAGACCAGCCTGGAGAAGATGGCGTCGCTGCAGCCGCTGTCGGAGGGCAGCCCGCTCACCGCGGCGGTCGCCAGCCAGATCTCCGACGGCGCCAGCGCCACCCTGCTCGCCTCCGAGTGGGCGGTCAAGGAATACGGCCTGACCCCGCGTGCCCGCATCCACCATGTCAGCGCGCGCGGCGCCGACCCGATCTTCATGCTGAGCGCGCCGATCCCGGCCACCCAGTGGGCGCTGGAGAAGACCGGCCTGACCATCGACGACATCGACGTCATCGAGATCAACGAGGCCTTCGCCCCGGTGGTGCTGGCCTGGATCAAGGAGATCGGCGCCGATCCGGCGAAGGTGAACGTCAACGGTGGGGCCATCGCGCTCGGCCACCCGCTCGGCGCGACCGGCGCCAAGCTGTTCGCCACCCTGCTCAACGAGCTCGAGCGGGTGAACGGCCGCTACGGTCTGCTCACCATCTGTGAAGGCGGCGGCACGGCCAACGTCACGATCATCGAGCGTCTCGACGCCGACAAGAAGTAGTTCCGCCGTTCGAAAAGTGGTGGTCCTCGGCGGGTTTCGCCGGGGACCACCCTTTGTTCACCACCAGTAGGTCACCGCGTCCCAGCGCTGCAACGTGCCGGGGATATCGCAGTGGGCCCAGGATTGCCGACCGTCAAACGCCACGTTGCCGCGGCGCTCGTAGGTGCCCCAGCCACTGCCGAACCAGCCCCACCACTGCCTGCACTCGATGCGAACCTGATGCCGCACGGGGCGATAACACTGCGAGTACGCCGCACTGTTGTTCACCGGGTACGCCACGCACCCCGGTTGCCATTGCGCCTGTGCGGGCGCGGCGCCCATCACGGCACCCGCGCCGAGCAGTAGTGCCGCCGACGTGCTCACCATCGCCTTCTCGATGAGCGACCTCATCACAACCTCCCATCAGCGTGGGGACGACGCCCCGACTTCTGACAGGCCTCCGCGCCGGTCGATGTTCGGCGGCGCCGCGCGTCCGCGAAACCGCCCTTACGTGACTTACATCACATTTCAGGCGCCCGTCGTTACCGGTCGGCGCCATGATCACGCGGTGTCCGCCCCCGGCGGGGGTGATTCGTCCGGCCTACGATGGCCTGGTGAAGGTGCTCGGTGCATGCCCGCTCGATTGCCCCGACGCGTGCTCGTGGGTGGTGACCGTCGAGGACGGGGTGGCCACGGGGCTGCGCGGGAACAAGGAACATCCGGTGACGCGCGGTGCGCTGTGCGTGAAGGTGAACCGGTACCTCGAGCAGGTCGGTGCGCCGGGCCGGCTCCGGTATCCGATGCGCCGGGTGGGACCGAAGGGATCGGGGCAGTTCGAGCGGATCAGCTGGGACTCCGCGCTCGACGAGATCGCCACGCGCGTCACCGCCATCATCGACGAATTCGGTGGTGAGGCGGTCTGGCCGTTCCACGGCACCGGCAGCCTGGGCTATATCCAAGGGCTGGAAGGCTTTCCGGGGCGCAGGATGTTCAACCTGCTCGGAGCGTCGCATCACGCGCCGACCATCTGCTCGGTCGCGGGCGGCACCGGTCTGCGCTACACCCTCGGCACCTCCGGCGGCATGGACCCCGAGGACTTCGCGCAGTCGAAACTGATCCTGCTGTGGGGCACCAACCCGCTCACCTCCGGCCATCATCTGTGGAAGTTCGTGCAGGACAGCGGCGCGTACCTGGTGTCGATCGACCCGGTGCGCACCAAGACCTCCGAACGCTGCGACGAGCACATCGCCCCACTGCCCGGCACCGACGCGGCGCTGGCGCTCGGCCTGCTGCACGTGATCGTCTCGCTCGGCGCGCAGGACGAGGAGTTCATCGCCGAACACACCGAGGGCTGGCCCGAATTCCGGGACCGCATCACCGAATTCACGCCGGAGCGCACCGCGGCGATCACGGGCGTTCCCGAGGATCAGATCGTCGCGCTCGGTGCGCGGATCGCGCGCACCAGGCCGACCGCGATCCGCGCCTCCCAGGGCATGCAGCGCCACGCCGGCGGCGGGATGGCCCTGCGCGTGCTCGCCTGCCTGCCCGGTGTCACCGGGGACTGGGCGATACCCGGTGGTGGACTGCACTATTCGACCAGTGGGCACTTCCGGCTCGACGAAGCCGCGCTGACCCGCGACGACCTGCTGCCGCACCCGGTCCGCACGCTCTCGATGACCAGACTCGGCGAGGCTCTGCTCGAGACCGATGAGCCGCCGGTGAAGGCACTGTTCGTGATCGGGGCCAATCCGGTCGGCTCGAATCCCGACCAGCGTCGCGTGATCGAGGGGCTGTCGCGCGAGGACCTGTTCACCGTGGTCCTCGAGCACTTCGGCACCGACACCGTCGACTACGCCGACATCGTGCTCCCCGCCACCATGCAGCCCGAACACCTCGACGTGCTCGCCGGCTACGGTCACCTCTACCTGATCTGGAACGAGCCCGCCGTCGAGCCGCCGGGCGAATGCCTGTCCACGACAGAGACTTTCCGCAGACTCTCGCATCGGCTCGGTCTGACCGAACCGGCACTGTACGACTCCGACGAGGAACTGGCCGGGCAGCTGCTGAAGGGCTACGACCTCGACCGGCTCAGGGCCGAGGGATTCCTCAAGGTGCAGGCCGGTCCGGTGCCCGCGGGCAAGCTCCAGTTCGTTTCCGCCAGAGCGGAATCGGCAGGCCATGACCCGCTGCCGGACTACACACCCCCCGCCGATTCCGGCGACGGTCTGGTGCTGATCTCCGCCGCCTCGCACTACTTCCTGAACAGCTCCTTCGGCTCCAACCCCGAATTACGCCGTCGCGCCGGTGCAGCCGGCATCACCCTGCACCCCGAAGACGCCGACGCGCGGGGCATCGCCGACGGCGCCGCGGTGGTCGTCTCCAACGATCGCGGCTCCTTCGAGGCCGTCGCCGAGGTATCGGACCGGGTGCGGCCCGGCGTGGCGGGCACGACCAAAGGTCGCTGGGCCAAGTTCACCGGCGGCGCGACCGTGAATGCCACGATCGCCGAACGAGATTCGGACTACGGCGGTGGCGCGGTGTTCCACGACAACCGCGTCGAGGTGCGTCCCCGCTGATCGCCGCGCTCAGAACTCGACGGCGTCGCGGATCAGCGGACAGGTCATACAGTGGCCGCCGCCGCGGCCCCGGCCGAGTTCGGCGCCGACGATGGTGATCACCTCGACGCCTTCCTTGCGCAGGGCCGCGTTGGTGTGGGTGTTGCGGTCGTAGGCGAACACGACGCCGGGTTCGACGGCGACCAGGTTGTTGCCGCTGTCCCACTGCTGGCGTTCGTTGGCGTAGTAGCCGCCGCCGGTCTCCACCACCCGCAGTTTCGGCAAGTTCAGTGATGCGGCCACCACGTCGAGGAACGGCGCGGTCTCCTCGACCACCTCGACACCGGGGGCGCGGTCGCTGGGCCGCAGGGAGAACGGGTGGATGTTGTAGACGATGTCGGGATACACCGTGACCAGGTCGCGGTCGGCGAAGGTGAACACGGTGTCGAGGTGCATGGCCGAGCGCAGCTTCGGCATCCCCGCCACGATCACGCGCTCGGCGGCACCGGCGGCGAACAGCGACGCAGCGACCTGGGTGATCGCCTGACGGGACGTCCGTTCGCTCATCCCGACCAGCACCACCCCGTTGCCGACCGGCATCACGTCGCCACCCTCGAAGGTGGCCAGCCCCCAATCCTGTTCGGGATCGCCCCACCAGACCTTCGCGCCGGTGAAGTCGGGATGGAAGGCATAGATCGCGGCCATCAGCAGCGTCTCGTCGTGCCGGGCGGGCCAGTACAGCGGATTGAGGGTGACGCCGCCGTAGAGCCAGCAGGTGGTGTCGCGGGTGTAGAGCGTGTTCGGCAGGGGCGGCATCAGATACTCACGAACCCCGGCCTGCTCGCGCGCCAGCGCCAGGTACCCGGAACGGAATTCGGCGGGCAGGTCCGCGGTCGCGAGTCCGCCGATGAGGTAGGTCGCCAGGGTCCGGTCGTCCACCGAGTCCAGGTAGGCCCTGGTGTCGTCGATCAGCCCGAGCCCGACCTCGTTGGCCACGATCTTGCGGTCGAGAATCCAGTCCTTCGCGCCGGGCACGGCGAGGGTTTCGGCGAGCAGATTGTGCAGCTCGACCACCTCGACGCCGCGGTCGCGCATCTTCGTCATGAAATCGAAGTGGTCGCGTTTGGCGTTCTGCACCCACAGCACGTCGTCGAAGAGCAGGTCATCGCAATTGGTCGGGGTGAGCCGCTCGTGTGCCAGGCCCGGCGCGCAGACCAGCACCTTGCGCAGCGTGCCGACCTCGGAATGGACGCCGAACGCGGTGGCGGGGGTTGCGGTCATTTCTGCTCCTCGAAAGATCGGGCGGACTCAGATCGAGATGGCTCCGGTCGCCAGGCCGACGATGCCGACAACGGCGCCGAGGGCGACGGCACCGAACAGGACCGCCTCCCAGAGCGAGAAGATCCGCTTGCCCGCCTCGCGACGGGTCAGGGCGAACAGGATGGTGCCGGGCGCGTAGATGATGCACGACAGCAGCAGGAATTCGAGTCCGGCCGCGACGAGCATGAACGCGGTGTAGAAGGTGGCGACGAAGGCGATGACGAGCTCTTTGGTGCGGTCGCCCGGCTGGATCCGCTCGTAGGTCTCTCTGGTGTAGGCGAGTTTGAGCGCGTAGGCCGCGGCCAGCAGGTAGGGCACCAGCGACAGCGAACTGCACAGCTTGAGCGTGAAGGTGAACGCGTCGTCGGAGAACAGCGTGGTGACCAGCACGATCTGGATCAGCACGGTGGTGAAGATCAGCGCGACCACCGGCACATTCGCGGCGTTGACCCGAGCCAGGAACGACGGCATGTCCCGGTCTTTCGCCGCCACGAACAGCACCTCCGCGGCCATCAGTGTCCAGGCCAGGTAGGCGCCGAGGACCGAGATGATCAGTCCGATACTGATGAACCAGGCACCCCAGGTACCGACGGCGGATTCGAAGACCGGCGACATCGACGGCTGCTGCGCCACGGCGAGTTCGTCGCGCGGCATGATGCCGAACGACACCATGGTCACCGACGCGAAAATGGCCAGCACGCTGAGGAATCCGAGCACGGTGGCGCGGCCGATGTCCTCGCGCTTGCGCGCGTACCTGGAGTACACGCTCGCACCCTCGATGCCGAGGAACACGAAGACCGTCACCAGCATGGTCGAACGCACCTGTTCGACCAGCGATTCGGAATACGCGTCGCCGCCCCAGAAGTTGTCCGCGAAGACACCGGGGTCGAAGTAGAACAGCAGCACCACGATGAACACCAGGATCGGCACCAGCTTCGCCACTGTGACGATCTGGTTGATGGTGGCGGCTTCCTGGATCCCGCGCAGCACCATGAAATGGAACGCCCAGATGCACACCGTCGACAGCAGCACCGCGGGAACGGTGTTGCCCTCACCGAAGATGGGCAGCACCTGCCCGAGGGTGGACTTGATCAGCACCCAGTAGCTGACGTTGCCGACACAGGCGCTGGCCCAGTACCCGAACGCGGAGAAGAAACCGAGGTACTCACCGAAGCCGGCCTTCGCATAGGCGTAGACACCGGCGTCGAGGTCTGGTTTGCGCACGGCCAGCGTCTGGAAGACGAACGCCAGCATCAGCATTCCGGTGCCGGCGATCGTCCAGGCGATGATCGCGCCGAATCCGCCGGTGGCCTGGCCGAAGTTGCGCGGTAGCGAGAAGACGCCGGCGCCGACCATGGAGCCGACCACCATCGCCGACAAGGTCAGCAACGGCATCTTCTTGGTCGCGGTCTGTTCCGAGGCTGTCATCGCGCTACTCCTCCGGATCGGTGCTGGCGATGGGGCGGACGCGGACCGGAGCAGTGGCGACGAGTGCCGCAATCATCGCGCATACCGGTGTCGGCAAGCCCTGGACCTGCCGTTGGAACTCGCCGTACACGCGACCTCCTACTGCGATGTCGATGTCCGGCAAATTTTAGGCGACCGCGCATCCTCGGTAGCGGCTTCGAGCGCGTGTCGCGACCACGAGACGCTGCGAACCGAAAATGCACCGGACCCGATGCGCACCTCGTGAGTGCGGCATCGGGTCCGGTGCTCGATCGCCCCGTGGGACCGACGGTTGGCTCAGGGCCGTCGATCGGGGCGAGTTCGTGGGGAGCCGGGTGTGACTCCGGGTCAGTGGGCCTCGGCGGCGGACTCGATGGTGAGCGCCGAGATCGCCTCGATCCGGGCGACAGCGTCGGCGACGATCCCGTCGATCAGCTCGGCCACCGTCGGCAGGCTGTCGATGATGCCGGTGACCTGGCCCGCGGGCAGCACGCCCGCGTCGGTACGACCCTCGACGAGACCGGCCTTGGTCAGCATCGCCGAGTTCGCCGCCATCACGACCTGAGACCAGCTGAGGTCCTTGGTCTTTCGCATGGCCAGACCGTCACGCATCAGCGTGGACCATTTCATGCCGGTCATGCTCTTGAACTTGGCCGCGTTCGACACCGCCGCCGACAGACCGCGCCAGCCGCCGGAGTGCTCGAGCTTGGTCACCAGTTCGGTGTTCAGCATCCGATGCGGCATGCCGTCGACCTTCACCGACACCACCGTGTCCTGGAGGCCGCGCGCCAGGTACTCCTGCTTCACGGCCTCGGGAACGGTGCTCTCCTGGGTGAGCAGGAACCGGGTGCCCATCGCGACACCGGCCGCTCCGTAGGACAGCGCGGCGGCCAGGCCGCGACCGTCGAAGAAGCCACCCGCCGCGATCACCGGGATATCGACCGCGTCGAGCACCGACGGCAGCAGCAGCGTGGTGGCGACCGGGCCGGTGTGCCCACCACCCTCACCGCCCTGCACGATCACCGCGTCGGCGCCCCAGGACGCCACCTTCACCGCGTGCTTGGCGGCACCGATCGACGGAACCACCACGACACCGGCGTCTTTGAGCCGGGCGATGAGTTCTTTTTTCGGCGCGAGCGCGAAGGACGCGACACGTACCCGCTCGCGGATGAGCAGCTCGATGCGCTCGCCCGCGTCGGTGGCATCGGCGCGGATGTTCACCCCGAAGGGCTTGTCGGTGAGCGACTTGGTCTTGGCGACCGCCGTTTCGAGCTCCTCGAACGTCATCGTCGCCGAGGCGAGAATGCCGAGGCCGCCCGCGTTGGCGGTGGCCGCGACGAGTCGCGGGCCGGCGACCCAGCCCATGCCGGTCTGCACGACCGGGTGCTCGATGCCGACCAGTTCGGTCAGCGGAGTCCGCAAGCGCGCGCTCATGCTGTCTCCTCTCGGCGTGCTCGGGCGGCCTGCGTGGTTACGCTCCGCTGCCGCCTCCGGCCGCTGACCGCTCACGCCGCTACTTCCTTCTCCCGGAAACCCTTGGGATCGAGCACGGTTCGGATGATCCGCAGCTCTTCCTCGGTCGGCAGCCTGGTCTCGCCCGCCGAACCCAGCTCGGCGATCTCGAACGAGGTGTTCTCGGCGACCTCTTCCGGGCTCACGCCGGGGTGTAGCGACAGCGCGCGCAGGGTGTGATCGGGGCCGTCGAAGTCGAACACGCCCAGATTGGTCACCACCCGGTGCAGGTGGTGGAAGCGGTACGCCGGGTTCTCGGGATCGATTCGGTCGTAACCGATTCCGGAGATGATGTCGACGTTCTCGACGAACACCCGATTGTTGTGCCGGGGCACGAAGTAGCTCGTCGCGTGGTTGATCGTGTTGCCGGGAGCGCCACGCACACCGAACATCTGGCGCGTGGGCTGCTGCAGCGGACCGAAAGCCGACAGGTTCTGGTTGCCGAACCGGTCGAGCTGATTCGCGCCCATCACCACATGGCGACGGCCGGAGGCGACCACGTCGAACACCCGGGAGAACGGAATCCAGCCCTCGACAGGAGCTTTCGCGCCGATCGCCGGTACCTCGGCGAAGAACAGCGCCTCACCGTCGGAGAGCAGCAGGTCGGGTTCGAAGGTGAGCCGGGCCAGCCGGGCGCCGATGGTGGTGACCGTCGACATCGGGCTGGCCATGATCTCACCGGCCCCGCGGAAGATTTCCGCGGCGGCGACGACGCAGACCTCAGCACGAGTAATAGTCATAGCTTCTGCTCCTCAGCGAACGCGGCTACGGCGGACTGGTATTCCTTTTCGGAGACATCCAGGTAGCGAGCCTTGAACTCGGCCCACGACTCCGGCGTCTTCGCGGCCGCCACATAGTGCTTCTGAAACTTCTCATCGCGCCCGTAGCTGCCGGAGAAGGTGAAGTGCGCGCCGCCGGGCGACTCGACCACACCGTCGACCAGCATGCGGTTGAGGATGATCGCCTGTTGCGGAACGGCTTTCACCAGTTCCTCGGTCTCGACTATGCGATCCACCGAGACGTAGCGACGCTCCGCCGCCAGGCAGTACAGATCGTCGAAGTACGGATCGACGCCCGTGTAGGCGGCGTTGCCGTGCTTGTCGGCCAGATCCAGGTGGACGAACGACGCGTCGAGGTTCAGCGCGGGCATCGCGACCAGTGTCTCGACGCGACCGTCGGCGGCGGGATACGGCGACGCGACGGTCTTCAGCTCGCCCTCCCAGAAGTCGAGCACCGCCGATCCGAGCCCGGCCCGGATCGGCAGGAAGGGCAGTCGCGCGGCGGCCGCTTGCAGCCCGCACTTCACCATTCCCTCGTCCATCTCGCGCACGGTGATCGCGCCCTCGGTGCGTGCCTTCGCGAACCACGGGTCGTAGAACGGCGCCGAATCCAGCGAGACGAACCCGTAGTACGCCTTGCGGACCTTGCCCGCCGAACACAGCAGACCCAGGTCGGGACCGCCGTAGGTGACCACGGTCAGGTCGGTGACGTCGGAGCGCAGCAGTGCGCGCACCAGCGCCATCGGCTTGCGCCGTGAACCCCAGCCGCCGATGCCGATGGTCATGCCGCTGCGCAGCTCGCCGACCACCTCGTCGAGGGTCATTCTCTTGTCGCGCATGGCTTTCAGCTCTCCTTCTTCTGCGCGGCGAGATCGTCGTCGAAGCGCGCCCTGATCTCGTCGGCGACACCGGCGAGGTTGAGCTCCATCGTGAAGCCCTGTTCGTAGCGGTAGGAACGGTGCACGTCCTGCACGTCGATGCCGTTGAGCGCGCGTTTGGCGGCGCGGATCACGCGGCCGTCCTTGTTCGCGATGTTCTTCGCGACGTCCATCGCGGCGGCGTCGAGTTCGGCGCGCGGCACCACCTTGTACACCGAGCCGAAGTGGTGCAGCTGCTGGGCGGTGAGCTTGCCCGCGGTGTAGAACATGGTGCGCATCAGGTGCTGGGGGACCAGCCGGGACAGGTGCGTGGCGGCGCCGAGCGCGCCACGGTCCACTTCGGGCAGGCCGAAGGTGGCGTCGTCGGAGGCGACGATGACGTCGGAGTTACCGACCAGGCCGATGCCGCCGCCGAGGCAGAAGCCGTTCACGGCGGTGACCACGGGCACCTCGCAGTCGTAGACCGCGGCGAAGGCGTCGAAACAGCCGTGGTTGGCGCGGATCAGCGCGGTATGGCCGACGTCGGCGTTCATCTCCTTGATGTCGACGCCCGCGTTGAATCCGCGGCCTTCCGCGCGCAGCACCACCACCCGGGTCTCCTGGTTGCGGCCCGCTGCCCGGACGGCGTCGGCCAGTGCGAACCAGCCGTCCGAGGGCAGGGCGTTGACCGGCGGGTAGTCGACTGTGACGACCTCTACCCCGTCGGCTTCGGTGTGACGGTTTATCCCCATCGCGATGTCTCCTCGTGCGCGCCCCGGCGAACCCGAGACAAAGCAAGCAATTGCTTGGTAGGTTAACACGGTGGCTGTAGAAATCGACCTTTCCGAGCAGATCGTTCTGGTGACGGGTGGCGTCCGAGGTGTCGGCGCCGGAATCAGCCGGGCCTTCCTCGCCGCGGGCGCGACGGTGCTGACCTGCGCACGCAGACCGGCCGACGAGCCGATCACGGTGGGGGGCCGCGGCACCGAACACCTCACCTGCGATGTGCGCGATGCCGACGCGGTGCCGGCCATGTTCGCCGAGATCGTCGCCAGGCACGGCCGGATCGACCATGTGGTGAACAACGCGGGTGGCGCGCCGTTCGCGATGGCCGACGCCGCGAGCCCCAAATTCCACGCCAAGATCGTGGAGCTGAACCTCCTCGCGCCGCTGCTGATCTCGCAGCAGGCGAACGCGTTGATGCAGGACCAGGACGCGGGCGGCTCGATCGTGATGATCACCAGCGTCAGCGGCCACCGGCCCTCGCCCGGCACCGCCGCCTACGGCGCGGCCAAGGCGGGCCTGGACAACCTGGTCTCCTCGCTGGCCGTCGAATGGGCCCCGAAGGTCCGGCTCAACTCGGTAGTGGTCGGCCCGGTGGAAACCGAACTCAGCCACCTGCACTACGGCGACGCCGACGGAGTCGCCGCCGTCGCGAAGACCGTCCCCCTCGGCCGCCTCGCCAATCCCGCCGACGTCGGCAACGCCGCGCTGTTCCTGGCCTCCCCCCTGGCCGCCCACATCAGCGGCGCCGCCCTGCTCGTCCACGGCGGCGGCGAACGCCCGGCCTTCCTCGACGCCGCCAACGCCAACAACTAGCCGCCGATCCGAACCCGCAGTAGTCATCCCGTCCAGCGACTGAACATTCCCCACCTGCCGCAACCAACGCCACCCACCCAACCCAACCACCACGATTTTCGGCCGCCTCGCATCCGAAGGGCGAGACGGAACGCCGAAGGCGCAGTATCGCCCTTCGGATGTGAGGCCCTCAGGGCCGAAGATCCCGCGGCGCCAGCCGCCGATAAACACAGGAGCTACACATGACTGACCAGGTGATCTGCGCAGGCCGCACCGTAATCGTCACCGGCGCAGGCCGCGGAATAGGCCGCGCCCACGCCCTGGCCTTCGCCGCAGCGGGCGCCCGCGTGGTGGTCAACGATGTCGGCACCGCGCTCGACGGTGCCGCGACCACGGAAACCCCCGCCCAGCAGGTCGTCGACGAGATCGTCGCGGCCGGTGGTGAGGCCGTCGCCAACTACGACGACGTCGCCGATTGGGAAGGCGCCCGCCGCCTGATCCGTCAGGCTGTCGACACCTTCGGCGGCCTCGACGTGCTGGTCAACAACGCGGGCTTCGTGCGCGACCGCATGCTGGTGAACCTCGGCGAGGACGAGTGGGACGCTGTCGTCCGCGTGCACCTCAAGGGCCACTTCGCCACCATGCGGCACGCGGCCGAGTACTGGCGGGGCGAGTCGAAGGCGGGCCGCCCGGTGGATGCCCGCGTGATCAACACCAGCTCCGGCGCCGGTCTGCAGGGCAGCGTCGGCCAGGGCAATTACGGCGCCGCCAAGGCGGGTATCGCGGGTCTCACACTGACCGCGTCGGCCGAGTTCGGGCGCTACGGCGTGACCGTGAACGCCATCGCTCCCGCCGCCCGCACCCGGATGACCGAGACGGTCTTCGCCGACACCATGGCCGCCCCCGACGCGGGCTTCGACGCCATGGCTCCGGAGAACATCTCGCCGCTGGTGGTGTGGCTCGGCAGCACCGAATCCGCCGGGGTGACCGGCCGGATGTTCGAGGTAGAGGGCGGAAAGGTGGCGCTGGCGCAGGGCTGGATGCACGGCACCCCGGTCGATCGCGGCGCTCGCTGGAACCCCGCCGAACTGGGTCCGGTCGTCAAGGAACTGATCGAGAAGAGCACTCCGCCGGAGCCTGTTTACGGCGCATAGCAAACTTTGAGGCGTGCGGCCGGGGAAAAGTCCCCGGCCTGCACTTATGGCATGTCACACACGTCCAGGGGGCTGGACGACTCTTGCTCTCTTCTGCGGTCCCGGGACCGTGGGTTTACTATGGGCTACTGTTCGTCGATCCCGGAATGTGTCGCGACCGGGGGTAATTCTGCGCTGAATAACTAAGGGGATGATCTAGCGCATGGCCATTGGTCGCATGTTGCGCGTGTTTGCCGCTGCGAGTGTGCTGGCCGGCTGTGCGCTGTTAGGGCCCGCGGTCGCCATGGCCGCCCCGGAAAAGCCGCCGACGCCTGCCGCGCAGGCACCCGGTAGCGGAAGCTCCGGGCAGGGCAACGGCAGCGGTGGCAACGGCGGTCAGAGCACCCCGACTCCCAAGCCCGATGAGCTCAGCCTGCCCGGTCAGGGCAATGGCCAGGCGACCAACCCCGCTCCCGGAGCCGACCCGGTCGGCCCACAGTCGGGCGCCCCGGTCGCCGACGAAGGCGAATGGACCCCGCTCACCATCCCCGGCCAGTCCAGCGCTGACGTCCCCAAGAAAGAAGTCGCGGGCCCGCTCTCCGGATCAGCCGCCGCTGGCGCGGGTTCTGCCGCCGCGGGTTCTGCCGCCGCGGGCGTAGTCCTGGGTACAGGTTCGGCGGGCCTCGGAGTGCTACTCGGTACTGGTTCGGCGGGCCTCGGGGTGGTTCTCGGTACCGGTTCCGCGGGCGCGGCCGCCATCCTCGGTACCGGCTCGGCGGGCGCGGCCGCAGTTCTCGGTACCGGTTCGGCCGGTGCCGCCGCCGTTCTCGGCACGGGTTCGGCCGGTGCCGCGGCGGTACTCGGTACCGGCTCGGCCGCAGTCGGCTCGGCCGCCGCGGGTACCGGTTCGGCGGCGCTCGGTGCGGGCTCGGCTGTCCTCGGAACAGGTTCTGCCGCAGTGGGTTCCGCTGCTGCCGGTTCCGCCGCGGTAGGTTCCGCGGGTGCGGGCTCGGCCGCTGTCGGTTCCGCCGCTGTCGGTTCGGCGGCGGTCGGCTCGGCCTCGCCCCTGCTGTTGTTGCTGATCCCGATCCCTTCGGTCCCGGCTGTACCGGCGCTTCCGTCGATCGCGATCCCGCCCACTCCCGCGGTCCCCGGTGCCCCGAATATCGCTGTGGCAGTGCCTGTTCCGGCCGCCGCACCACCGGCGGCCGAGGCTCCGGCTCCCGCCGCGCCACCCGCCGCGGCGGCACCGGCACCGGCGGCCAAGCCGAACCACGAGTTCAAGCCGACCAGTGACAACAGCGGCCTGCCCGAACCCGAACTCCTGTCGGTGATCGGCGGCCTGATAGCGCTCACACTGGCCGGAACCGGTTCTGGCGCAGTGAGTTTCCAAGGTGCCGCGGCAGCCCAAGCGCGGGTGAACGCGGCGCGTGCCGAGTTCTTCGGACCGAGGTCGTGAGGGGATCTTCGATGAGTAAGAGCAAGACCCAGAGCACCTCCCGGTCCTATCGCCGCGTCGCCGCCGCCGTCGACGCGGTGTGCGCGGTGGCCGCCGACTCCGACGCCACCAGCCTCGACGAGGTGGTCCATGCCATCTCGCTGGAGCGGAACCGCGAAATCGAGATCACCAGCGCGAACCTCGGCCCCGGCGTGTGCGGTCAGCGCCGGTTCTACCCCGAACGCGACATCATCGTGCTCGCCGACGCTCTCCCGAGTCGCGATCACACCCTCGCCCACGAACTCGGCCACATCGTCTTCGACCACGAGGGCGCGCCCGCGGTGGAGACGACCCTCGAGGTCAGCGACGATCTGATCGCCTACATGCTCAGCCAGCGCGCCCACGCGCAGATCGTCGACGACGGCGCCGACGATCTCGCCGAATGGGAAGCCGAGACCTTCGCGGCCATGCTCATGACGCGCCTGCGCGTATTCAGCAACCGGGGCGCAGGCGTCTCGGTCCTTCGATTCGATGAGGCACTCGGATGACACTCTGGTTGACAGCCCTGCTGGTCTGGGTTGCCGCGGGTGCGCGAGTGGGTCGCGTGCTGGTGAAGCCCGCGACGACCGCCCGCGTGGCCATCGTCGTCGCGGTCGCCGCCGTGGCACTCGCGGTCACCGTCGCCATTCCCGAGATGGCTGTTGCCATCGACAATCTGATGAAGGGCGGTGTGCACAGCGGCTGGCTGTCCACCGGTCTCGTGATCTCCGCCTGGATCCTGTTCACCACGGCCACCTCGGTGGTGGCCTCGGCCGCGTGGCCGGTGGTCTCGCGGCGCAACCTGCGCCAGGTCGCGATGGTCGTGTACGGCATCGGCGCGGTGGCGATCGCGATCACCCTGGCGTGGTCGTTCACCTTCGGCTGGATCATGGTCGCGCTGGGCGCGGTGTTCATCGTGACCACCGGCCTGCGCAACCTGGACTGGACGATCCTCGGGCGTGGCATCGCCATCTACATCACCGGTACGGCGCTGGTCGCGGTGCTCGCCGTCGCCAATGTGGGTCGCGCGTTCCAGAATGCCGCGCCGACGCCGCCCAACGAACCGCTGTGGGGCTGGGCCGCGTGGGAGATCGCGGCGCTGCTGATCGCGCTCGGTGCCGTGTCGATCGTGATCGAGCTGTGGTGGCGGGCCAAGCTCCTGCTGCGCAAGATCCGTCCGCTGCACCAGTTGATGGTCGGCCGGTTCCCCGAGGTGGTCGCGCCCGAACAGAACGCCACCTCGGCACAGCTCAAGGCTTCCGATCACATGGCACAGGTGATGGACGCGCTGTATCTGCTCTCCGGCAGCGGCATCGTGATCCCGGCGGCCGGTGAGCCGCCGAGTTCGGTGCCGCAGCGGGCCGCGGTGGTGGCCGAGTGGGCGCGAAATCCGTTGGGGGACTTGTTCGTCGACGCTCGGTGGATCGCACCGCCGCCCGGCATCAGCCCCCGCGGCTGGGTGCTGGCGCTGTCGAATCAGTACGAGTACGCGGTGGCCGACGCGAAGACGGCACCGCAGAACGCCGCTTCCTCGACCTAGGCCGAACGCAGAAAACGGGCCTGAGCTGGTGTTTCCACCGTCTCAGGCCCGTTGTCTGCGTATCCGACGTATTTACGGCCGTACCCAGGACACCATCAGGTGCGTCAGGCCGGCCGCTGCGTGGATCCTATTCTGTTCCGTCCGGAGGAATTTCGGGCAAGCCTTCGCTGGCCCGTAGCTTCTCCGCCATCGAGGTGAGCAGATTCTGTGATTCTTCGGACAGGTCGAATGCCCTACTCGACAGTCGACGAAGTCCATAACCCTGCAGCTGCGCGAGCAGCTCCAGGTCGTGATCGATCTTGGCCGCGTAGATATCGTTGAAGAAGTAGTCAGGCTTGACCTTGAAGAACTTCGCCAGGGCGGCCACCGTCTCGTCGGACGGATTCGTTCGTTGTCCCGACCGCAACTGCGAGAGATACGGCTTCGAGATCGGATGCCCGGAGGCAGTCAGCGCAGCCGCAACCTCTGCGTTGGTGTGCGGCTTGCGCCCCGGGGGATGCACGGTTTCGAACAGCTTGTTCAGCCGCGCCGCGAAATCAGCCATTGTGAGCCGCCCAATTCCCTTCACTGTACTAACAGTCGTTATCTCGGATACGTATCATTGATATTAGCGGCTCAGTAACTGAAAACCTACGCCTGATTGGGGATTTCTCTACGATTTCCGACGCTCACCTGCGTGCAGGGGCGGCGGCGGTCGCGTTTGCGGGTCGCGCCAACGACTCTTGTGGAGCGCCGGGGTCCCCGGGTTCGTGCCCGTCGCAGGGTTCTTCCACCATGACCCCATGATAGCCCTAAGATAGCTGACATCTCATGATCCCCCTGCCCCCCGTGACTTTGTGGCGTACGACACGTTCCGGGCGCCCTGGGATGAATGTTCAACCTGGGCGCCCGGTTTCGGTAAGTGTCAGTCTACAGGCGCTCGATGATGGTGCCTGTCGCGAGTGCGCCGCCGGCGCACATGAGCACCATGGCAGTGCCCTGACCTGTGCGTTCGAGTTCGTGTAACGCGGTTGTGATCAATCGGGAGCCGGTCGAGCCCACAGGATGCCCGATTGCGATCGCGCCGCCGTTGACATTTACCCGTTCCATGTCAGGTTGATGTACGGAAGCCCACGAAAGTGCGACCGACGCGAATGCTTCGTTGATCTCGAATAGATCGATATCGCCAATGGTCATTCCGGAGCGCTCGAGCAGTCGGGTGCACGCCTGCACCGGGCCGTCCAGATGGAACTCCGGTTCGGCGCCGACGAGTACCTGGGTGTGAATCCGGGCGCGCGGACGCAAACCCTTTCGGCGCGCGACGGTTTCGTCCATCAGCAGCACGGCGGCGGCGCCGTCGGAGATCTGCGACGAGGTGCCCGCGGTGTGGATGCCGTCGGCCACGACCGGTTTCAGTGCCGCCAGTCCTTCGCGGGTGGTCGCGCGCAGACCCTGATCGCGGGCGACCTCCACCTTTTCGCCGGTGGCCGCGCCCTCGCTGTCGAGTACCGGCGCCGAGATCGGAAGCACCTCGCGGTCGTAGCGGCCCTCGGCCCACGCCTTGGCCGCCAATTGCTGGGAGCGCAAACCGAATTCGTCGATATCGGATCGGGTGATCCCGCGCCTGCGGGCGATGCGCTCGGCGGCGCCGAACTGGTCGGGCAGATCGATCGACCACGACGCGGGCCGTCGCGGCCCCGCCTCGGTGCCGACATTGGCGCCGAGCGGCACCCGGCTCATCGCTTCGACGCCGCATGCGACGCCGACGTCGATCGCGCCGGTGGCGATGAGGCCCGCGATGAGGTGGTTGGCCTGCTGGGCCGAGCCGCACTGGGCGTCGATCGTGGTCGCGCCGGTCTGCCACGGCAGGCCCGCGTGCAGCCAGGCGACGCGGGTGACGTTGTTGGATTGCTCGCCCGCCTGGGTGACGCAGCCGCCGATCACCTGCTCGACCTCGGCCGGGTCGAGGCCCGCCCGGTCGAGTAGTCCGCGCTGGGCCAGGCCGAGCAATTCGGCGGCGTGCAGTCCCGAAAGTTGCCCTCGACGTTTGCCGATGGGGGTCCGCACGGCCTCGACGATCACGGGTGTGCCCATGTGATTCTCCCTTATAACTGCAACAGGTTCTGATCTTGAGCTCAGGGTAAAACCGCGAGGTTCTTCCGTCGCGGCGACCGCTATGCTTGAATGATTATAGAACGTGTTTCAGTTTGTCGAAGGAGACATCTGGTGGTAGATCCGAGCACCGAACACGCCGGCCCTGTGACGGGTGCCCGGCCGAACCTGCCGGACGGGTTCGACGTTACCGACCCGGCCATCTACGCCGAGCGGATTCCGGCCGAGGAGTTTGCCGAACTGCGTCGTACGGCCCCGATCTGGTGGAACCCGCAGTCGCCCGAGGTGGGCGGGTTCCATGACGACGGCTTCTGGGTGGTGAGCAAGCACGCCGACGTCAAAGAGGTGTCGCGCCGCAGCGATGTGTTCTCCACCTTCGAGAACACCGCGATCCCGCGCTTCAACGATGACATCCAGCGCGAGCAGATCGAACTACAGCGCTTCGTCCTGTTGAACAAGGACGCCCCCGAGCACACCAAGCTGCGCAAGCTGATCGCCAAGGGCTTCACCCCGCGCGCGATCAACGGCCTGCGCGCCGAACTCTCGGCCCGTGCCGAAGGCATCGTGAAGCGGGCGGCCGAGTCCGGCAGCGGTGACTTCGTCACCCAGGTGGCGTGTGAGCTGCCGCTGCAGGCGATCGCCGAACTGATCGGTGTGCCGCAGGAGGACCGGATGAAGGTCTTCGACTGGTCCAACGACATGACCAGCTACGACGATCCGGACAGCACTGCCGATCCGGTCGCCGCGTCGATGGAGATCCTCGGCTACGCCTACCAGATGGCCGAGGCCAGGAAGGCCTGTCCGGCCGACGATCTGGTGACCACACTGATCGAGGCCGACGTCGACGGCGAGCACCTCACGCCGGAGGAATTCGGCTTCTTCGTGATCGTCCTGGCCGTCGCGGGCAACGAGACGACCCGCAACGCCATCACGCACGGCATGATCGCCTTCATGGAGAACCCCGACCAGTGGGAGTTGTTCAAGAAGGAGCGCCCCGCCACCGCGGCGGACGAGATCATCCGCTGGGCGACCCCGGTGACCTCCTTCCAGCGCACCGCGCTCGAGGACACCGAACTCGGCGGCGTGCAGATCAAGAAGGGCCAGCGCCTGGTCATGCTGTACCGCTCGGCAAACTTCGACGAAGAGGTTTTCGAGAACCCGGAGAAGTTCGACATCACCCGCACCGACAACCAGCACCTGGCCTTCGGCGGCACCGGCGCCCATTTCTGCGTCGGCGCGAACCTGGCTCGGCTCGAGGTCGATCTGATCTTCAACGCGATTGCTGATCATCTGCCCGATATCACGCAGATCGGCGATCCGAAACGTCTGCGTTCGGGTTGGCTCAATGGGATCAAGGAGCTGCCGGTCGATTACAAGTCCACCGGTTGCCCCGTCGCGCACTGAGTCGCTGACAACGAGAACAGCCCGAGACCGAAAGGTCCCGGGCTGTTCTCGTGTTTGCCGCTATGCGACGGGACGCGTGGTCGCTACCGCGCGGTCCACTTCCCAGAAAGCGCGCAAAGCGGCGATCTTTCCCTCGGCGTCGACCTTGTAGGTGAACACACCCTCGGCGTCGATGACGTGGCCGGCCATGGTGGTGCGGATCAGGCCGGTGAAGGCGATTTCGTTCCCGCAGGCGAAAGAGTCCTCGAAGCGGAATTCGATGGATTCGGTGAGGGCGATGGCCTTGTCCCAGAAAGCGCCGATGGCCTCGTGGCCGCGGTGGCCGACACCCTCGGGGTCGAAACCCGAAGGACCGACGGGATCTTCGACGATGCCGTCCTCGGCGAACAGGGCGACCCAGGCCGCCCGGTCCTTCGCTCTGACCGCGGCCTGGGATGCCAGGCCCGCGGCACGGGCGGTGCGTTCGATGGTGGTCATGGCTGCACCTTCGCGATGATGGGGTCGGCGATGTACTTCTCGGCGAACTTGCGCAGCGAGTCCTGCTTGGCCGCCAGCTCGCCGTCGAACCCGATGCCGTCGGCCAGCCACGGCACCACGATGTTGTCGGTGACGCCCGCGTCGGCCAGGTCCTGATAGCCGTCGCGGCCGAACTTGTCGATGCAGACGGACTGGATCTCGAAGGGCTCCCCGGACCGGCCGTACTCGGCACGCAGGTCGCGCAGCGTGCCGATGGTGGTGACCAGGTCGTCGAACTTCATCATCGCCGAGGTCCAGCCGTCACCGATGCGGGCGGCCCGGCGCAGCGCCGGGCCGGTGTGCCCGCCGATGTAGAACGGCACCCGCTCGCTCGGCGCGGGGCTCATCTGCAGCTGATCGAAATCGAAGAACTCGCCGTGGAATTCGACCATGCCGCCGTCGAGGACGAGCCGGATGACCTCGATCATCTCGTCGACTCTGGCGCCGCGGCGCGCGTACGGGACACCGCACCATTCGAATTCCTCAGGCGCCCAGCCGATCCCGATGCCGAACCCGAACCGGTTGCCCGACAGGTTGGCGATCGAGCCGACCTGTCGGGCCAGCAGCAGCGGATTGCGCGAGCCGAGCTTGAGAACATTGGTGTAGAAGCGCAGGTTCGTGGTGACCGCGGCCATGGACGCGGCGGCGATCAGCGGATCCACCCACGGAGTCTCCGGGCCCCAGAAGCGACTGCCGTCGGGGGTGTACGGGTAGTCGGCGGCCTGCGACTTCATGTAGAACAGCGAATCGGGCAGGCCGATGGAGGTGAACCCGCATTCTTCGGCCGTCTTGGCCAGCTCGGTGAGCTGATCCAAGGGGCTCAGTGCGACACCGAGGGTGAATTTCATGCCGGACGCTCGCTTCCCACGACCCACATCGAGAAGTACTGGGAGCCACCGCCGTACGCATGGCCGAGGGCCTTGCGCGCGTTCGGCACCTGGTAAGCACCCGCGCGGCCCATCACCTGCTTGGCCGCTTCGGCGAACCGGATCAGGCCCGAGGCGCCGATCGGGTTGGACGAGAGGACGCCGCCCGACGGGTTCACCGGAATGCGCCCGCCGATCTCCGTCTCACCCTTGTCGGTGAGCTTCCAGCCGTCGCCCTCGGCCGCGAAGCCGAGATTCTCGAGCCACATCGGCTCGAACCAGGAGAACGGCACGTAGATCTCGGCGACGTCGATCTCTTCCAGGGGGTCGGTGATCCCGGCCGACTTCCACAGGGCCGTGGCCGCGTCCCGGCCCGCCTGCGGATTCACCTGGTCGCGGCCGGAGAAGGTGGTCGGCTCGGTGCGCATCGCGGTGCCGTGTACCCAGGCCACCTTCTTGCCCTCGGCTTCGACCACCGCGGCGGCCTCGGCATCGCCGATCACCACGGCGCACGCGCCGTCCGACGACGGGCAGGTCTCATCGAAACGGATGGGATCCCAGAGCATTTGGGATGCCAGCACCGACTCGAGGGTGATGTCGGGCTGATGCAGGTGTGCGAGCGGGTTCTTCGCGCCGTTGCGTCGATCCTTCACCGCCACCATCGCGCCGATGTGCAGTGGTGCGTTCGAGCGACGGATGTAGGAGCGCACGTGGGGGGCGAAGTAGCCGCCCGCGCCCGCGCCGACCGGCATGGTGAACGGCACCGGAATCGACAACGCCCACATGGCATTCGACTCCGACTGCTTCTCCCAGGCGATGGCGAGGACGCGCTTGTGCACCCCACCCTGCACCAGGTTGGCGGCGACGACGCCGGTCGAGCCGCCGACCGAGCCCGCGGTGTGCACGCGGATCAACGGCTTGCCCGCCGCTCCGAGCGCCTCGGCCATGTACAGCTCGGGCATCATGACGCCCTCGAAGAAGTCGGGGGCCTTGCCTACGACGACAGCGTCGATATCGGCGATGGTCAGACCCGCGTCATCGAGTGCGCGATCGATGGCCTCACGGCACATGCCCGACATGGACACGTCCGTACGTTTTGTCACGTGATGGGTTTGGCCGGTGCCGAGCACCGCTGCGGGGAAGCTCACTTGACCTCCATGACGGCGACCAGATTCTGCTGCAGCGCAGGGCCGCTGGTCGCATGAGCGAGGGTCCGGTTCGCGGTGCCGGACATGATGGCTTGGGCGGCGCTGCCGATTCGTTCGAGACCCGCGGCGAACATCGGATTGGCGGCGAGGGCGCCGCCGGAGGGGTTGATCCGGGTGTCCGCGGACAACCCGATCGCTTCCGCGAGGATCAACTGCTGGTGACTGAACGGCGCGTGCAGCTCGGCCACGTCGAAGGTGGTGTTGCCGCCGGTCGCCACCGCGGCCGCCTTGGTGGTGGAGGGCGAGCGGGTCAGATCGCGACCGCCGAGCGCCTGGGCGTCGATGTTGTGCGCGATTCCGGTGATCCACGCGGGCCGCTCGCAGAGCTCCCGTGCGCGATCGCCGACCGCGAGCACGATCGCGGCCGCGCCGTCGGTGATCGGCGCGATGTCGTGGGCGCGCAGCGGGTCGGCCACATAGGGTGCGCCGAGGTCACCGCCCGCGACCGCCGCCATGTCCTGCTCGGTCCACCGGCCGGAGTCCAGACCGGCACGTGCCTGCAGACCCGCGATCGAGACCGCGTCGGGCCACATCGGCGCGACCAGGTAGGGGTCGAGCTGCATGGTCAGCACCTGGCGCAGCGTGCCGGCCGACGACTTGCCGAAGCCGTACACGAGTGCGGTCTGCGCCTGTCCGGAA
Source organism: Nocardia sp. NPDC057272 (assembly GCF_042668615.1). Lineage (NCBI taxonomy): Bacteria > Bacillati > Actinomycetota > Actinomycetes > Mycobacteriales > Nocardiaceae > Nocardia > Nocardia sp. NPDC057272. The sequence continues at coordinate 165,005 of NZ_JBHUYK010000012.1, read as the reverse complement.
CGCAGCTTCACCCACGCTTCGTAGAGGGCCCATGCGGCGTCCATCTCCACGTGCGATTCGTTGATCGGCGGGACGGCGCCGATCGCATCGATCGCCGAGATGAACGAGAACGCGCGTCCGGCAAGGAAGTCGGAGGACCCCGAGCACCAGAAGTCGATATCGGACTTGGTGATGCCGAGATCGGCGTAGAGCTGCTGGAAGCACGGCACGAGCATCTCGACGCCGTTGGTGGTGCCGTGGGTTTCGGGTACGTGTGGTGCGTGGGCGAAGCCCACCACCGCGATCTCGGGCAGGCTCGCGTCGCTGCCGGAGGATGCTGATGTGGTCAACGTCGCCTCTCTAGAGGTGGTGCTGGTAGGACTCGTAGGGAGCGTCGGGCTCCCCGGTGGGCCGGAAGTGGTCGATATTGGCCAGCGTGTGGCCCCACTCCTCGCGGGGTTTCCACACCGCCTCGACCTGCATGCCCATCCGCACCTCGTCGGCCGCACAGCCGAGGATCAGGTGCAGGACCGGGATGTCGGCGCCGTCGAGGAGCACATAGGCGGCCACGTACGGCGGCTTGATCCGCTGGCCGAGGAACGGCACGTTGACGATGCAGAAGGTGGTCACCGTGCCCTTGTCGGACAGCTCGACCAGATCGTCGGTGGGTCTGCCGTCGGTCGGGTTGGCGCCGCGCGGCGGGAAGTACACCCGCCCGCCCGCTTCGGAGCGGCCGCCGATGAGCCTGCCTTCAGCCAGTCCGCGCAGGTAGACGCTCTCCTGGGGAGAGGCCGTGTGCTTGTAGTCGAGGTCGACGGGCGTGGTCAGGATGGTGATCGGTGTTTGTTCGGAGTAGTCGGCGGGGCTGGTGCGCTCGCCGGGTTCGAAGCAGGCGATGTCCTGGATGCGGCCGGTTCGTTCGTCGGCCCAGCGGGCACTGACCCGCATTCCGGTGCTGAGTTGTCCTGGGTCGGTCACGTCCAGGGCATGCAGCAACGCCGTGTCGGCGCCGTCGAGCTGGATCAGCGCCCAGGCGAACGGGCGGTCGAACGGTTGGCCGGGCAATGGCTCGGACACCCACGTCCAGGACGTAACGGTGCCGGTCGCCGCGACCTCGACCAGTTCCGCCAGCGCCGCGCTGGTGTGCGGATCGTATTCGGGCGGTGGCACGAGTATTCGCCCGTCGCTGCCGCGCGCGCCGAGTATCCGGCGTTCGCGCAGTCCGGTCAGAAAAGCGCCGATGATGGGTCCGACGGACCTGGTGTAGTCGAATCGCACCCTCAGGGGTGCACTCAATACTTCCACTGCGGTATTCCCCTGGGTCACGATATCGAGTAGAACAGGTTCTTATTCTGCTCGCAAGGATTCGCCGAAAGGGCGCCGATCATGAAATTCGGATTGCAACTCGGATACTGGGGCGCGCAGCCGCCCGCCAACGCAGGCGAGCTGGTGGTCGCGGCCGAGGAAACCGGCTTCGACGCGGTGTTCGCGGCCGAGTCCTGGGGCTCGGACGCCTTCACGCCACTGGCCTGGTGGGGCTCGTCCACCGAGCGCGTGCGATTGGGCACCTCGGTGGCGCAGATGTCGGCCCGCACCCCCGCGGCGGCCGCGATGCACGCGCTCACGCTCGATCACCTCAGCGGCGGCCGGGCGGTTCTCGGCCTCGGCGTCTCCGGCCCGCAGGTGGTGGAGGGCTGGTACGGCCAGCCCTTCGCGCAGCCGCTGCGGCGCACGCGCGAGTACGTCGACATCGTGCGCAAGGTGCTGGCCCGCGAGGCGCCGGTGACGTCGGACGGCAAGCACTACGGCCTGCCCTACACGGGCCCCGCCGCGACCGGGCTCGGCAAGCCGCTCAAGCCGATCGTGCATCCGCTGCGCGCCGATCTGCCGATCTGGCTGGGTGCGGAGGGTCCGAAGAACGTCGCACAGACTGCTGAGATCGCCGACGGCTGGCTCGCGATCTACTACGCACCCCGACTGGCCGGGATGTACAACGAGTGGCTCGACGAGGGCTTCGCGCGGCCGGGCGCGCGCCGTTCGCGCGACGACTTCGAGATCGCGGCGAGCGCGCAGGTGGTGATCACCGACGATCCGGCGGGCGAGATCGAGCGGATGCGCTGGGTGAGCGCGCTCTACATCGGCGGCATGGGCGCGCCGGAGCTGAATTTCCACGCCCAGGTGTACAAGCGGATGGGCTACGCCGCCGAGGTCGACGAGATCTCCGCGCTGTTCCAGGCGGGGCGCAAGGCCGAGGCCGCGGCGGCGGTGCCCGACGAGCTGATCACCGACACCGCGATCTTCGGCGACGAGGCGCATGTGCGCTCCCGGTTGAAGGAATGGGAGGACGCGGGCGTGACGATGATGCTGATCTCGGTCTCGGATGCCGAACAAATGCGTCGGCTCCAACCCCTTGTCACCATGTAGAACACGTTCTAAATTCGAAGGGTGAGCCAGCAGACAACGGAAGTCCTCGGACTGTGGAATATCGCCGAGGCCGATCCCGAACGGATCGCCCTCGTCGACCCGGACGGTAGAGAGATCAGCTATCGAGAATTGGCCACCCTCGCCAACCGGTACGCCAACGGGCTACGCGGCATCGGATTGCGCACCGGCGACGTGGTGGTCAGCATGCTGCACAACGGGGTCGAGGCGATCGCCGCGTACTTCGCCGCCTACCAAGCCGGTTTCTATATCGTCGCGGTGAACTGGCACCTCACCGCGCCGGAGATCGCCTACATCCTCGGCGACAGCGAGGCGTCGGCGTTCCTGGCCAGTGAGCGGTTCGCCGACACCGCGGCCGAGGCCGCCGACCTCGCCGAACTGTCCGCCGACGCCCGTTTCTCGGCGGGCACCATCCCCGGCTTCCGGCCGGTGTCCTGGCTCGGCGCCGCCGACACCGGTCGTCCGGACGAGCGGTCCATCGGCGCGCCGATGCTGTACACCTCGGGCACCACCGGTCGGCCCAAGGGCGTTCGCCGCCCGCTGACCGGCGCGGATCCCGATGTCGTTCCCGCGGCCAACCAGGCCTACTTCAGCCTGTTCGGCCTCGGTCCCTACGACGATCACGTGCACATCTGCGGCTCGCCGCTCTATCACACGGCCGTGCTGAACAACTCGACGATCTCGATCCAGATGGGGCACAAGCTCGTGCTGATGGATCGCTGGGACGCCGAGGGCATGCTCGCGCTGATCGAAAAGTACAAGGTCACCCACAGTCACATGGTGCCCACGCAGTTCAACCGGCTGCTGGCCCTGCCCGACGAGGTGCGGGCCCGCTACGACATGTCCTCGCTGCGCAGCATGATCCACGGTGCGGCGCCGTGCCCGCCGGACACCAAGCGACGCATGCTCGAGTGGTGGGGACCGGTCGTCACCGAGTACTACGCCGCGACCGAGGGCGGCGGCACGGTGATCACCGGCGCCGAGTGGCTGGAAAAGCCGGGCTCGGTGGGCAAGGCGTGGCCGTGGTCGGTGGTGAAGGTGCTCGACGAGCAGGACGGCACCGAACTGCCCGCGGGCAAAGAGGGCCTGATCTACATGAAGATGGGCGCATCCAGCTTCGAGTACCACAAGGCCAAGGAGAAGACCGAGGAGTCGCGCGTCGGTGAGATGTTCACCGTCGGCGACATCGGCTACTTCGACGCCGACGGTTACCTGTTCCTCTGCGACCGGCGTTCGGATCTGATCCTGTCCGGTGGGGTGAACATCTACCCGGCCGAGATCGAGGGCGTGCTGATGAGCCACCCGAAGATCGCCGATGTGGCGGTTCTCGGTGTGCCCGACCCGGATTGGGGTCAGCAGGTGAAGGCGTTCGTGCAACCGGTGCCCGGTACCGAGGGCAGCGACGAACTCACCACCGACATCCTCGAATTCGCCGCGAGCCAGCTCGCGAAGTACAAGCTGCCCCGCACGGTGGAATACCGTGCGGAGCTGCCCCGCGATCCCAACGGAAAGCTGTACAAGCGCCGCCTGCTCTGAATTGGCGTTCCCGCTCAGACGGGCTCGCGCCACTCCGGCTCGAGCCCGAAGAGCGGGAACAGGCGCTGGGTGTCGAGGAAGAAGTTGAGGCCGGCGATGGTGTCGCCCTCGAGTTCGAGCACCGTGATCGACCACGGCACCCAGACGCCGGGCTCCTCGCTCGGCTTGTAGTGGCCGAAGGCGGGCGAACCGTTGGCGCCGACCAGCGGCACCATCCGCGAATTGCGGCACGCGCTGCCCGTGCTGAGCATGAACGCGGCCACGTTCTCCGGGCCCGAGATCCAGAGATCGAACGGCGGCATCGACAGCGCCACATCGGCTTTGAGCAGGGTGGTGAGCGCGTCCATGTCGTAGGCCTCGAACGCCTTGACGAAATCGTCGATCAGTTTGCGCTGATCCGGATCGGTCTCGTCGAAGCTGTCGGCCACGGTCGGCTGCACCTTCGACATGGTGGCCCTGGCCCGCTGCAGCGCACTGTTCACCGACGCCGGCGACATCATCAGCGCCTCGGCGGTCTCACCCGCGGAGAAGCGCAGTACCTCACGCATGATCAGGATCGCGCGCTGAGTGGCGGGCAGGTGCTGGCAGGCCGCGACGAAGGCCAGGCGCAGCGTGTCCCTGGTGGAGGCATGGTCGGCCGGGTCGGCGCCGAAGGCCAGCGCGTTCGGGATCGGCTCGATCCACACGTAGTCGGGCTGGGGCATGGGCAGCGGTGAATCCGGGCGGCCCGGCCCGTTGAGATCCATCGGTCTGGCACGACTCTGGGGACGGTCGAGCATGTCCAGACAGATATTGGTGGCGATCTTGTAGAGCCACGAGCGCAGACTCGCGCGGCCCTCGAAGGAATCGTAGGAGCGCCAGGCGCGCGTGAAGGTTTCCTGCACCGCGTCTTCGGCCTCGAAGGAGGACCCGAGCATCCGGTAGGCATACGCGCACAACTCGCGCCGATGCGTCTCGAATTCGGCGAGTACAGCGGGATCAGGGCCGGTGGTGGCGGTTGTGGCGTCGCTCATAGTTTCACGATGCCACAGGGGTCCGACAGCGGACAGAGGCGAAAACGGACTATCGCGATTTCGCGAACTTCGCGCGGTTGCGATGAATCCGCGTCGACCGCCACGTCTACATGTTCGAGACCGCAACGACGCCCCGAAAGGCTGATCCCATGAGCAACAAGATGATCTTCATCAACCTCCCCGTCGCCGACCTCGACCGCTCCAAAGGCTTCTACGAGGCGCTCGGCTGGAAGGTGAACGAGGACTTCACCGATCAGAACGCGGCCTGCATCGTCGTCGACGACAACATCTGCCTGATGCTGCTGACCAAGGACTTCTTCACCACGTTCAGCAAGCGCCCGATCGCTGATACCGGGGCTGCTATCGGTGCCGCTTACGCGTTGTCACTCGGCAGCGCGGCGGAGGTCGACGCGCTCACCGACGCGGCCGTGGCGGCGGGTGCCGCTGAAGAGGTGAACGACGACAAGAAGGCGCAGGAGGCTCAGGTCGGGATGCACGGTCGGACGTTCATCGACCCGGATGGGCACCAGTGGGAGCCGTTCTTCATGGACTACCCGGGGGCGTGACGACGCGAGCGCCGGCACGCTCGAGCGCGGCCCCATGGGGGGCCGCGCCGTGCGGGGGGGCGGGAGTGGGGTTGTGGCGGATCAGGTGCCGGAGAAGTTCGGCTTGCGCTTCTCGGCGAAGGCTCGCGGGCCTTCCTTGGCATCGGCTGATCTGAACACCTCGATGCCGATCTTCGCCTCGATGGGGAACGCCTCGTTCTCCGGCATGGCCTCGGTTTCGCGCAGGGTGCGCAGCATCGCCTGGACGGCGAGCGGGCCGTTGTCGGCGATCTGGCCTGCCAGCGTCAAGGCTTTGTCGAGGGCGGTTCCGTCGGGGACCACATGGCCGATCAGGCCGATGTCCTTGGCCTCCGCAGCGGTGATGTGCCGACCGGTCAGCAGCAGATCAGCGGCCACGGTGTACGGGATCTGCCGGGCCAGCCGCACCGCGGAACCACCCAGCGGGAACAGGCCCCACCGGGCCTCGGAGACGCCGAACTTGGCGCTTTCCCCCGCCACGCGCAGGTCGGTGCCCTGCAGGATCTCGGTGCCACCGGCGATGGCAGGGCCCTCGACTGCCGCGATCAGCGGCTTGGCCAGTCGCCGCCCCTTCAGCAGCGCGGGGAGGTAGGCCGGGTCCCAGCTGCCGCTGGCGGCGGTGTCCCCCGGATGCGACGAGCTCATCGCCTTCAGATCCATCCCCGCGCAGAAGGCCCCGCCCGCACCGGTGAGGATCGCGACGCGGATGTCGGGATCGCTGTCCACTTGGTTCCAGGCGTCGAGCATGATCGCCATCATCTCGCTGGACAGGGCGTTGCGGGCCTCCGGCCGATTCATGGTGACGATGAGGACATGGTCGCGCTTCTCGACCAGGCAGTGGGCCATTTTCGTACTCCTGACAAGTTGAGTCTTGTCAGAAACAGTAACACGTTCTATTTTTGTCTTTGTGAGCTACAACATAGCCGATCTCGTCGAACATGCCGTCGACTTGATGCCCGACCGGATCGTGCTGGTCGGCGAACATCGAGAATCGACCTACGCCGAACTGGAGGAGCGGGCCAACAAGTTGGCCCACTACCTGCTGGAACAGGGTGTGCGTCCCGGCGACAAAGTCGGAATCTATTCCAGGAACACCGTCGAGGCCGTCGAAGCGATGGTGGCCGTCTTCAAGGCCAGGGCGGTGATGATCAACGTCAACTTCCGCTACGTCGAGAACGAGTTACTGCACATCTTCGACAACTCCGACATGGTCGCGCTGATCCACGAGCGCCGCTACACCGACAAGGTGGCGGCGGTGCGGGAGAAGGTGCCGGGCCTGAAGACGGTGATCGTGGTCGAGGACGGCACCGATGGGCCCACGGGCGCGGACACCGTGGAGTACGAAGCGGCGCTGGCCGATTCGTCGGGTGAACGAGACTTCGGTGAGCGCTCGCCCGACGACATCTACATGCTCTACACCGGTGGCACCACGGGTCTGCCCAAGGGCGTGATGTGGCGGCACGAGGATGTCTGGCGCGTCCTCGGCGCGGGCATCAACTTCGTCACCGGCGAGTACGTCAAGGACGAATGGGAGCTGGCCAAGGTCGGCGCGGCCAACCCGCAGATGGTGCGGTTCCCGATCCCGCCGATGATCCACGGCGGCTCGCAATGGGCCACCTTCCACAGCCTGTTCGGCGGTGGCAAGGCCGTGATGATTCCCGAGTTCAGCGGGCACGGTGTGTGGCAGGCCGTCGACAAGCACGGCATCAACCTGATCTTCATCACCGGTGACGCGATGGCGCGCCCGATGCTCGACGCTCTCGCCGAAGGCAACCCGGAAACCGGTGAGCCCTACGATCTTTCGACCCTGTACGTGCTGGCCAGCAGCGCGGCGCTGTTCTCGCCGTCGCTCAAGGACAAGTTCCTCGAGGTGCTGCCCAACCGGATGATCTCCGACTCCATCGGCTCCTCGGAGACCGGTTTCGGTGGACTCTCCCTGGTCGCCAAGGGCGCCACCCACACCGGTGGTCCCCGGGTGAAGATCGACGCGGCCACCCAGGTGCTCGACGAGGATGGCAATCCGGTCGAAGCGGGTTCCGGCGTCGTCGGCCTGCTGGCGCGCAGCGGGCACATCCCGCTCGGCTACTACAAGGACGAGGTCAAGTCGGCCGCGACGTTCAAGGTGATCAACGGGGTTCGTTTCGCGATTCCCGGTGACTACGCCCGCGTCGAGGAGGACGGCTCGGTCACCATGCTCGGCCGTGGTTCGGTGAGCATCAACAGCGGTGGCGAGAAGATCTACCCCGAAGAGGTGGAGGGCGCTCTCAAGGCCCACCCCGATGTCTTCGACGCCCTCGTCGTCGGCGTCGAAGACGCCCGCTGGGGCCAGCGCGTCGTGGCCGTGGTTCAGTGCCGTGGCGACCAGCGCCCCACGCTGGCCGACCTGAAACCGGTACTGGCCCAGGAGATCGCGTCGTACAAGCAGCCACGCAGCCTGTGGTTCGTCGACGAGATCAAGCGCTCGCCCGCAGGCAAGCCGGACTACCGCTGGGCCAAGTCCCAGACGGACGAACGCCCCGCCGACGAACACGCTGAGGCGGGTTCGGCCTAGCACCCGCTCCTCACGAAGCCCGCCCGGCAGCGTCGCCGGGCGGGCTTTCGTCGTGTTCGAAAACAGTTGCGGACAACCGGGTTCCGGTCAGCGATTGCCGAGTTCCGAGAGTTGGTAGGCCAATCGGCCACGCACCGCGGGGATGCGGCTGAGAAGGCGCAGGGCGGTGTTGCGCGCGAAGCGGATCGGCGCGGACTGGAAAGTGGCCATCGTGGTCATGCGATCGGTGAACGCCACGACGTCGAGGGCGATCGGCCTGCGGACGGTTTCGTAGGTATCGAGGATCGAATCAGGTTCGCCTGCGGTGACTTTCGTCAGGAGGGTGGCGAGCAGGCCGGCGTCCTGGATGCCGGTGTTCATGCCCTGTCCGCCTGCCGGGCTGTGCACGTGGGCGGCGTCGCCTGCCAGGAAGATGTGGCCTGCGCGGTAGTGGTCGGCTACGCGGTGGTGGACGCGGAAGCGGGAGCTCCACAGGACCTCGTCGACTCGGATGTCGCCTGCGGGGCCGCGTGTGTTCAGGAGGGCCTGGACGTCGTCGAGGGTGGGGTGTTCGGGGGCCTCGTCGACGGTGGCCACGACGCGGTAGCGGTTGGCCTCGTCGTCGGGGAGCGGGGCGACGACGGTGACGCCTTCGGGGGAGAGGTGCAGCGAGACCTCGGTGCGCGCGGTCGGCCAGCTCATGCGGACGTCGGCCAGGATGAACGACGCGGGGTAGGTGTCGCCGGTGAAGTCGATGCCCGCTTGCTCGCGCACGACGCTGTGCATGCCGTCGGCGCCGATGACGTAGTCGGCCCTGATCGCGCCGTGCCGGTCGTGCTCATCGGTGTATTCGACAGTCACGCTACTGTTTTCGCCGGTGACGCGGGTGACGGTGAGCGGCCGGTGCACGGTGCCGCCCAGCTTGTGCAGCCGGTCGAGCAGAACCTGCTCGGTGACGTCCTGCGGCACCATCAGCGTGTACGGGAACGCGGTGGGCAGATCGCCGAACTCGATGGTGGCCAACGTCTTCGCGCCGTCGTGGAGCTTGAACGTCGGCACCTTGATGCCGCGTTCGACGAGTTCATTCGCGATACCGAGCCCGTCGAGCACCTCGAGCGTCCTGGCATGCACCACCGCGGCCCGAGACGTGTTGGCGCCCTCGCCGAGTCGGTCGAGCAGGACATGGTCGACGCCGGCTTCGGCGAGCACGATCGCGGCGGTGAGCCCGGCGGGACCCGCGCCGACGATGACGACGGAGGTGGCTTCGGGCAGTGAGGTAGCGGGCATTTCGACTCCTGGTCAACGCTTGTTTGCCAACGCTTGTAGGCATAACGGTAGACCCGCTCACGGATGAAAGTCAACAGTTGTTGGCCTACAATCGTTGACATGCCTGACCAGGAGATTCCCACCCGTCGTTCCGACGCGACGAAGGCCGCCATCCTCGAGGCCGCCCGTGCCCGCTTCGCCGCCGACGGCTACGCCAAGGCCACGATCCGCGCGATCGCCGCCGACGCCGAGATCGATCCCTCGATGGTGATGCGCTATTTCGGCAGCAAGGACGGCCTCTTCGCCGCCGCAGCCCAGATCGACCTGGACCTCCCCGACCTGAGCACCGCCGACCCGAACGCCATGGGCGAGTTGATGATCCGCCGATTCCTCGAGATCTGGGAGGGCAACGACAACACCGTTCTGCTGATCCTGCTGCGCTCCTCGATCACCGACGAGGCGGTAGCGGCCCGATTCCGCGAGATCTTCGCCGACCAGGTCCTGCCCGCCGTCCTCCGCTTCGGCACCCCCACCGACGCCCCCCGCCGTGCCGCGCTGATCGTCACCCAACTCCTGGGTCTTGCCCTGTGTCGCTACGTCCTGCGGCTGCCCCCGGTGGTCGCGCTCACTCCGCGACAGATTATCGAAGACATCGCCCCCACCCTCCAGCGCTACTTGACTACGGCGGCGACCGTCGATGAGGCAGCGGAGTATGTGCGGGACACGAGTGCGGAGCTGAACGCGCGACTGTCCTCGCAATGACCGGGTCTTCGGCGTGAAGACGCGAAAAGGGCCGGTACCGATCGGATTCGATCGGTACCGGCCCTAGGACGAGAGTGGGCTAGTTCGCCAGCTCGGCGCCCAAGGCGAGGAGGTGGGGAGTTGCTCCGCCGAGCGCGAATTCGTTGTGCTTGGCGGCGGTGAAGTAGTTGTGGGTGATGTGGTCGCGGTCGATACCGAGGCCGCCGTGGATGTGGACGACGGTGTGGGCGACCTTGTGCCCGGCCTCGGCCGCCCAGAACTTGGCGATGTGAATGGACTCGGCGGCGGGGAGGTCCTCCGAGAGGCGCCAGGCGGCCTGGGTGACGGTGAGGCGCAGACCGCCGATGTCGATGTAGGCGTCGGACAGGCGCTGGGCCACCGACTGGAACGAACCGATCGGCTTGCCGAACTGTTCGCGGGTGCGGGTGTGCTCGGCGGTCAGCTCGAGTGCGCGCTCCAGTGTGCCGAGTTGCAGGGCCGACAGGCCGAGCCAGGCGTGTTCGCGCAGCCAGGTGAGGATGTCGGCGCCCGCCTCGATGCTGCCGAGCAGTTCGGCCGGGGTGGCGGCGAGATCGACGGCGAACTCGGGGCTCAGGTCGACGATCTGCTGAGCGGTGCGGGTGACCGAAGCGTGCTCCGGATCGACCACGAAGACGCCGACACCGGTGGAGGTGATGGCGGGCACCAGGATTCGTTCGGCGCGATCGGCGACGGCGACCGTGGTCGCGGTACCGGTGAGCGTCCACCCGGCGCCGGCGGGCTCGGCGACGATCCCGGGCGCGTCGGTGGTGGCGCGCAGCTCCTCGGCGAGCGCTGCGGTGAGCACGATCTCACCGGCGCCCGCCCGCGCGGCCAGCTGCTGCTGGGCGGCATTACCGAACTTCGCCAGCGCGCCCGCGCCGAGGACGATCGACCACAGGTAGGGCACCGCGGCGACCACACGGCCGAGTTCACGCAGGATCGCGGTCTGCTCGAGCATGCCGAAATCGCTGCCGCCCAGGGCTTCCGGCAACGCGGCGGCCAGCACACCGGTCTCGGCGAGCGACTTCCAGAGCTGCTCGTCGAAGCGGGCAGCGGTGTCGAGTTCGCGCAGACGATCGGCGGTGACGAGCTTGGCGCAGATCTCGCCGGTCAGCCGGGCGAGATCGGTCTGGGCTTCGGTGGGAGTGAAATCCATGGGGAGATACCGGCTTTCGGGATCAGCGGGCGGACGCGGGCTGGCGCAGGGCGGTCATGGCGATGATGTCGCGCTGGACCTCGTTGGTGCCGCCGCCGAAGGTGAGAATCAGTGCGGCGCGGTGCATCCGCTCGAGCCGGCCGAGCAGGGCGGCGCCGGGGGAGTCCTGGCGCAGGTACGCGTGGGGGCCGACGACCTCCATCAGCAGGCGGTAGGCCTCGGTGGAGAGTTCGGTGCCGTAGACCTTGCAGGCGGAGGCGTCCCACGGCTTCGGCGCGGCCTCGCCGCCCTGATCGGCGCGGCTGGCGATCTCCCAGTTCAGCAGCTTGAGGTATTCGACCTTGGCGTGCACCCGAGCCAGGTTGAGCCGGGCCCATTCCTGGTCGATCACGCGCTTGCCGTTGGGCAGGGTGGTTTCCCGTGCCCACTCCACGGTCTGCGCGACCGCCAGGCTCAGCGGACCCGCCGAGGTGAGGGCGACTCGCTCGTGATTGAGCTGATTGGTGATGAGCGACCAGCCGCCGTTCTCGGGACCGACCACCGACGAGGCGGGCACCCGCACGTCCTGGTAGTAGGTGGCGCTGGTGTCGGGCCCCGCCATCGTGTGCACCGGCGTCCAGGAGAACCCGTCGACGTCGGTCGGCACGATGAGCATCGTGATGCCCTTGTGCTTCTTGGCGGTCGGATCGGTGCGCACGGCCAGCCAGATGTAGTCGGCGTAGGCGATGAGGCTGGTCCACATCTTCTGGCCGTTGATGACGAAGTCGTCGCCGTCGCGCACCGCGGTGGTCCGCAGTGAGGCCAGGTCGGTACCGGCGCCCGGCTCGGAGTAGCCGATGGCGAAGTGCAGCTCACCGGAGGCGATCTTGGGCAGGAAGAACTTCTTCTGCTCCTCGGTGCCGTACTGCATGATCGTCGGCGCCACGGAATTGAGCGTCAGGAAGGGGACCGGCGCGCCCGCGATGGCCGCTTCCTCGACGAAGATCAGCTGATCCATCGTGGTGCGGTCCTGGCCGCCGTACTCCTTGGGCCAGCTCAGGGTGAGCCAGCCGTCGCGGCCCATCTCGCGCACGACCTCGCGGTAGACGTTGCCGGAGCCGTATTCGCCGGTCGTCATGCTCAGCGCCGCGCGGCGTTGCGGCGTCATCAGCTTCGCGAAATATTCGCGCAGCTCGGCGCGCAATTCTTCCTGCTGCGGCGTATACGCGACGCGCATGCTTCCTACCTCGGTGTCGAGCTGAAAGGGCGGGTGGCGGGGCGCAGGGGGTGAGCCCCGCCGAAACCGATCATTGCATATGAACTGGAACATGTTCCAGTATTGATGGTGATTCGGCGCCTGTTCCGCTTCGGGGACCGGGCTGTCTGGGTTAGTGTCGCGAAGACCGTGTGGAAGGAAGTTCTCATGAAGATCATCGTCGATTTCGACCGGTGTGAAGCGAACGGCGTTTGTGTAGGAATCGCCCCTGACATGTTCGAACTTGATGACGACGACATGTTGACCGTCGCCGAGGGCGATGTCGCGCCCGATCGCCTCGCCGACGCGGAGGAAGCCGTGGCGCAGTGCCCCAAGGCCGCGCTGAGGTTGGCGTGATCCGCTCTTGTCGGATGGTGGAACACGTTCTAGAGTCGGCCGAATGAGTGTGACGCAGATTTCATTGGAGGGCCGGGTCGCGATCGTGACCGGTGCGGGCGCCGGGCTCGGCAGGGCCGAAGCTCTCGCGCTGGCGTCGGCCGGTGCGGCGGTGGTCGTCAATGACCTGACCGAGGACGCGGCGGCCGAGACCATCGCCGCCATCCGCGAGCTCGGTGGCAAGGCGGAATTCGTCGGCGGCTCCATCGCCGAGCGCTCGACGGCCGACGCGCTCGTCTCGACCGCGCAGGAATCGCTCGGCGGGCTCGACATCGTCGTCAACAACGCGGGCATCACCCGCGATCGCATGCTGTTCAACATGTCCGACGAGGATTGGGACGCGGTGATCGCGGTGCACCTGCGCGGACACTTCCTGCTCACCCGCAACGCGGCCGCCTACTGGCGCGCGGCATCCAAGGCGGCGGGCGAGCCGGTCTACGGCCGGCTGGTCAACACCTCCTCGGAGGCGGGCCTGCTCGGACCGGAAGGCCAGGCGAACTACGGTGCGGCCAAGGCCGGTATCACCGCCCTCACGCTCACCGCCTCGCGCGTGCTGTCCAGGTACGGCGTGCGCGCCAACGCGATCTGCCCCCGGGCCAGGACCGCGATGACCGAGGCGGTCTTCGCGGACGCGCCCGAAGGTACGGTCGACCCGCTGGCGCCCGAGCACGTGGCCAAACTCGTGGCCTACCTCGCCTCGCCCGCGGCCGACGCTGTGAACGGTCAGGTCTTCGTCGTCTACGGACCGATGGTGGCGCTGATGGCGGCACCGACGGTCGAGCAGCGCTTCGATGCCGCGGGTGCCGAATGGTCCGAGGCCGACCTGGCCGCCACCCTCGGTGGCTACTTCGCAGAGCGCCCCGCGGATCACACCTTTTCGGCGCGCGACCTCCGCGATCTGGGCTGAGCGGTCCAGTCCACGGTTTGCCTGATGTTGGCTGGCCGCACACCTCGCCGGATTTGTCTCGCCTGTCGTGTTGATCACCAGTCCAGGTATTGGTAGACATGACCGTCGGGGTGTGTGCCGCCTCACAGGAAGGTCGCCGATTTGAATAAGTATCCGTTTCAGTTTTGACAGCGTTTTACGAGAAAAAGTCCTGCTCTGAGTCTACGAATATGGCAGACATTAGTAGGAACATGTTCTAGTCTTTGGGCAGTCTTCAGATCGGGGTGGCGGTGAAGTACGGGTACGCGGACACATCGGTCCGCCCGTCGAAAGAGGAGGATTCGGAATGAACAACCTCCTTGCTGTCCCGTTGCGGGCGGTCGGCGGTTTCTTCGAACTCGGCGCGGAAGTGGCACGAGCCACCGTCCGCAAGCCATTCCAATGGCGCGAATTCATCGACCAGGCATGGTTCGTGGCTCGCGTCTCGATCGTGCCCACGCTGTTGGTCGCCATCCCGTTCACGGTGCTGGTGGTCTTCACGCTCAACATCCTGCTGCGCGAGATCGGCGCCGCCGACCTCAGCGGCGCGGCCGCCGCGTTCGGCGCCGTCACCCAGGTCGGCCCGATCGTCACGGTCCTGATCGTCGCCGGCGCCGGCGCCACCGCGATCTGCGCTGACCTGGGCGCACGCACGATTCGCGAAGAGATCGACGCGATGAAGGTGCTCGGCATCGACCCGATCAGCCGGTTGGTCGTGCCGCGCGTGTTCGCCTCGATGTTCGTGGCACTGATGCTCAACAGCCTGGTGTGCACCATCGGTATCGCCGGCGGCTTCGTGTTCTCGGTCTTTCTCCAAGGCGTGAACCCCGGCGCTTTCGTCAACGGGATTCCGCTGCTGACGAATCTGTCCGAGCTGATCATCTCCGAAATCAAGGCGGGCCTGTTCGGCCTGATCGCCGGAATGGTCGCTTGTTATCTCGGGCTGCAGGTCAAAGGCGGACCCAAGAGCGTCGGTGACGCGGTGAACCAAACAGTGGTATTCGCGTTCATGGCGCTGTTCGTGGTGAATGTGGTTGTCACCGCGATCGGCCTGAAATTCACGGTGCGGTGACCACATGGCATTCATAGTTCGCAGCAAGTTTCCGCGCACGGTCCGCCGTTTCGATCGCATGTCGAAATCGGTGGATTCCCTGGGAGATCAGGCGATCTTCTACGTCAAGGCGCTCGGCTCGGTGCCGCGCGCGCTGGTGCACTACCGCACCGAGACCATTCGCCTCATCGCCGAGATCAGCATGGGCAGCGGCGCTTTGGCCGTGATCGGCGGCACCGTGGTGATCGTCGGCTTCCTGACTCTGATGGCGGGCGGCACCATCGCGGTGCAGGGCTACAGCTCGCTCGGCAATATCGGCGTCGAGGCACTGACCGGCTTCTTCGCCGCCCTCATCAATGTGCGCATCGCGGCACCGGTGATCTCCGGCATCGGACTGGCGGCCACCATCGGCGCAGGCGCGACAGCGCAGCTGGGCGCGATGCGCGTGGCCGAGGAGATCGACGCGCTGGAATCGATGGCGATCCGGCCGATTCCGTTCCTGGTCGGCACCAGGGTGCTGGCCGGCATGATCGCTATCGTGCCGCTCTACGCACTCGCGGTGATCGCTTCGTTCATCGCCAGCCGGTTCGCGACCGTCGTGATCTACGGGCAGTCGGCAGGCGTTTACGACCACTACTTCTCGACCTTCCTCATCCCGAGCGACATCCTGTGGTCGTTCGCGCAGGCGATCGTGATGGCACTGGCCGTGATGCTCATCCACACCTACTACGGTTTCCACGCCGCGGGTGGTCCGGTCGGCGTCGGCATCGCGGTCGGCAACGCGGTGCGCTCGTCACTGATCGCTGTCGTCACTGTGACGCTGCTGATCTCGCTGGCCATCTACGGCACCTCCGGCAACTTCCACCTCTCGGGATAGCGTGATGGACACTTCACGGATCGTTGCCGCATTGCAGGGCGGGCTCGGGCGCAAGCTCGCCGCGCTCACAATGGTCGGCTTGCTCATCGGGCTCGTGGCTTTCGCGTTCGCCCTCTTCCAAGGCGCGTTCACCACCACCGCCCAGGTGCTGGTCGACGCTCCGCGCTCCGGCCTGGTGCTCGACCCCGACGCCAAGGTCAAGGTGCGCGGCGTCGAGATCGGCCGCGTCGCCGAGATCAACCTGCGCGACGACGGCGCGCAGATCCTGCTCGAGGTCGACCCGGAACAGCTGAAGCTGGTGCCGTCGAACGCGGGTGTCGACATTCGTTCCACCACGGTGTTCGGCGCCAAGTACGTGAATTTCGTTGTCCCCGAGCAGCCTTCGTCGAGCTCGCTGAAGCCCGGCAGCACGGTGGCGGCCAGCTCGGTGACGGTGGAGTTCAACACGCTGTTCCAGCACCTGTCCGATGTGCTCGCCCAAATAGAACCGGAGAAGCTCAACGCCACGCTGACCGCGCTCGGCACCGCACTGGAAGGTCGTGGCGACAAGTTCGGCGATCTGCTGGTGCGCTCGGATCGCTATCTGCGCGAACTCAACCCATACCTGCCGACGCTACAAGCGGATCTGGACAAGACCGCCGCGGTGACCGACCTCTACGCCGAGGTCGCGGACCCGCTGTTGCGCACCGTCGACAACGCGACCGGCACCTCGCAGACCATCTTCGAGATGCAGGGCCAGCTCGACAACGTGCTGGTCAATGTGATCGGGCTGTCCGACACGGTGGGATCGGTACTGCGCGAGAACGAGCACGATCTGGTGACCGCGCTCGACCTGCTGCGGCCGACGACCGCCCTGCTGTTCGAATACGCGCCCGCATTGAGCTGCGTCATCAACGGCCTCGGCCCGCTGGTGCCGATCGCCGAGGACATGATGGGCGGGCTGCTGCCGGGTGTCGGAATGAACGCGAGCGTGATGCCGGGTAGCCAGCCCTACTCCTACCCGAACGACCTGCCCAAGGTGAATGCCACCGGTGGCCCGCGCTGCGAGGGTGTGGTGGATCGGGTACCGGAAAGCCATTCGAACTATCTGGTGACCGACACCAACCAGGGTGCGCCGTACACGCCGACTACCCAGTACGAATTCCACGGTGTGCCAAAGGTATTCCAGCTACTGCTGGACGGACTGCCGGGAGTGACGCGGTGAGGAACACGGGGACGACGGTCAAACTGGCGATCTTCACCGTGGTGATGACGCTGGTGTTCGCCGGCCTGGCGATCGTTTTGAGTCAGGCGCGGTTCTCCAGTGAGGACGGCTATCACGCGGTGTTCACCAGCTCGTCGGGCATGCTGCCCGGCGCCAAGGTGCGCATCGCCGGTGTGCCGGTGGGTTCGGTGACCTCGGTGAAGGTCGGCGACGACGACCTCGCCCACGTCGCCTTCGATGTCGACACCAAGTACGCGGTGCTGGCCAGCACCCGGGCGGCGATCAAGTACGAGAACCTCGTCGGCGATCGCTACCTGGAACTGCTGGAGGGGCCGGGCTCGGCGCGGCGGCTCTCCGCTGGTGACACCATCGACCTCGCGCAGACCACGCCAGCGCTCGATCTGGATCTGCTGCTCGGCGGCTTCAAGCCGCTGCTGCGCGGGCTCGACCCAGCGCAGGTCAACGATCTCACCGCGGCGCTGTTGCAGATCTTCCAGGGCCAGGGCGGCACGCTGGTCTCACTGCTGAACAGCGGCGGGAGCTTCGCCAAGACCCTGGCGGACCGGGACGCGCTGATCGGCAGCGTGATCGACAACCTCAATACCGTCCTCGCCACCATCGATGATCGCGGTGACCATTTCGCCACCACCATCGAGGAACTGCAGCGCCTGGTCAGCGACCTGTCCGCACAGCGCGACCCAATCGGCAACGCGTTGCCGCGGATCGCGGGCGCGACCCAGGAGATCAACGACCTGCTGGTGCAGGCCCGTCCCGATCTGCGCAACACCATCGAGCAGACCGGCAGGCTCGCCACGAACCTGGACGAGGATTCCGACCACATCGAATGGGTGCTCGGAAAACTGCCCGACACATACAAGAAGCTCATCCGGATCGGCGCCTACGGCTCCTTCCTGCAGCTGTACATCTGCGGGACCAACATTCTGATCACCGGCCCTGACGGCAAGCCGATGGAAGTACACATGCCGGGTCTGCAGGCGACCGGAAGGTGCACGCCCAATGAATGAGAACAAGTCGCCGTCGGCGACGATCGGCATCGTCGGAGTGGTGCTGGTGGTGGCGATTTCGCTCGCGACGCTGCAATTCACCGAGCTGCCCTTCATCCGGTCCGGAGCGACCTTCACCGCGAACTTCCTCGACGCGGGCGGCCTGGTGGAGGGCGACCCGGTGCATGTGGCCGGTGTGCGATCCGGCGAAGTGCGGCAGGTCAGCCTCGACGGTGACAAGGTCCTGGTGAAGTTCGACCTGGACGAGTCGATCGTGCTGGGGGAGAAGACCACTGCCGCGATCAAGACCAACACAGTCCTCGGCCGCAAGTCGCTGGATGTGGTGCCGACCGGCCCCGGCGCGATCGGCACCGGTGACACCATTCCGGTCGACCGCACCACCTCGCCCTATTCGCTCAACGAAGCGCTGAGCGATCTC
Source organism: Nocardia sp. NPDC057272 (assembly GCF_042668615.1). NCBI lineage: Bacteria > Bacillati > Actinomycetota > Actinomycetes > Mycobacteriales > Nocardiaceae > Nocardia > Nocardia sp. NPDC057272. The sequence goes on along the minus strand of NZ_JBHUYK010000012.1, from coordinate 146,586 downwards.
GGTGGGACCGTGCGCGATCTCGATCTCGATCAGGTCGACCAGACCCTCGACACCCTGTCGGCGGCCTTCGCCGACACGCCGGGCCCGCTGCGCAACGCGCTCGACGGTGTGACAGCCCTGTCGCGCAGCATCAATGTGCGCGATCAGGCACTGACCGACCTGCTGGCCCGGGCGCAGAACGTCACCAAGATCCTGGCCGACCGCAGCACCCAGCTCAATACGCTGCTCCTCGACGGCAACGAGCTGCTCGGCGAGCTCGACCGGCGCCGGGCCGCGATCAACCAGCTCATCGTCTACATCGACGATGTGGCCAGGCAGCTCTCGGGCCTGGTCGCCGACAACGAGCCCCAGATGCGGCCGACGCTGGACCGGTTGAATTCGGTACTGGCCCTGCTTCAGCGCAACGAACAGAACCTCAACGGAGCCCTCGACGGCCTCGGCCCCTACGCCGCCGCGCTCGGCGAGCAGGTCGGCAACGGGCCCTGGTTCAACGCCTACGTGGTGAACGCGACCAGTACCGAATTGCGCCCGCTCGTCGACGCTTTGGTCTGGCCGGAACAGGTGCCACAGGACCTGATCGATATCTTCACCCATCCGAGGACGCCGTACATCGCTCCTACTGAGGAGGATCCCCCGCGATGAGCTCGATTCAGCAGGTACGCGGGTTGCCGCGCTGGACGATCGCCGTAGCGGTGGTCATTGTCGCGGCGTTGATCGCCGTGGCCGTCTACTTCGTCACCGGCGGCGGAAAGAACACGGTGACCGCCGCGTTCACCTCCACCACCGGTCTGTACGAAGGCGATGAGGTCCGAGTACTCGGCGTCACCGTCGGCAGCATCGACTCGATCGAACCGGGCCAGGGCCAGACGCGGGTGAAGATGAGCATCGACAGCAGCGTCGACCTGCCCGCGGACGCACGCGCGGTGATCATCGCGCCGTCGCTGGTATCGGCCCGTTTCGTGCAGATCGCGCCCGCCTACAGCGGCGGACCAAAGCTGGCCGACGGTGCGCAGATTCCGCTCGACCGCACCGCGGTGCCCGTGGAGTGGGACGAGATCAAGGCCGAACTGACCAAACTGTCCACGGCGCTCGGGCCGGTCGGTGACGACAAGCAGGGCTCCTTCGGCCGCTTCGTCGACACCGCGGCCGAGAACCTCGACGGCAACGGCCAGAAGTTCCGCGACACCCTGCGTGAACTGTCCGCGACCGTGACCACCCTGTCCGACGGGCGAACAGACCTGTTCGGCACCATCCGCAACCTGCAGAAGTTCGTCGAGGTGCTCTCGGCGAGCAACGAGCAGATCGTGCAGTTCAGCGGTCGGCTGGCTTCGGTGTCCTCGGTGCTGGCGGGCGCGTCGGAAGATCTCGGCGCCGGTCTGGACAGCCTCGATGTGGCACTGGCCGACGTGAAGCGGTTCCTCGACGGCACCGGGGGTGAGCTGACCGAGAGCGTCGAGAAGCTCGCCGATGTCACCCAGACGCTGGTCGACAAGCGGCCGCAGCTCGAACAGGTGCTGCACTCCGGCCCGACCGCGATGGTGAACTTCTACCAGCTCTACAAGCCCGCTCAGGGCTCGCTCACGGGCTCGGTCGCGCTGAACAACTCGGCCAGTCCGCTCACCTTCCTGTGCGGTTCGATCCGGGCACTCGAACACAACAACTCCGACAGGTCCGCGGATCTGTGCGCGGAGTTCCTCGCACCGGTGATCAGTTCGCTGGCAATGAATTACGTGCCGATCATGACAAACCCGGTCGGCGGCGTCCAGGCGTTCCCCGACCAGCTGGTGTACAGCGAGCCGAGCCTTGCCGGTGCCGGCCAGCCGACCGCGGCGCCCACCGCCGCGCCGGTCACCGTGCCCGAAGGTCTTGCCGGGCTCGCCGTTCCAGGAGGGCAGCGGTGAACCTTCGCTCCTTCGTCGCACCTTTCAGTCAGTCCAGAATCGAGGCGGCCGTGAGCCAGAGGCGGCAACGCATACTCGCCGGGCTGGCCGTCGGCGTCGCCGTCGCGCTCAGCATCACCGGTTGTCAATGGGATGGGCTCAACTCTTTGCCCATGCCCGGCTCCGAGGGGCGCATGCCCGGCTCCTACACCGTCCGGATCCAGATGCCCAATGTCACCACCCTGACCCGGAATTCGCCGGTGCGGGTGGACGACGTCGAGGTCGGCAACGTGACCGGGATCGAGGTCGAGGGCTGGCACGCGCTGGTGACGGTCTCGCTCAACCCCGATGTCCGCCTGCCCGCCAACGCGATCGCCAAGATCGGCCAGACCAGTCTGCTCGGCAGCAACCACGTCGAGTTGTCCGCGCCGACAAACGGCGCGCCCAGCGGTCAGCTGCGTGACGGCGACGTCATCCCGCTCGATCGGGCAGGCGCCTATCCGACGACCGAGCAGGTGCTGTCCTCGCTGTCGGTGGTGCTCAACGGCGGCGGTATCGCGCAGCTCGAGACGATCACCACCGAACTGAACGCGATGCTCAACGGTCGCGAGGACGACATCGCCGACCTGCTGCCGCAGCTCAACGAGCTGACCACCGGCTTGGACCGGCAGACCGGCAGCATCATCGCCGCGATGGAGGGCCTGGACCGGCTCACCGTCGAGCTGGCCGGGCAGAAGGATGTGATCGCCGAGGCGATCGAACAGATCCATCCCGCGCTCACCGCGTTGGCCGATCGGTCGGCGAACATCACCGCGGCGATCACCGGGCTCGGTGAGCTCGGCGATGTCAGCGAACGGCTCATCAAGACCAGCGGCGACGACCTGGTGGCCAATCTGCGCAGTCTCGGTCCCGTGCTGCAGACGCTGGCCGACACCGGGAACAACCTGATCCAGGCGCTGGGCATCCTGCCGACGTTCCCGTTCCCGATCCGGAACATCGATAACGCGATCATGGGCGACTACATGAACTTGTTCATCACGTTCGACCTGACCGCTAGTCGTCTCGACAGCAACTGGCTCACCGGAACGCCACTCGGCGGTCGCTTCGGTGGGGTGGAAGGTGTCGTCGGCTCGTTCGCGCCGTCGACCGCCACCGATGCCGCTGACCCGGCCACCGCGCCCTTCTCGGCCGCGCCGGTCCCCGTACCCAGCATCCCAGGGCTGCCGGCCATTCCCGGCCTGCCCGCCATCCCCGGCATCACCGCGCCGCTGCCCGGTCAGGAAGGGGCGGGTCGATGAAACTCACCCGGTTCGTGCGAGCCCAGCTCGCGATCTTCGCGGTGCTCACCGTGATCGGTCTCGTCGTGATGGGCGGTGCCTACGTGCAGGTGCCCGCGATGTTGGGGATCGGCCGGTACGCGGTGACCGTGCAGCTGGCCGCTACCGGTGGGCTCTATCCCACCGCCAATGTCTCCTACCGCGGGCAGAACATCGGCAAGGTCGAGGCGGTACGTCTGACGACGGCCGGGGTCGAAGCCGATCTGTCGATCGACAGTGACTACAAGGTGCCCGCCGATTCGAGCGCCTGGGTGCGCAGTGTCTCGGCCATCGGCGAGCAGTACGTGGATCTGGTGCCCACCGATCAACCGGCCGACGGCAACCTGCGCGACGGCTCGGTGATCCCCGAATCGCGTACGCACCTGCCGCAGGACGTCGGCGCGATGCTCGACCAGGCCGACAAGTTGCTCGCGACGGTCGCCGACACCCGGCTGCGCCAGGTGATCGACGAGGCGTTTCTCGCGTTCAACGGTGCCGGGCCCGATCTGCAGCGGTTCATCGACTCGGCCGCGCTGCTGGTGCAGCAGGCCGAAAGCGACGTCGAGCCGACCAAGAAACTGCTCGACCAAATCGGTCCGCTGCTGGACACCCAGACTCGCTCCGCCGACGATATCCGTTCCTGGACAGCGGATCTGGCGACCCTCACCGACCAGCTGCGCGAGCACGATCCCGCGCTACGGAGCCTGTTGAACAACGGTCCTTCCGCGATGGAGACGGTGACCGAGCAGTTCCAGTCCCTGCGCCCCACCCTGCCGCTGCTGGCCAGCAATCTGGTGAGCCTCGGGCAGGTCGGCGTGATCTACAACGCGAGCGTGGAACAGCTCCTGGTCGTCTTCCCGCCGCTGATCGCGGCGCTGCGCACCGCCATCCGAGGGCCGGCGAAGTACGGCGTGATGGTCGACTTCATGACCGTTGTCCACGACCCGCCCGCCTGTACGACCGGCTTCCTGCCCGCGGATCAGCGGCGGGATCCGAGCGATCTGACACCGATGGATACGCCACCCGGGCTGTACTGCAAGGTGCCACAGGACTCGAATATCGAGGTGCGCGGCATCCGCAACACGCCGTGCATGGAGTTCCCCGGCGTCCGGGCACCCACGCCCGAACTGTGCCGGACCGGGTTCGTGCCGGAAGGCAACAACCCGCCGTTCGGGCCGGTTCAGCCGGTCGCTCCGGCGTCGGCACCGGCAGGCGCATCGACGGGCGCTGTGACGCCCGCCGCAGCGCGCCCCTATGATCCGTCCACGGGCAGCTATCTGGGCACGGACGGACGCACGTACCGCCAAGGTGATATCGCCGAGGACGGGTCGGGCACCGTGCCGGCCAGTTGGCAGGCGATGTTGGAGGAGCAGCAACGATGAACGACAACGACAACCGCCGCCCGCGCAGGCGGGCCGCACGCACGGCCGGTCCGCCGGTCGGGGAGACGGCGGCCGAGACGGTCACCATCGGTAAGAGCGAATCCGCATCGCCGGTCGACGTGGACGGCGCGGTCAGGGTGAAGGTCGCCGAGGCTCCCGCGAAGTCCGAGGACGCCACGGTGAAACTCGCCGCCTCCCCCGCGAAGTCCGCAGACGCTGCGGTGAAGGTCGCCGAGGCTCCCGCGAAGTCTGCGGGGGGCTCATCGAAGTCCGCCGCGACCACCGTGGAGTCTGCGGAGGTCACCGTGAAGTCCGAGGACGACGCCGTGGAGCTCCCGGCGAGCGAGCCGGTCGACCTGAGCAAGTCCGCCGACGACAAGGCGCCCGCCTCGGGTGGCCGCATCCTGGCGCTCGCCGCGGCGATCGTGCTCGTGCTCGCCCTGGTCGTCGGTGCCGGTTTCGCGGCCTTCACCGCCTACTCGGCGAACAAGGACGAGGACCTGCGCGCGCAGTACACCGAGACCGCCCGCCAGGCCGTGCTGAACCTCACCACGATCCGCGCCGACACGGCCAAGGAGGACATCGACCGGATCCTGTCGGTGGCCTCCGGTGATTTCAAGACCGAGTTCGACGGTCGTGTCGATCCGTTCATGGACGTGGTCAAGCAGGCGAATGTGGTTTCCACCGGCGAGGTGGTCGAGTCGGGCGTCGTCACCGCTGACGGCGACTCCGCACAGGTGCTCGTCGCCGCCAAGCAGATGGTGAGCAACAACGGCTCGCCCGAACCACAATCGCGTCAGTACCGGTTCCGGGTCACGGTGTCCAACGGCGACACCGGAATGACCGTGTCGAAGGTGGAGTTCGTGGGATGAGCCAGCGTATGAAGATCGTCTTCGGCAGCCTCGCCGCCCTCGGCCTGATCGCCGCGATCGTGCTCGGGGTGAGCGGCTATCAGCTCTGGCAGCACGACCGGACCGAGCAGGCCCGCTCCGACGCGATGAGCGCGGCAAGCCGCACCGTCAGCGCCATGTTCACCTACGAGCCGGCCACCGTCGACACCGAACTGCCGAAGGCGGCCGACGGCCTGACCGAGTCGTTCCGCAACGACTACCTGAAGCTCATCAAGGAAGCCATCGCGCCGGGCGCCAAGGAGAAGCAGCTCACCGTGAAGGCCACCACCCAGGCCGAGGGCGTCGTTTCCGCCGAGCCCGAGCACGCCGTGGTGCTCCTCTACCTGAACCAGCTGACCACCAGCAAGGACACCCCGGACGGCGCGACCTCCGGCAGCCGAGTGCGAGTCACCCTGGACAAGGCCGACGACCGCTGGCTGGTCTCCCAGGTCACGCCGGTCTGACCGCGGAGCTCGTCGCCATGGCGCCACTCGCGGGCGTCAGGCTTGTTCGCGGGGGAGGCGGACGGTGAACGTCGTCCCTTTGCCTTGGGTACTGGAGACTTCGACGCTGCCGCGGTGAGCGGCTACCAGGGCTTGCACGATGGACAGTCCGAGGCCGGTGCCGCCGCTGGCGCGGGTGCGCGAGGTATCCGCGCGGTAGAAGCGTTCGAAGACGTGGTCGGCTGCGGCCTGGTCGAGGCCGGGGCCGGTGTCGACGACGTCGATCTGTACCTCATCGTCGGTGGGGGTCAGGCGGACGGTGATCGAGGTGCCGTCGGGAGTGTGGGTGCGGGCGTTGTCGAGGAGGTTGGTGAGGACCTGGCGCAGGCGGTGTTCGTCGCCGAGGACTTCCAAAGTGCCGGTGCCTTCGGCGATGTCGAGGGTGATCGGACGATGTTGTCCCGCCGCGGATTCGACCGCGCGGGCGCTGTGCACGGCGTCGCCCGCCACTGCCAGCAGATCCACCGGGCTCAGTTCGACAGGGCGCTGGGCGTCGAGGCGAGCCAGCATGAGCAGGTCTTCGACCAGTAGACCCATGCGTTGCGCCTCGTGTTCGATGCGGTTCATGGACATCGCGGGGTCGGTGGTCGCGCCCTGCCGGTACAGCTCGGCGAAGCCGCGGATCGTGGTGAGCGGGGTGCGTAGTTCGTGACTGGCGTCGGCGACGAATCGGCGCATCTTCGCCTCGGAATCGCGCGCGGCGGTCTCGGAGGCCTCGGTGGCGGCGAACGCCTGCTGGATCTGGGTCAGCATGCTGTTCAACGACTGTGACAGTCGATCGACCTCGGTGACATTGCCGTGCACCGGGATTCGATGATGCAGTTCGCCCCCCGCGATCGCGGCCGCTGTCGCTTCTACCCGGTGTAGTGGTCGCAGGCTGCCGCGCACCACGAAATAGGCCGCGATGGCCAGTGCCAGCAAGACGATCGCGCCGACGATCAGTTGCAGCACAACGAGTTTACGTACCGTCTCGATGTTCTCGGCCAGTGGCCACGCGACCGTCGCGGTGGCGCGATGACCGTTGACCGTGAGTACCCGCCACTGCTCGCCCGAGTCATCGGACGAGCCGACCGTAACCGGCTGTAGCGCGGGCGGATCGGGGAGCGCGGGTTGGGAGTCCGTGCCGAAGACATTGTCGAGACGCACCTTTCGGGTGCCGTCCGTGCTCTCGGCGGTGACGAAGTAGCGTCCCGGCGGCTGTCCGGACTCCGACGAGGGCGGAGGCAGATTCGGCACGGGCAGCCCCACCCGCCGCTCCCACTCCAGCGCCGCGTCCTGCAACTGCTGATCGGTGCGGTTCTGCAGCGAGTTCTCCATCGCCTTGGTCACCACGAAACTCGAAGCGACCAAACCGAATCCGGCCAGCGCGACCAGCATCAACACCAGCGTCACCCGCAGGGGAAGTCTGCTCACCGGGTGGGCTCACGCATCACATAGCCGACACCGCGCAGCGTGTGGATCAACCGCTGCTCGCCGGTGTCGACCTTCTTGCGCAGGTAGGACACGTACGTCTCGACCACGCCCACCTCGCCACCGAAGTCGTAGCGCCACACGTGATCCAGGATCCGGGGCTTGCTCAGCACGCTGCCCGCGTTCACCATGAAATAGCGCAACAGCGTGAACTCGGTGGGGGACAAGGCCACCGGCTCGCCGGCTTTCCACACCTCGTGCGTGTCGTCGTCGAGTTCGATATCGGCGAAGCGCAACCGGGTGCCGGCCTTCTCGGGTTCGGCGTGGCCCGCGCGACGCAGGATCACCCGCAGCCGCGCCACCACCTCCTCCAGGCTGAACGGCTTGGTGACGTAGTCGTCGGCGCCGAGAGTGAGCCCGGTGATCTTGTCGTCCACCTCGTCGCGCGCGGTCAGGAACAGCACCGGCGCGTCGATCCCGTCGGCGCGCAACCGGCGCAGCAGGCCGAAACCGTCCATGCCGGGCATCATCACGTCGACGATCAGCGCCTGCGGGCGGAACGTGCGCGCCCGATCCAGCGCCTCGGCGCCGTCGGCCGCCGTCGACACCTCGAACCCCTGGTAGCGCAGGCTCACCGCCAGCAGCTCGACGATCATCGGTTCGTCGTCGACGACGAGTACCCGCGCCTCGGGCACATCAGGCACACCGCTCATGCCCCTATGCTCCACCACCCCGCTGGGAAGTGGCTGGACCGACGCTGTGAGGTCGCTGTGTGCGTCAGCCTTGGTCGGCGGGGTAGGTCTGCTCGTCACTCATCAGCGCCGAACCCGCCACGTTGCCGTGCGACAGTGCGTCGAGGAAGGCCCGCGCCCAGCGTTCGACATCGTGGGTGAGCACCTGACGACGCAGCGACCGCATCCGGCGGCGCTTGGTGTCGCGATCGTCGTCGAGCGCGCCGATGATGGCGTCCTTCACGCTGTCCAAGTCGTGCGGATTGCACAGGTAGGACTGACGTAGCTCGGCCGCGGCGCCGGTGAACTCGCTCAGCACCAGGGCGCCGTTGAGGTCGCTGTGGCAGGCCACGTACTCCTTCGCCACCAGGTTCATGCCGTCGCGCAGGGGCGTCACCAGCATGGCGTCGGCGGCGATGAAGAAGGCGATCAACTCGTCACGGGGGATCGGGCGGTGCAGGTAGTGCACGACCGGGTAGCCGACGCGGGCGAATTCACCGTTGATCCGGCCCACCTGACGTTCGATGTCGCCGCGCATCTTGATGTAGCTCTGCACGCGTTCGCGGCTGGGCGTGGCCAGCTGCACCATCACCGTCTCGCTCGGGTCGATGCGGCCCTCCTCGAGGAGTTCCTGCAGCGCGTTGAGCCGGATATCGATGCCCTTGGTGTAGTCGAGGCGGTCGACGCCGAGCATGATGTTCTTGGGATTGCCCAGCTCAGCACGTATTTTCGCGGCTCGCTCGCGCACCGAACGCCGCCGCGACGATTCGTCGAGTTCGGCCGAATCGATCGAGATGGGGAACGCGCCGACGCGCACCGTGCGGAAACCGACCTGCACGACACCCAGTTTCGAGCGAACCCCGATCGTGCCGCGGGAGGTGGGCTGACCGGCCAGTCTGCGGGCCAGGTAGAGGAAGTTCTGCGCGCCGCCGGGCAGATGGAAGCCGATCAGGTCGGCCCCGAGCAGGCCCTCGACGATCTCGGTGCGCCACGGCATCTGCATGAACAGTTCGACCGGCGGGAACGGGATGTGCAGGAAGAAGCCGATGGTCAGATCGGGGCGAAGCATGCGCAGCATCTTGGGCACCAGCTGGAGCTGGTAGTCCTGCACCCACACCGTGGCGCCTTCGGCGGCCACCTTGGCGGTCTCCTCGGCGAAGCGCCGGTTGACCTCCACATAGGCCGCCCACCATGCCCTGTCGTACACCGGGCGCACGATCACATCGTGGTACAGCGGCCACAGCGTGCCGTTGGAGAACCCCTCGTAGTAGTCCTCCACCTCCTGCGCCGTGAGCGGCACCGGATACAGCTCGAGCCCGTCTTCGATGATCGGTTCGACCTCGACATCGGGCACACCCGCCCAGCCGACCCAGGCGCCTTTGTTGCTGCGCAGCACCGGTTCCAGCGCGGTCACCAGCCCGCCGGGGCTGCGCTTCCACCGGGTGGTGCCGTCGGGCAGGCGTTCGAGGTCGACCGGAAGCCGGTTGGCGACGACAACGAATCCCGAACCCGCGCCGTTCGGCACGAGGGTTTCACTGTTTTCGGACGGACGGTCGTTGGACGGTTGATCGATCATTTGGTCCACTCACGCATCCTTATGCGTCGCAGGGGTGCGCTGTGTCAGGCGGGGGCGATGCCGAGCATCGACAGCAGCATGCGGCATTCGTCGGCGTCTTCGGCGTGTGCCGCGACGACCTTCTGTGCCTGGCGGGCGGTCTCGTCGGCAAGCGGCTCGAGTTCGTCGTCGGCGATGTCGTTGGCGGTGCTCTTCGCGGCCATAATGGGTTCGTCCTCCCGGTTTCCCTGCGCTCTACCTGCGAGTGATCAATACTATCGGGCGCCGGCGCACGGCCGATGAACTAGCGACGCGTAACACCCCGCCCCGGTGCCGTGTCGTGGCGGTCCCGTTACCGTGGGGCAGTACACGATCGACCCCGCAGAGAGGTTTCTTTCATGCCACTGGCCACGGTGAACGGCATCGCACTGAACTATCAGGTCAAGGGCGACCGTACCAAGGGCACCGACGTCAAGGGCGGTGGTCCGCTGGTGGTGTTGATCATGGGAACGGGCTCGCCGGGCCGGGTGTGGGAGCTGCATCAGGTTCCCGCGCTGGTCGCGGCCGGTTACCGGGTCTGCGTGTTCGACAACCGCGGGATCGCGCCGTCGTTCGAGGCCGCGGGCGGGATGCGGATCGAGGAGTTGGTCGCTGATACCGCCGCGCTCATCGAGTTCCTCGACGAGGGCCCCGCGCTGGTCGCGGGCACGTCGATGGGTGCGCGGGTGGCGCAGGAGCTGGCGCTCGCCCGGCCGGATCTGGTGCGCAAGGCCGTGTTCATGGCCGGACACGGCAGGCTGGATCAGTTCCAGAAGACATTGTCGGCCGGTGAGCAGGAGCTCGACGCCTCGGCGGTGAAGCTGCCCGCGAAATTCGAGGCGGCGTTGAGCGCGGTGATGAATCTGTCGCCCGCGACGATGGCCGATACCAACGCGGCGCGCGACTGGCTCGATCTGTTCGAGTTCAGCGTGGGGACGCCCTCGGCCGGTGTCCGTGCCCAGCGAGCGATGGATCACGAATTCGATCGGGTCGCCGCGTATCGTTCGATTACGGTGCCCTGCTTGGCAATTGGGTTCGCCGATGATCGGATGATCCCGCCGTACCTCTCGCGCGAGGTCGCCGAGGCCATTCCCGGCGCCCGCTACCAGGAGATCCCGGATACCGGTCACTACGGCTACCTGGAGCGACCCGAGGCGATCAACAAGATCTTGCTCGACTTCTTCGCCGCCTGACCGCCCTGACCGGGGCAGCATCGGGTAACTCCCTACCAGTAACGTATGCCTTGCTAGGGTCGACACAACGCTCGTGGCTTCGCGGCCGCGCAGTGATCCTGTACACAGCGCCAGTATCCAGTGAGGTGAAATGAGCACCAACCCCTTCGACGACGAGGACGGCCGCTTCTTCGTTCTGGTCAACGATGAAGAGCAGCACTCCCTGTGGCCCGCGTTCGCGGAGGTCCCGGCGGGCTGGCGTGTCGTGTTCGGCGAAGAAAGCCGGGCAGCGTGCGTCGAGTACGTCGAGAAGAACTGGACCGACATGCGGCCCAAGAGCCTGCGTGACGCGATGGCCGCCGACGACGCAGCCCGCGCCCAGTCCTGATCTCCTCCGCCACCGCGTGACACCCGTCCGGTGTCGCGCGGTTGGCGTGCGCGGCTAAGATAGTCGCGCACCACCCGCCTCCTTAGCTCAGTGGTAGAGCACCGCTCTTGTAAAGCGAAGGTCGTCAGTTCAATCCTGACAGGGGGCTCATCTCGCAAGAATGGCTCTGGCCCAGGTCAGAGCCTTTCTTGCGCGCTAGACGCCTTCGGATCGAAGGCGTTTGGACTCACTCTGTTCCAGCCGTTCGGCCACGGCGTCCAAATCGTCATCGAACAAGTCGGCGTAGGCATCCAGCGTCATTGCTGTCGATTTGTGCCCCAGCATCTTCTGGACGGCCTTCACGTTCGCCCCGCCGACACGGCCAGTGAGGCGACGGTGTGCCGCAAGTCGTCACGGCCCTTGCTCTTGCAAACCGCCGCCATTTCATCGGCCACGAATTTCGGAATCGGAACGGTGCGATTGGTATGGCCCTTCAATGAGCCGACGACAACGGGCGGTGCCGACCATCGGCGCATTCTCGGTCATGCGGCGACGCAGGAGATCAATGTCGCGCACTCGCAGCTCAGCCAGCTCACCCCAGAGCAGCCCGTAAACCTCACAGGCGCGGACCTGAGCCGCGCGTACCTAAGCGACGCGCGATTGGATGGCGCAGACCTCAGTGGGGCGAACCTTCCCGCTGCACTGTCGCCAAGCAACGGCCTCTATCGCGTGAACTGGCCTGACAGAACCGATTGGTGCCACGACACCGCGGAGACCCGCGCACGCTCCATTGATCGAAGCCCTGGACATTACGTACTTAAGCCGAACGGTTAAGGGGAACGCGGTGGCGGTTGCGCCGCCTGCTTGCTGGCTTCGGCGCGTCGTTGGACAGCTGCGGCAACCTGGCGATGTGCGTCCTCGAGCGCCAACTTCTCGTACTCCGAGCGGAACCGTCTTTCCTTCTCGGCGCTGATCAGAATGTCTGCCTGGGCTTGCACTCGCCTAATCAGTGCTTCCTGAGCGATCGCCCCTCGCCTCAAGCCTTCTCGCGCGAGCCTATTATTGGCCCGCTCCAATCTCGCTTGCTCTCGCCTCTTTGCCTCCTCTCTGAGCCAGGCTGCCCGCTCCCGCTGGCGTCGGGACTCCCGCACCCGTACCTGCTCTGGAGACAGTGGAGGTTGGGCGCGGGTGGTGAACTCTCGCAGCGCCCGTACGGCTCTCGGGTGCGCGCCTGGTGTTAGCAGGTAGTTCTTGCGAGGTCGACGCCCCTCCTTCACGGCATCGATGGCTTCGACCTGCCCGGCAATCCAGCCAGCCTCTTCCAGGCGGCTGAGAATTGGATACAGCGTGCCGCTGGCCAGATCGAGGCGTTTCATCAGGTCGAACCCGTACTGCGGCTCAGGAGTGTTGACCACGAATTCGCGCAGTACGACCACAGTCCACAGCGTCATCCGGATGTCGCGCACCGTGCCCTACCTCCTGCTAATACCGACCGGCGTCGGGCGCTGGGTCGGCAGCTATGACGCTGGATTATCCTGCGCCACAGTTGACTTCGACGCGTGAACAAGCCGCATCGACTTGACAGAAGCGGCACTTGCATGAGCCGAAAACCTGCCAATAACCCAGCATTCTAGAGTCTTTGACCATCCACTATATAGGTATTCTACATAGGGTCTGACCTGGCACTCTCCATGGCCAGTGGCGTAGATCACTTGACGCCCATAAGGGCTGAGCAGAGACTAAAGGCCTTGCCAGCCAGTTTGGGCGTAAAGTTCTCGAACCGCCACTCTTTGTTGTGATGCATGTCACATGAGGGTGGCCGAGGCTGGGGGCAACTAGAAAGGCCCGAATCGCGTTGGTGCGGCTACACCTAGCGACCCGGGCCTCAAACCGAGAGTGTTACTGACGAGCTGCGTTCAGCAGAGCGGCAATCACGTACAGAAACATCGCGACCGACCTGGCCGACTCGGCCAGGTCGGTCCGGTTTGCGGAGTCCAACACCAACGAGATGGCGTCGAGCGCCGTTCCGGCGGCGGTGCATTGCTGCTCCGCCCACTCCGCCCATTCCGGTCCACCCCCCGAAGGGGAGGCACCATTCTGGACAGGGACCTCATCAGGACACATCGTGAACCTCATTCACTCGGTGACCGCCCGACCGGTTTGACCGGACGGCAGGTCCCCCCCGCGGGCGGGGGCCTTCCGAGATCGCGCGTGATGATGCCTTGATCTACGAGATCACCGTTAACCCTAAGCGCCAGAACCCAAGACCCAGAATGTGATACAGGACACTTTCCAATCGGGAATTCGGAGATCATGCATGCGCGCACCACGTAAACGGCTGGCAACCAGGGCATTTCGCCCAATCAAGTGACCAGTTACGCCGCAGTGAAACCTCTAAGCTACCCATCGGTAGAAATAGACACGCCCGATAACATACCGAACCACCTCGTTTTACAGGGCGAAACCGCGCTCCCACAACGGATCGCGACCACTGGGCAGACCTCGATTGAGTCACCGCCGCAGTCGGCGACGGCGTACTCGCCACCGGAGTCAGGGCGTCGGATCAGCTGTGCAGCCTTCACTTCGCCGTGGACGGTGGCCAGGCTGACCTAACGACGCGTGAGATCTCGCGCAGCGATTGCCCTTCCGCATGCCGCGCCAGAATCACGCGACGTTTGTCGTCTAAACCACCCGAGGCCAACCACCTTTGCGTCCACGCCGAGCCGCGGCGTCCAAGCCGTCGCGGGTCTTGCGGGCGATGTCGCGGCATCGGCCCTCGCGGAGGGCCAGGTCGAGGATGAGGCTGCGCTCAGTGTGGTCGTCAGCGGCGATGCCGTGCAGGACCTTGACCGAGATGCCCTGCTGGAAAATATCGTTGAGCATGATCAGGCCCTCGAGCAGGTTGCGGCCGAGCCGGTCTACGACCTCGGAGTTCGCGCCAGCGGTCATCTGATCACCTTGCCCAGAGCACCGGCCGGGACGTGCTGTTCGGCGTAGCGTGGACGAGTCGGCAAGGCCACGCGGGGGAATCCAGATGAACAGCATGGAGGACGAATTCCTGGACTTACTAGGGGAGTTGAAACGTATCGGGCCCGGCCCAGATCGCCAGTGCCTGGAGCAGATACCAACGATCCTGAGCCCGCAGCGCAGTACACTCGCCGACTGGAATCCGCGCGACGAGAACGTCATTGCCAGGCCCCAACGTGAGAATCAGCGCGGCTACGAACGCGGCCGCTAACAGCCTGAGAATGCAGGCAGGGGCCCGTAATCCTGCGGAGGACGGAGTGCGCTCGCGATGTATTCGGTGCTGGACCAGCACATTACCGGAACTATCCAGGTTCGCCTGAGCGGGCGGATAGGGTCGGTGGATGGTGCCCCTGTCTCATGCGGCGGCATTCGTGGTTGCCGCGTTCGTCATCATCGTGATCCCGGGTCCGAATGTGCTGTTCGCTATCGGGCGGGCACTCACCCTGGGGCGCAGGCAGGCGATTCTGTCGGTGATCGGCGCGGTGGCCGGCTCGGCCGTTCCGCTGGTCGCGGTGGCCTTCGGGCTGGGAGCGGTGCTGATGGCTTCGTCCGCGCTGTTCCTGATCGTGAAGGTCGCCGGCGCCGGTTACCTCGTCTACTTGGGCGTCGTGACGATTCGGGATCGGAAGAAATTGGTGACGGCGCTCGAAGCGGAGGTGCCGAACACCACGGGTCGGCGGGTGCTGTGGCAGGGCTTCGTTGTCGGCGCGACAAATCCCAAGACGATGGTGTTCTTCGGTGCGGTCCTGCCGCAGTTCACGGTGCCGGAAGCGGGCGCACTGCCCGCTCAGTTACTGGTACTCGGCGCGATCTTCCTCGTGATTCAGACAGCTTCGGACAGCGCGTGGGCGTTGCTCGCGGGCACCGTGCGGACGTGGTTCGCTCGATCTCCGCGCCGACTGGAGGCGGGCGGCAGCGTGGGTGGGGCGATGATCATCGGAGTGGGTGGCAGCGTGGCGTTCTCCGGGGCCAACTGAACGGTGCGGTGGCGTTATGGGTGGTCGTAGATTCCGTGGTCGCCGATTCGTCGCCAGACCAGGATCGGCTCGCTCTCGTTCGTCTTCTCCAGGTGGAACGTGGCCCTACCGTCCGGTGAGGTGAAATTCCACGTGAGTGAGTAGACCTCGCAGTTGCTCAGTTTGTGAATCCGCAGGCGTGTCGGCCAGGGTGGTGAGCCCGCGAACGCTCCGGCGTCGATGGCCGGCAGGAAGTGTGAGCGTAGGGCTTGCTGAAACATGCGTTGATGTTCAGCGGGCAGACGTCGCAGATCTCGATCGAACGATGCAAGCGTCCGGTATTTCACTCCACGGCCTCGCTGGGACCCGACGCCAGAGTGTCGAGGTGCGCCAAGAACGATTCGGCGTTGTCGAAAGTGGTGTGTCGCCCAGCCTCGACATCGGCTTCGGCCTCGCGTTCAGCGGCCTGGTGGCCCTCGTTCCAGAACCAGATCTCATCGACGGGGACCGGCAATGTGGGTCGAAGCTCGATCACGCCGTCGTCGCGTTCGGTGATTTCCAGCTGCGCACCTGGCTCGTCCAGCCGGTACTTCTTCCGGAGCTCGGCGGGCAGCGCGACCGTGCCACGTCCCTGGATTGCCGCGTATCCGCGAAAATTGCCCATCGCCCCACTATCCCCTCGAGCAGTAAAGCCGTCAAGCAGCAAAGCTGCTATTCCGAAAGTTGTGGAACTCGTGGGCCGATGCGCCCATTTCGGAGAAGATTCGGGGGATCTCGTCGAGAGTTGTCGTATCCGGGTCGGCCCGTTCGTGGTGTGGGTAGAGGCGGCCGATCGGCGGCCACCGACGAAGGGAGATCGTCATGACTCAGTACCTGCTTTCCGTTGTTGTCGAGCCGAGTGTTTATGACATTCCGCAGGAGGAGGCGCAGCCGCAGTACGAGGCGACGGGAAGGTTCAACGACGAGCTCCAGGCCGAAGGGGTGTGGGTGTTCGCCGGTGGGCTCGGGCGGATCGATGAGGCGACCACGGTCGACAACACCGGTGCTGATGTGGTTGTCACCGACGGGCCGTATGCCGAGACCAAGGAATGCCTCGGCGGATTCTGGGTCGTGGAGGTGCCCGACCTCGATGCCGCGCTGAAGATCGCCGCCAGGGCGTCGAAGGTCTGCGAGCAGAAGATCGAGATCAGGACGTTCGACGGCGCATGAGTGACGACACTCGCGCCCGGATCGATCGGATCTATCGCGAGGAGTACGGCCGGGTGGTCGCCTCGCTCGCCCGGCGTTTCGGCGATCTCGACATCGCCGAGGACGCTGCGGGCGAGGCCCTGCTCACCGCCATCGAACGGTGGCCGGTCGACGGCATACCGCCCAACCCGGGCGGCTGGCTGACGAAGACCGCGGGTAACCGCGCGATCGACCGGATCCGCCGGGAATCACTGCGCGACGCGAAACACCAGGCAGCCATGATCATCGACGTTCACACACCGCACGAACCGACCGGACCGATCAACGACGACCGTCTCCGGCTCGTCTTCACTTGTTGCCATCCGGCATTGGCGCCGGAGGCGCGAGTCGCGCTGACACTGCGCCTGCTCGGCGGGCTCACCGTCGGCGAGATCGCTCGTGCGTTTCTCGTTGCCGAAACGACCATGGCACAACGCATCACCCGCGCCAAGGCCAAGATCAAAGCCGCGCACATCCCGTTCCGCGTGCCCGATCGCGATGACGTCACCGATCGGCTCGGCGGTGTGCTGGAGGTCGTCTATCTCATCTTCAACGAGGGGTATCTGGCAGGCGCGCAATCTGTTCGGGTCGACCTGACGGCGGAGGCCGTTCGGCTCGGCCGCATCATGCGCGATCTGCTGCCCGATGACGGCGAGGTTGCCGGGTTGCTCGCGCTGATGTTGCTCATCGACGCCCGCAGCGCGGCACGTTTCGCGGGCGGGGAGCTGGTGACGCTCGACGAGCAGGACCGCGGCGGCTGGGACCACACCCTCATCGCCGAGGGACACGCGCTGGTACGCGAATGCCTGCGCCGGGTCGCGGCAGGCGGCGTCCCACCTGGTCGCTATCAGATCATGGCGGCGATCAACGCGGTCCACACCGACGCGGCCGACCCCCGCGACACCGACTGGAACCAGATCGTCGCCCTCTACGACCAGCTCTACACCGTCACCCCGACCCCGATCGTCGCCCTCAACCGCGCCGTCGCCATCGCCGAACTCGATGGTCCGAATGTCGCGCTGGCACAGATAGATGCGCTGCCGCTCGACGGGTACCACGCTTGGCACGCCGCCCGCGCCGATCTGCTCCGCAGGTTGGGGCGCAGCGCCGAGGCGAGATCCGCCTACGACGCCGCGATCGCCGCCACCCAGAATCCGGCCGAACGCGCGTACCTGACTAGGAGGCGCGAGCATCTTGTGTAGAAGGGTCCATCCAGGGACCGGCGCGCATAGCTGGCATGGACTCGCATGGTCATCGCGGCCCGTTCGTGTTGAGGTAGAGGAGAGGGCCGTCGCCGAACGTGCCCTGTTCGTTCATCGCCAGCAGTGCCGCCATGGCCTTGGCGGTATAGACGGGTTCGAGATCCAGGCGCTCGTGGTCGGCTGACAAGGATTGGGCGCGTTCGCCTTCCGGGGTGGGGTGGCCGTAGCCGCTACCGAGCCAGTCGGTGACGATGTCGATGTCCTCGACTCGCGGTTCGAGATCGGCGAGATCCGCGCCTCGCTGACGCAGCAGTCGCGCGGTACGGCGGGCGAGCCGGGTGATCGTCGCCGGGTCCAACCGCAGCGTGTCGTTGACGACGACACCGACCGGCCTGGTAGTCAAACCCGCCATCCGCAAACCGAGCTGTAGCCCCGCGATTGTGCCGCCGGATCCGACGGCGGTCACGAGGTGGGTGGGCTCGGGTAGCTCGCCGCGATGTACTTGTCCGGCCAATTCGAGCGCGGCCTCGACGTAGCCGAGGACACCGACCGGCGAGGATCCGCCCGGCGGCAGGAAGTAGGGCAGATGCCCGACGCTGGTGTGCCGGGCGAGCAGCATCGGCGCGGTGAGGACGGTCCGCGTCTTCGAATGCGTGAAATAGAGTGCGGCACCGCTGTTCTCGAGTCGGCGCAGCTGTGCGCGGACGTGCTCGTCCACGGGCTGGTCGACGAGGGCGAGAGCTGTGCCGAGTCCGTGGTCGCGGGCGTACAGGGCGACTGCCAGTCCCCAGTTCGTACCCAATCCGCCGACGGTCACAATGGTCCGGGAGCCGCGCCGGTGTGCGTCGGGGAGAATCCATTCCAGCTTGCGGACTTTGTTGCCACCCCACCCGCCGTCACCGAATGCGCTGTCGTCCTTGAGCCAGACCGGCGTGCCGCCGGCAGGCAGCGCATCGAGCCGGCGGACCGGCGTCGGGCCGGAGCTCAGTCCGATATGCGGCAGGGTTTCACGCAGGCGTGGAAAGCGTTGGTGCAGAAGCGGAGTGTTCATCGGCCGATATCGTGGAAACAGTCGCCGGTCCGTGGGCGCAGCACATTTTCCTCCTCGGATTCGGTCTGCCCACCGTATCGAATCTGCTGCGCGCGGCCATAGAAATCGCCGCCCACGATCCGGCTAACTGACGAGCGCTACGGCACGTAGAGGTCTGCGCCGGAGCACTGCATGGTCTGGCCCGCGGACAGGCCGGAGGTGCCTACCGCGCCGGTCAGGCGGACCGTGCCCCAGCCGGTGTTCACGTCGAAGCGGGGCATGTCGCCGCCGACGGTGCCGTCCTGGGCGACGACGCCGGATTCGCCGGTGTCGAGGTTGGTCCAGTTGACGGTCGCGTGGTAGCCGAAGGGGCCGAAGTTCGAATCGCCGCGGGGCTGAATCGAGATGGTGCCGGGACGGTCGTCCGATGAGGTCGCCACCAGTGACAGATAGAACGGATACAGGTGGAAGTTCGCGTTCGAACCGAGGCACTGAATCTTCGCCTCGCGTACCTCCGCCGACGCTGTGCCTACCCCGAGTAGGGATATCGCGACGACGGTGGTGAGTCCAACGGTCAAACGCATCTGCGAAACCTTCCGATAGGAACGAACCGGAGCCCAGTACATCGTTTCCTGAGCGAAAGAACAAGGGCGCTCGCCGACGCCGGTCCACGGCCAGAGCCGAAAGAACTTCGCCGAGACCTGTCGTATTCGCCCGGTCCTGTTCGTGGAACCGAGGAGAGGCGGCAACGGGCTGCCCACACCACACAGGAGTACGACATGACCACCTCCGCTTACGCCGCGCCCACTGTCGCCAGCAGCTCCGCCTTCTGGCGCCCGGCCGTACTGGCGGCCGTCGGCGCCGCGGCCGCGACAACGGCCGTAGCCGCCGTCGCCCACGCCGCCGGCGTTTCCCTCGCGATCGAAGGCGAACAGATCCCACTCGCCGGATTCACCCAGCTCACCTTGATCTTCGCCGCGATCGGCATCCTTTTCGCCGCCGCCCTGCGCAAGTGGGCCCGAAACCCCCGCACGGTGTTCGTACGCACCACGATCGCACTGACCGCGCTCTCGCTCGTTCCCGATCTGATCGTGAACGCGGCCGCCGACACCAAGCTCACCCTGATGCTCACCCACCTCGTCGCCGCCGCGATCGTCATTCCGGCGGTCGCCACCCGGCTCGATGCCTAGCGTCGGTTGGGTACTTCGTGAGCGGCCATAGCGAACTGGGCTACAGCGGAGATCGTGTGCAGACACCCCGGGCTGTACACGATTTCCGCTGTGAATGTTTCCACCAGCGCTGTTGGCTACCAGGCTGATTGGCGGGTGCCGGCTGTGGCTTTCTGGATCAGGTGTTGGAGGTGGGCTTCGATTCGGTCGGGGGTGGTGGGGGTTACTTCTACTCGTTCGCCTTCTTGGATGAGGTAGCGGCCGTCGTCGGTGTAGTCGACCAGTTGGAGAGTGGTGCCGCCTTCCTGCCAGCCGTCCAGGGCAGGGCCGGTGGCTACGCGGAATTCCGCGTAGGTGGTGAAGGGGCGTTTGAGGAATTTGAGGGCTTGTTCGGCGGGGGTGCGGTGGCGGGCGTAGGGGTCGGGGGTGGTGGTGAAGTCGTCGCGGTGGACGTTGAAGCCGCCGGTGGTGCCCGCGGGAGTTTTCGGGAGGATGGCCAGCAGGCGGGTGACGATGGCGTGCGCCGGACGCAGGGTGATCAGGATGTTGCCGCCCTGGCCGTATTCGGGACCGGGGAGCTGGGCGGCGACAACGCCGTTGCTCGCCTCGGTGGTCGCGCAGGCACGGACCATCCGGGTGCGGCCGTCGAAGCGGTGCCCGAACAGTTCCACCCGGATTTCGGGGTGCGCGAGGGCGTGTAGGGCGTGGTACAGCGATTCGTCGGTGCCCATCTTGGCGATCAGCGAATCCGCGGCACGACGGCATTCCCGATCGAACTCGACCTGCGTTTCGACACCTGCCGTGAAGGTGAGGGGCCAGGGCATACGGTCGCGGCCGAGCGTTTCCCAGGCGACCCAGAATTCGAACGGGGTCAGCTCCCAGGTGTCGGTCATGCGTCGCCGCCGATCACCGGCGGGACGTGCAGGCGTTCGGGGCCGAGCAGTTCTTCGTGGACGCCGCGCAAGTAGTCGGGAGCCTGGTGCTCGTTCTCGTCGTCCTTGCCGCCGCCACGTGCGCCGGGGGCGCCCATTCCACCCATGCCCGACATCCCCGAGCGGCCCGACGACGCACCGGAACCCGCGCCCGCGCCCGCACCGGCGCCTTGCTTCTGACCGGCGGTCCCGGGGACTGCCGCACCGGGTGTGCCCGCGCCTGCTCCGGCACCAGCGCCCGCACCCGCTCCGCCGCCGGAGCCGAGTCCGCTGGGGGACGTGCCGGCCGGGGTCGTGCCCGGGGTGGTGCCTGACGGGCTCGTGGTGGTGGGGGTTTCCGGGGTTGTCGTGGCGGCCGTGGTCTCGTCGCCGGTGCTGTCGTCAGTGGTCTGGTCGTCGGTGGTGTCGTCGTCACCGGGGTCGGTGGTGGTGGGGGTTTCCGGCTCCGTGGTGGACGGGGTGGTGTCGTCGGTGCCCGGCTTGGTGGTGGTGCCGGTGGGCTTGTCGGTGGTGGTGCCCGTCGGCTTGTCCTTGGTGGTGTCGCCGGTCGGCTTGTCGGACTGGGGTTTCGATGGCTCGGGAACCTTCGGGACCTGGGTGTCGGACTGTTGCGCGACTGGCTTGTAGACGGTCTCCATCACCTGGCGAGCTGCGGCTTGGGCGGCATCGGAGCGGCCAGCGCTGGTGCTGTCCATGAGGAGGGAAGCTGCGGTGCCGCTGCCGGGCACGATCGAAGATGCGAGCGCGGAAAAGACGATTCCGCCTACGGTGCTGCTCTGCTTGTCGGACTCGTGGGGGACCGAGTACTTCACCTGATTGAAGCCGGAGTAAGCCTCTTCCATCTTGTTGCCGATCAGGGAGGCAGCCTGGTCGACCTTGTGCACGTCGGCGAGATAGCTTTTGGTGCTCGCCAGCGCTTGACTCGCTGCGCTTCCCGACCAGCCCCTCTCCATTTCCTTCTGGATACTGTCGTGGAAGGCAGTGGCTTTCGCCGTGGTGTCGGTTGCCAACTGCCGCCAGGCTTGAACGCTGGTGCTCATCGTCTCAGGGCTGATCGACTCGACAAATTTCATGATGTCCGAATGGCTCATGGTGAGGAACGATTCTAGAACGGGCGGCACGACCTGCGGTGTGAACTCGCCGGAAAATCCGTTGGCAAGGCTGGAATTCTCGGCGTAGATGCGGGACCGTGCGCTGTTGCCCGCAGCCTGGGCGTCTAGCTCGGACTGCGTGGCGGAGATATCGGAATCGAACAATGAGCCGATTCGGTCACCAATTCTGGACGGGCTCGACGCTGTCAATGCAACGCTGCCCAGTTTGCTCATGAAATCTGAAAAGGTCATTTATCCCCCCGGATTCAGTCTACTTTGTTGGTCTGTTGTTTGATAGCGAGCTGAGTGGCTTCGTCGCAGTTCTTGTATGCGGCACCGGCTTTGCGGTACATGTCGGCCATGGCTGCTAGCACTTCTTGATGGAGGCGGATGGCATCGGAGTAGGAACCGGTGCCAGGGCCACCGATTGCAAGGTCTGCAAACTTCTGCCCGAGCTTAGTTGCTGAGCCCAAGCTGCCGAAAGACCCGACATTGACCATGCTCTGCGTCCGAGACTTCAGTCGGTCCAGGTCGGAAATGTAGTTATCGCAATGCTTCGCGCATCTCTCGGCGGTGTCGAATTCGATCACCAGCCTGCCTGCGGCGGCTTCGCCGGCTAGCGTCTGAAATTTTTTTGTGAGCTCGTGAGGATCGGCCATTTCGTATATCTCCAGTGTGGATACGGTCGTCGCTAGCGGGGGATTGATGAAGCGAAATGAGATGCCGCATCATTCACCCAAACGCAAGGGTCGGTGGTCGAGTTACTGCTCGAGGCTTTGCTTGCCGTCAAGGTGACCCGTCCCTGGCTCGTGTCGAAGGCGATTTCGCATTCTTCCGGAGGGTTGATCGTGCCCAAGTAGAACTGCAAGGCCGGCCTGCCGCTGACCGTTACATCATGAAAATCGCGAAAATATTGGTTCTCGCGAAATTGTTGCAGCGTATTTGTCGTGGAAAAGAACGAAATGAAGTGATCTCCTGCTCGCCAGCTGCAGCCCTTCCAGTCTGGTCGCGGTACCGAGAAGGGGTTGTCGTCCTTCGTTGCAGGATCGGCCCCCGCCGCCTGCAACACACTGTCCGACACCGTGCACGGATCGAACAGCTGCTCCTTGGTCAGCGGAGCCCCGCTGGCCTCGGGCTGCCCGTCGACCGCTGTGGAACATCCGGTGAGCGCCACTACAGCGCACACCCCGGCGGCAAAGCCAACCAGTCGCATCGTCTCTCCTCTTTCGCACACAACGACCACTCGATGTCTTAGACGCGCGCCCGGTCGTTTCGGTTCCATCCAGGGCAGAACTCGGGCAGAACTCAGGCCGGGACGTTCGCTCCGTGGCCGAGGTCGCGGAGGGCGGCCTTGATCTTGGTCTGGGCTTCGTCGAGGGATTCGGGGGTGGGGTCGGTGTTCGCGCCCGAGATGTCGAAGTCGCCCATGGTGTAGGCGGGGAAGACGTGGGTGTGCAGGTGGGGGACCTCGAGGCCGGCGATGAGCAGGCCGGCGCGGGGGGCGTCGAAGGCGACGCGGACGGCCTGGCCGATCTTCTGGGCGACGCCCATCATCCGGGCCATCACGGCGGGATCCACGTCTTGCCACTGGTCGATCTCCGCGCGCGGGACGACGAGGGTGTGGCCCTGGGTGACGGGGCCGATGGTGAGGAAGCCGACGAACTCGTCGTCTTCCCAGACGAAGCGGCCGGGGATCTGACCTGCGATGATCGCGCTGAAGACGGATGCCATACCGGTGAGCGTAGCTAGATCGACACGAAATGCGACAGGATGCCCTGCACCTCGTAGATGTCGACCTGACGGTTGAAACGCTGCTTGACCGGCTCGTCGCCGCTGCCGATCCAGATGTAGAGCTCGGCGTCGAGGTCGAAGGTGCCCGCGGTCTCGACGGTGAAGTGGCTGATCGACCGGTAGGGGATGCTGTGGTAGCTGACCTTGCGGCCGGTGACGCCCTGTTTGTCGACCATGATCAGGCGGCGATTGGTGAACAGCATCGCGTCACGGACCAGGATGAACGCGGCGTACACCTGCTCGCCCTGCCCGAACAGCTTCGCGTATTCCTGCTGGGCGGCGGCCGGATCTATGCGACCGGCATTGCCCATCATCCCGTCGAGCAGGCCCATGGCATTCCCCTGTTTCGGTGGCGGCTGCCGCGCCACGCCTGGTCCCATTGTGGCGCAATCGAACCCGAGCCGCGAGGGCCGAGCCGCATCGCGACGGCCCGAAGCGCCCTCGTGGGGGTGACGATCGCGCTATCCGATCGCGGACCTTGTATCGGAACGGGGCGTGCGAAGTACGCGCGAAGTACGCGACTAATCTATGGCCGTGCGCGTACTCGTCATCGGTTCCGGAGCCCGTGAACATGCCCTCGTCCTGGCGTTGCGCCGGGATCCGTCCGTGACGGCGGTGATTGCCGCCCCGGGCAACCCCGGCATCGGCCAGCACGCCGAGCTACGCCCGGTCGATCCCTGCTCCGCCGACGACGTCGCCGCGCTGGCCGGCGAAGTGGCCGCCGACCTGGTGGTGATCGGCCCTGAGGTGCCGCTGGTGCTCGGCGTCGCCGACGTCGTGCGCGCGGCCGGGTTCCCGGTGTTCGGCCCGTCGGCCGATGCGGCGCGGATCGAAGGGTCCAAGGCGTTCGCCAAGGATGTGATGGCGGTGGCCGGGGTGCGGACCGCGCACAGCGAGATCGTCGACACTCCGGCCGAGCTGGACGCGGCGCTCGACCGCTTCGGCCCGACCTGGGTGGTCAAGGACGACGGGCTCGCCGCGGGCAAGGGCGTGGTGGTGACCGCCGACCGGCGCGCGGCGCGCGATCACGGCGCCGAACTGCTCGAACAGGGACATCCGGTGCTGCTGGAGTCGTTCCTCGACGGGCCGGAGGTGTCGCTGTTCTGCCTGGTCGACGGCGAGACCGTGATTCCGCTGCTGCCCGCACAGGACCACAAGCGGGTCGGCGACGGCGATTCCGGCCCGAACACCGGCGGCATGGGCGCTTACACGCCGCTGCCGTGGCTGCCCGCGGAGACGCTGAACGAGATCGTCGACGACGTGGTGAAGCCCGTCGCCGCCGAGCTCGTCGCGCGGGGCAGCTCGTTCTCGGGCCTGCTGTACGCGGGTCTGGCGATCGGTACGAACGGCCCGGCTGTCGTCGAATTCAATTGCCGCTTCGGTGATCCCGAGACCCAAGCCGTGCTCGCGCTGCTGGACAGCCCGTTCGCCGAACTCCTGTACGCCACCGCCACCGGGCGCCTCGCCGAGGTCGACGCACCGCGCTGGAAGGACGGTTCCGCGATCACCGTCGTGCTCGCCGCCGAGAACTACCCGGCGCGACCGCGCACCGGCGATGTGATCACCGGTGCCGATGACGGCGCGCTGGAGGGCGAAACCCTGGTGCTGCACGCCGGTACGGGTCAGCGCGAGGACAAGGCGCTGGTGTCGGCGGGCGGGCGTGTGCTCAACGTGGTCGGTGTCGGCGCGGACCTCGCGCAGGCGCGGGAGCGGGCCTATGCGCGACTCGCGGGAATCAAGCTGCCCGGCAGTCACTTCCGGACCGATATCGGCGCGACCGAAGTTGTTGTTCCGGAACGCAACAGCGTCGCGGGGTAATGCCCGCGATCGGTGATCAGCGGTGTGTGACCGCTGATCACCATCGAGCGGGAAGCGGTGGCTGAGCGCGCAGGCGCAACGCCCGCGCCGATCAGGCGGTGAGATCGAGGATCTGGGCGTTCGGAGCATTCGTCTGAATGGAGGCGATTCCCTTCTTGGCGCCTTCCTTGCTTTCGTAACCCTGACTTTCGAGGACGATTTCGCCGTTACCGGCCTTCAGGTGGAAACGGAACTTTCCCGCCTTGTCCTTGAATACCTCGAACTTGCCTGCCATGGTGGCCTCGCTTCGGTTCGGAGGAAAACACTCGACAGGTCTCACATTAACGTTCTCGTGATGTCGGTGGTCTCGACGCGATGTCAATCGAGACGCAATCCATGCATCGCGAGCCAGGCCTGCGGATCCACATGCTGACCGTTTTGCACGATTTCGAAATGCAGGTGCGGGCCGGTGGAATCGCCGCGATTGCCGATGCGCGCGATCTGCATTCCGGCGGGGACACGCTCGCCCTGGGAGACGAAGAAGTCGTACATGTGACCGTAGATGCTGATGGTGCCGTCGTCGTGGCGGATACGGACCCACAGGCCGAAACCCTGCGCCGGACCCGCTTCCACCACCGTGCCGTCGGCGACGGCGTAGATGGGGCTGCCGATGGGGCCCGCGATGTCGATGCCGCGGTGCATGGTGCCCCAGCGGGAGCCGAAACCGGAGGTGAACGCACCCTTCGCGGGCAGGCTGAATCCGCCGACGGACGGGGTCGAGCCGGGCACCGGCACCATCGCGCCGCGGACCACCGGGGCGCGCTGGCCCATCCAGTCCTGCCATTCGCCCGATGCCGCGGCCGCCGCCTCCGCCTTCGCGCGTTCGAGGGTGGCGCGGGCCGCCGCGGCGACCACGTGCGCTTCGCGGCGCTTCTCACCTGCGGCGATGGCATCGAGCATGGGGGTCACCGACTGGGGGTTGGGCAGGAGCTGTGGGGGATAGGCGATGGCCACGTGGAGTGCTTCGCCCGGGGCGAGCGGACGCTCGTCGACGGCGCCGCCGAACTGCCCGTCGGCCGCCACGAACACCGCGACCGCGAGCACGCCCGCGATGAGCACGCGCCGTTCGAACAGGACCGCCCGCACCCGCTCGCGACTGGGCCTGCGCGCCCACATCCCCTCGGCCTGTGCCTTCGGCCGCCGCCAGAAAACCTTGCGCACCTCACCGCTGCGCAGCTCGCCCGCGATCTCGCCGACCACCGGATACCGGGCGGCCCACTCGGCCATCCGATCGCGGGCGGCGATTTTCGACGGCAGCTGCTCACGCCAATTCGCCTGCAAGATACGGCCGTTGACGCTGACGGCCCGACGTTTCGCGGTGTTGCCGGATGGCGCCGTTTCGGCGGAGTCCTGTCGCGAGCTGTCGGCGGCGAGCTGTCCGGATTCGGTGTCCACGCTCTCCTCGGAGGTGCCCGCCCGCACGTCCCGTGCCGTCCCTGTCCGCTTCATCCCGCCCCCGCGCCCCGGCCCCGACGTGACCACAGAGGTCGCGTCGGTGGCTGCGTATTCGCTGTCGGAGCCATTGTGCCGACCATATCTGTGAACGCCCGCAATCGGGTGCTCTACCGTCTCTCGGGTGTCCAGAGAATCGCGCCGGTCGGCCATTGCCCCTTTCTACGTCATGGATGTGTGGAAAGCGGCCGCTGAACGCGCCAGGTCGCACGGCGATGTGCTGGTGCTCGCGGCGGGACAGCCGTCCACGCAGGCGCCCGCGCCGGTGCTGCGGGCCACCAGGGCGGCGATCGATCACGAATTGCTGGGCTACACCGAGACATTCGGCATCCTGCCGCTGCGCGAGGCCATCGCGGGGCATCACAGCGAGACCTACGGCTACGACGTGCACCCGGACGAGGTGGTGGTGACGACCGGGTCGTCGGGCGCGTTCACGCTGATCTTCCTGGCCGCCTTCGACGCGGGCGACACCGTGGTAGTGGCGCGGCCCGGCTATCCCGCCTACCGCAACACGCTGTCCGCGCTCGGCTGCGAGGTCGTCGAACTGGACTGCGGCCCGCAGACCAGATTCCAGCCGACCGTGGCGATGCTGGAGGCCCTGCCCGAACCGCCCGCCGGTCTGGTGGTGGCCAGCCCGGCCAACCCGACCGGCACCATGATCGACCCCGCCGAACTCGCCGCGCTGGCCCGGTGGTGCGAACAGCACGGCACGCTGCTGATCTCCGACGAGATCTATCACGGCATCACCTACGCGGGCGCGAGCACGCCGACCTCTTCGGCGTGGGAGTTCTCCCGCGAGTCGGTGGTGATCGGTTCGGTGTCGAAGTACTTCTCGATGACCGGCTGGCGGCTGGGCTGGATGCTGGCCCCGGCCGACCTGCGCCCGGCGCTGCAGCGGCTGGCGTCGAATATGACGGTATGCCCGCCGGCCATCTCCCAGTACGCGGCCGTGCACGCCTTCGGGCCGGAAGCCAAGGATGAGCTGGACGGGCATGTGCGCCGGTACGCGCGCAACCGGGCGCTGCTCCTGGAGGGTCTGCCCGCGATCGGAATCACCGATCTCGCGCCCGCCGACGGCGCCTTCTACGCCTACGCCGATATTGGTCATCTGACCGATAATTCCCGCGCCTGGTGCGCCGAGGTGCTCACCGAAACCGGCGTCGCGCTGGCGCCCGGACTCGATTTCGACACCACAAATGGAAACCACACGGTCCGTTTTTCCTTCGCAGGTGCCACCGACGACATCGCCGCAGCACTGGAGCGTCTGGGACGGTTCCTGAAGGGCTGATCTGGACACTTGTCAACAGTGATGTGCGACAACAACTTTGCGTAGTACGAACACATCTGTGCCGGGATACGGTAAAACTCAGTTATCCCGAATTCCCAGTGTTTCCCCGATGACGATTGCGCACGGTTGAACTGATGATGACTGGCACGTTGGCACGGTGACCACCGCAACGACCCCGAAAGGCGAACGACGTCGGCAGGCTCTGGTGGCGGCGGCGGCTGAGCTGTTGCTCGAAGGCGGCTTCGACGCCGTGCGACATCGTTCGGTGGCCTCGCGAGCCGATCTTCCACTCGCGTCGACCACCTACTACTTCGAATCGCTGGAAGATCTGATCGCCCGCGCCGTCGAGTTCAGCGGCGCGATCGAACTCGACGCGATGCGCCGCCGGGTCGGTGAGGTCAGTCATCGCAGGCGCGGCACCGAGGCGACGGTCGAGCTCGTGCTCGACGTGCTCGTCGGCCCCGACGACGGCGACCTCGACGCCCGCGGCCAGCTCATCGCCCGCTACGAGCGGTCCGTGGCGTCGGCCCGTCACCCCGAGTTACGTGAGGTCCAGCTCCGACTACGCACCCAGCTCGAAGAACTGCTCGCCGACGTGCTGCGCCGCTCCGACCGAGTGGTGCGCCCCGAGCAGTTACGCAGGCTGGTGGCCGTCGTCGACGGTGCGGTGGTCGCCGCGCTGATCGAAGGCCACCCCGAACCCCGCCGACCCGCCAGGGCCGGTCTGCTCGAAATGATCGACATCGTCGCCCCGCCCGTGGTCCCCAACATGATGCCCCAGCAGGCCGAACGGGTGCGGCAATTAGACTGAGTGCTCGTGAGCCTCGTCCCGAATGTCCTCGCCACCCGATACGCCAGCCCGGAGCTCGTCGCGCTCTGGTCGCCCGAGAACAAGATCGTGCTCGAGCGCCGGCTGTGGCTGGAGGTGCTGCGTGCGCAGGCCGAACTCGGAATCGATGTCCCCGCAGGGGTTGTCGAGGATTATGAACGCGTCATCGACCACGTCGACCTGGCCTCGATCGCCGAGCGTGAGCGGGTCACCCGCCACGACGTGAAGGCGCGGATCGAGGAATTCAACGCGCTCGCCGGGCACGAGCACGTGCACAAGGGCATGACCAGCCGCGACCTCACCGAGAACGTCGAGCAGCTGCAGATCCGGCTCTCGCTCGAGCACGTGTACAAGCACGGCATCGCCATCGCGGCGCGCCTGGCCGAGCGGGCCGCCGAGTACCAGACCCTGGTGATGGCCGGACGCTCGCACAATGTCGCCGCGCAGGCCACCACGCTGGGCAAACGCTTCGCCTCCGCCGCCGACGAGATGCTGGTCGGCCTGGCGCGCGTGCGTGAGCTGATCGACCGCTACCCGCTGCGTGGGATCAAGGGCCCGATGGGCACCGCACAGGACATGCTCGACCTGCTCGACGGTGACGCGAACAAGCTCGCCGCCCTCGAACAGCAGGTGGCCACCCACCTCGGCTTCGCGAACGTGTTCACCAGCGTGGGCCAGGTGTACCCGCGCTCACTCGATCACGATGTGCTGTCCGCGCTGGTGCAGCTGGGCGCCGGGCCATCGTCGTTCGCGCACACGATTCGGCTGATGGCCGGTCATGAGCTGGTCACCGAGGGTTTCCAGCCGGGCCAGGTCGGCTCGTCGGCGATGCCGCACAAGATGAACACCCGCTCGTGTGAGCGGGTGAACGGCCTGCAGGTGATCCTGCGCGGCTACGGCTCGATGGCCGCCGAGCTGGCGGGTGCCCAGTGGAACGAGGGCGACGTGTTCTGCTCGGTGGTGCGCCGCGTCGCGCTGCCCGACGCGTTCTTCGCCATCGACGGGCAGATGGAGACCTTCCTGACCGTGCTCGCCGAGTTCGGCGCCTACCCGGCGGTGGTCTCGCGTGAGCTCGACCGGTACCTGCCGTTCCTGGCGACCACCCGCATCCTGATGGCGGCGGTGCGCGCGGGCGTGGGCCGCGAGACCGCGCACGAGGTCATCAAGGAGCACGCCGTCGCGGTGGCACTGGCCATGCGCGAGCAGGGTCGCGAACCCGATCTGCTGGATCGTCTCGCCGCCGACGCGCGGATGCCGCTGGACCGCGCCGGACTCGACGCGGCGCTGGCCGACAAGGCGGCGTTCATCGGCGCGGCATCGGACCAGGTGGCCGAGGTCGTCGCGCAGGTGCAGAAGCTGGTCGAGGCGAATCCGGACGCCGCGCGCTACACGCCGTCGCCGATTCTGTAATCCCGTGCGAATCAGCCCGCCACTGCCGCCTTTTCGCCGCCGGTGGCGGGCTTTCGTGCGTCGGGGTCGATACCGTGGTCGGGTGAATCCGTACACGATCTTCGCCGACATCATCGCCGGGGCCGCCCCGTCCTCGAAGGTGTACGAGGACGACGAAGTCCTCGCCTTCATGGATATTCGTCCTGTGACGCCCGGGCATGTGCTCGTGGTGCCGAAGGCGCCCGCACCGAGTCTGGCCGATCTCGATCCCGCGTTGGGCGGCAAGCTCTTTCAGGTCGGGCAGCGGATCGCCGCCGCGTTGCGCAGCAGTGAAGTGGCGGCAGACGGGGTGAATTTCTTTCTCGCCGACGGGGTTACGGCAGGGCAGGAGGTCTTCCATGTGCACCTGCATGTGATCCCGCGAACGCCCGGTGACGGCTTCGGTCTGCGTGCGCGGCCGACGTCGCCCGCGCGGGCGGATCTCGACTATCTGGCCGGTTCGATCCGGGGCGCCCTCACCCGCTGACCCGAATCCGGCGAAGCGGTCATTGCAAACCGGAGAGTTTGCTGAAGAAACGCCCGAACCGTCGAATGCTTCCGATTCGTTCACCTGTGGGTTACTTTGGACTGTCATTGGCATGCGGTTATGGAGGGTAGATCGTGCGTCGTACAGGTGTTGCTGCTGCAGTGCTAGCCCTTGCTCTCGGTGTCATCGGACCGGCGGTTGTTCACCCCACGACGGCCTCCGCCGCGCAGATCATCGGAGTCAACGAACTGACTCCGCACCGGACGGCGATCACCGTCACCTCGCCCGCGATGGGCCGCAACATCGATCTCCAGGTCCTGCACCCCGCGGGCGGCGGCGCGCGGGGCACGTACTACCTGCTCGACGGCCTCGACCCCGGTATCGGCCAGAGCACCTGGACCAACGCCACCGACGCCGAAGCCTTCTTCCGCGACAAGAACGTCAACGTGGTGCTGCCGATGGGCGGCCAGGCCAGCTACTACACCGACTGGATCGCCGACGATCCGCGTTTCGGCCGGTACAAGTGGGAAACGTTCCTCACCCAGGAACTGCCCGGCCTGATCGACGGTCAGTTCAACGGCACCGGCGTGAACGGCATCGGCGGACTGTCGATGGGCGGCAACGCGGCCTACATCCTGGCCGCCCGGCACCCCGGCCTCTACCGGGCCGTCGCCGGTTACAGCGCCTGTCCGGACATCGCGATGGCGGCGGGCGCGATGATGTTCTCCATCGTCAACCGGGGCGGCAATCCCGGCAACATGTGGGGCGCGCCCGGCAGCCCCGAGTGGGCGGCGCACGACCCGGCCCTGATGATCGACGGGCTGCGCGGCAAGGCGCTGTACATGTCGACCGGCACCGGCATCCCCGGACCGCACGAGGCCGAACTCAAGCCCACGCTGGCCGAGAACATCTTCCTCGGCGGACCCATCGAGCTCGGCGTCAACACCTGCATGGTGGCCTTCGACCAGCGCCTGCGCGCCGCGGGCATCGGCGCCAGGATCGACTACCACCCGGTGGGAACGCACTCCTGGTCCTACTGGCAGGACGCTCTGCACGCTTCGTGGCCGGTCATCGGACCCGCGCTCGGGGCCTGAGAATTCCCGCACGGGTCGCGGTGCGTTCGGACTACCTCGCGGACCGTCGACGCAGGACCACGCTCGCGATCACGCCGATCAGCGACAGCCCGGCGACGATCAAGACGTAACCCGCGGGCAGACCGAGGATCTCGACGTATTCCTTGCTCACCACGCGGTCACGCACGGGGACGTCCTCGGCGGCGGGAGCCAGAAGGAAATCACTGGTGATCGTCGCTGGGTGGGGGATGTAGATCGAGAGTTCGGTGAGGTAGTTGCCGCTCGCGGCCAGCGCTTTCAGGTCCGGATCGCTGGGTTCGCCGACCGGAGAGGCGAATTCGGTGGTGACGACGTGGGGCTCGGTATCGGGGTCGATGCGTGCCACCCGGTGGTCGCTGAAGACATACAGGTGGACCGATTGCGGTGTGGTCGCGGCGGCCGACATGCGCATCGGGTACACGAGGCGGTCGGAGTCGAAGGTGAGGCGGACCGGGTCCAGGGCGCCTGCGAGGGGCTTCGTGCTGGTGAGGCGCATGGCGACGAAGGACCAGCCCTCGCGGAGATAGGGGTCGAGCGTGGCGCTCACCTCGGGCCGGAGCTGATAACCGTTGGTGTCCAGCCATTCGCGGACGCCGGTGAGATCGCCGCCGCGCAACGTGGTCGCCTCCAGCGGCCCCAACTGCACTTGGCTCAGCACGTCGGGACCCGACCCCGGAGCGGCTCCGGATGCGTCGCCGCCGAGCGAACCGCTGCCGAACCAGTCGTATTCGGTGACCCGCTCGGGTGCGGTCATCCGCGACAGCTCCCTGAACGAGTCCGGACTGCCCGCCGAGACGGTCGCCGGCGTCGGCGTCGGCACGATCAGGGCCGCGTCGGCACCGGTGAACTGCATCCCCAACCGCATCAGCACGGTCTCGCGCCGCCCGTCCCAGCCGAGGACGGCGGCCTCATTGTTCACCCGCGCCGAACTGTCCGCGCTCACCACGCCGCCGCAGGCGCACGCGTTCGCCGACATCACCGCTCCCGATCCCGCGGCCAAGGCCACTCCGGCAGTCACGACCAACGAACGCATTGCGTACCGCATCCCCATGCGGGTCAGGCTACGCACAACGGGCCTGCGGCAGATGCGCAGAAATACTCAGTCAGCCCGCTGCCTCCAGCCGCCGACGGCCGAGTTGGCGGGCCCGGTTGGAGTGGGGCGGCTACGGTGGACCAATGGCTGGCGAGAATGAGACCGTGTCGGCGCCGATCGCGAAGAGGGCGCCCGTCGAGCGGGTCCACCACGGTGACACGTTCGTCGACGACTACGAGTGGCTGCGGGACAAGGAAGACCCCGAGGTCATCGCGTACCTGGAGGCGGAGAACGCCTTCACCGCGGCGCAGACCGACCAGCTGCAGCCCCTGCGGGACAAGATCTTCGACGAGATCAAGGCCAGGACGCAGGAAACCGATCTCTCGGTCCCGACGCGACTGGGCGACTACTGGTACTACTCGCGCAGTTTCGAGGGCAAACAGTACGGCGTGCACTGCCGCTGTCCCGTCGACGCGAAAGCCGAGGGTATCGACGCCTGGACGCCGCCTCAGCTGGAGGTCGGCTCGGCGATCGAGGGCGAGCAGGTGCTGCTCGACAGCAATATCCTCGCCGAGGGGCTGGACTTCTTCGCGCTCGGCGCGTTCTCGCTGAGCCACGACGGCAACCTGCTCGCCTACTCCGTGGACAGCTCCGGCGACGAGCGCTACACGCTGCGGATCAAGGACCTGCGCACCGGTGAGCTGCTGGCCGACGAGGTGGCGGGCGCGGCGCCGGGGGCGACCTGGTCGCTGGACGGCACGCACATCTTCTATCAGACGGTCGACGAGTCGTGGCGGCCCGACACCGTGTGGCGCCATCGCGTGGGCACCGGTTCCGACGCCGATGTGACGGTGTTCCACGAGCCCGACGAGCGCTACTGGGTGAGTGTCGGCGCGACCCGCTCCGAGAAGTACCTGATGGTCTGGCTCGGCTCCAAGATCACCACCGAGGGCTGGGTCCTGGAGTCGGACAATCCCGAGGGCGAGTTCCGGGTGCTGCTGCCGCGTCGCGAAGGCGTGGAGTACTCGGCCGAGCACGCGGTGATCGCGGGCGAGGACAAGTTCCTGATCCTGCACAACGACGTGGTCGACGGCGTGAAGGCGGAGAACTTCGTGCTCGCCGTCGCGCCCGCCACCGACCCGTCGGACATGACGACCCTGATCGGGCATCGCGAGGATGTGCGGCTCGAGGACATCGACGCCTTCGCCACCCATCTGGTGCTCGGTTACCGGCGCGACGCGCTGCCGCGCCTGTCGGTGTGGCCGCTCACGCCGGAGGGCTTCGGCGAACTGACAGAGCTCGACTTCGGCCTCGAGTTGTTCTCCGCCGGTGCGGGTTCGAGCCCGGAGTGGGAGCAGCCCACGTTGCGCGTGGGTGTCGCCTCGTTCATCACGCCGATGCAGGTGTTCGACTATGTGCCCGCCACCGGCGAGCTGTTGCTGCGCAAGGAACAGCCGGTGCTCGGCGGTTACGACGCCGATGACTATGAGCAGCACCGCGATTGGGCCATCGCCGCCGACGGCACTCGGATTCCGATCTCGATCATCAAGCGCAAGGGTCTGGCCGACGGGCCGAAACCCACACTGCTGTACGGATACGGCTCCTACGAGGCCAGCATCGATCCCTCGTTCTCGGTGTCGCGGCTGTCGCTGCTCGATCGTGGCATGGTGTTCGCGGTGGCGCATGTGCGCGGCGGCGGGGAGATGGGCCGGCTCTGGTACGAGCACGGCAAGACGCTGCTGAAGAAGAACACCTTCACCGACTTCGTCTCCTGCGCGAGTCATCTCATCGATACCGGTGCCACCGCACCCGACCG
Source organism: Nocardia sp. NPDC057272 (assembly GCF_042668615.1). NCBI lineage: Bacteria > Bacillati > Actinomycetota > Actinomycetes > Mycobacteriales > Nocardiaceae > Nocardia > Nocardia sp. NPDC057272. Next base: position 111,614 of record NZ_JBHUYK010000012.1, on the reverse strand, counting down.
CTTGATCGCCGACGGCGGCAGCGCGGGCGGGCTGCTGATGGGCGCGGTCGCCAACTTGGCGCCGGAGCTGTTCAACGGCATCCTCGCCAATGTGCCCTTCGTCGATCCGCTCACCTCCATCCTCGATCCGTCGCTGCCGCTGACGGTGATCGAATGGGACGAGTGGGGAAATCCCCTGGCGGACAAGGACGTCTACGACTACATGAAGTCGTACTCGCCCTACGAGAACGTGGAGGCCAAGGACTACCCGGCCATTCTGGCGATCACCAGCCTCAACGACACCCGTGTCCTCTACGTGGAACCGGCCAAGTGGGTCGCCAAGCTGCGCGCCACCAAGACCGGCGACAACGAGGTGCTGCTCAAGACGGAGATGACCGCAGGTCACGGCGGTGTGAGCGGCCGCTACGAGAAGTGGAAGGAAGTCGGCTTCGAGTACGCCTGGGTCCTCGACCGAGTGGGTCTCGCGGACGCCTGATCCGGTGGGCCCCGGCTTCGGCCGGGTTCACGATCGGCGCCGACTTCGAACCCGCGGTGCGGGTGCCGTGCGAACAGGTATTGCACTGGCCGGGATGGTGAGGAGTGCGCTGGAATTCGTCGGGGCGTCATCGGGGTAGCACGCCGGCGTCACCTCGAACTGTCACCGTGGGTACATGAACGCTGAGTTGATCGTTTCGGTGTCGGGGATCCGGGATACGACTCGCGATGCCGCGATCGAATTCGCCGGCGAGATGGACGCCCGGGGCGTGCGGCTGTCGTTGCTGGTCGCGCCGCGGTTGAAGGGCAAGTACCGGCTGGTCGACGACCCGGCGACGCAGTCGTGGCTGCGCGGGCGGCGCCTCGAAGGCGACGCGATCGTGCTGCACGGCTACGACCAGGCCGCCACCAAGGCGCGGCGCGCGGAGTTCGCCGATCTGCCCCGGCACGAGGCGACACTGCGGCTCAAGGCCGCCGATCGGGTGATGGAGCGGGTGCAGCTGCGCACCCGGCTGTTCGCCGCGCCGCGCTGGGACGCCTCCAACGGTGCGCTGGCGGCGCTGCCCGACGTGGGCTTCCGCATGGCATTCGGGCTCACCACCATGCTCGACCTGGAGCGTGATGTCGCCCAGCGTGCTCGGGTGTACGGGATCGGCGAGGGCTTCCGTGCCGAGCCATGGTGGTGCCGCGCGCTGGTGATGGGCGCCGCGCGCACCGCTCGACGCGGCGGCGTGCTGCGGTTGGCGGTGTCGGCGGCGCAGTTGCAGCGGTCGGGTCCGCGCCAGGCCGTGCTCGACGCGGTCGACCTCGCGCTCTATCACGGCGCCCACAGCGATGTGTACCGCTGGGAGCCCTACCCGGCTGTCCGAGCCGCCTGACCGCCACCGCCGCGCGCGTACCGGCGATCAGCGCGCGGCGGTGGCCTCGAAACCTCCCTGCCCGATTTATGATTCATCAGTTGATCGAGTGGTTTCCGCTAGTTGTGTGAACACAGCAGGAGGCAGCGCTGATGACGGGCACGTCGACGAAAGTCGCGACGACGACGAAATATATGTCCTGGGTGACCTTGGCGCTGATGACCACGAGTTCGGTGGCGAGTCTGCGATCAGCGCCAACAATGGCCGTGTACGGATTGGCCTGTGTATTCCTCTATGTCATTCCCGCGATTCTGTTTCTGATGCCGACCTCGCTGGTCGCCGCGGAACTCGCGTCCGGGTGGCAGGGCGGCGTGTATCAATGGGTCAGTGAGGGATTGAGTAAGCCGCTCGGATTTCTTGCCGTCTGGTGCCAATTCGCCATGACGATCTTTTACTATCCGAGCTTGCTCGCTTATGTGGCGAGCACTTTCGCCTACATCATTCATCCGTCGCTCGCATCCAACGGCCTGTACGTGGCGATCGTGATCATCACCGTGTACTGGGCGGGTGTGTACGTGTCCTCGCAGGGCACCAAGACCGTGGCCGGGCTGTCGAGTATGGGCCTGGTCATCGGCACGCTGATCCCCGGCACCGTGCTGGTCGTGCTCGGGCTGGTCTTCCTCGCGCAGGGCAACGAGTCCGCGGCGCCGATGGATTCGTCGCACCTGCTGCCGGCCTGGGCGGGGTTGGCGAGCCTGGTGCTGATCGTGAACAACTTCCTGTCCTACGCGGGCATGGAGATGAACGCGGTGCACGTGTCGTCGCTGAAGAACCCGGCCAAGGAATTCCCGAAGGCGATGTTCCTGGCCATGGCCCTGGTGCTGGTGATCTTCATCCTGCCCGCGCTGGCGATCAGCTGGGTGGTGCCCTCGGCCAGCCTGAGTCTCACCGCGGGAGTGATGCAGGCCTTCGACGCCTTCTTCGGCCACTTCGGGATCGGCTTCCTCACCCCGATCGTCGGCATCGCGCTGGTGGCGGCCGCGCTCGGCGGCATGCTCACCTGGCTCGCCGGACCGTCCAAGGGCCTGTTGCTGATCGGGCGCAGCGAGGGATATCTGCCGCCGTTCCTGACCCGGCTCAACAAGCACGGCGTGCAGCAGAACATGCTGGTGGCGCAGGGTGTGTTCACCACCTTGATCGCGCTGCTCTACGCCTTCATCCCCAATGTCTCCAGCGCGTACTGGATTCTGTCGGTGATCACCACACAGGTGTATCTGATCATGTACGTGCTGATGTTCGCCGCGGCCGCCAAGCTGCGTCGCGACGATCCGGACCACCCGCGCGGCTACCGGGCGCCGGCGCTGATGGCGCTGTGCGCGCTCGGCGCGGCCTCCTCGATCGCCGCGTTCACGATCGGCTTCGTGCCGCCTTCGCAGTTCGGCTCGGGCAGTCCGTGGGTGTACGTGCTCATCGTGGGTGGCGGTCTCGGCATCGTCGGCCTGCTCATCCCGTACCTGTTCTACCGAAATCGCAGGGACAGCTGGAAATTCGCCGTACCGGAAGGGCAGCAGGCATGACGACCGGAGACGCCCCCGACCACAAGCGACGCTGGATCTACATCACCTCAGGTGTGCTGCTCGTGGTCTTCGCCCTGATCGGGCTGTTCACCTTCACCGCGATCCGCGAGAACACCCAGGCGAGCGCGAAAGCCGAACAGCTGCACGACAGTCTGGTCGCGGCCGGTCTGCCCGCACCGGAGGCGAGCGTGATCGCCGACGCCCTCGGCGACGACGGCGGGTCGGTCTGCCAGGACCCGAGTTCGCCGATGATCAAGGCGAAATACCAGGCCTCGATCACCAACGGTGCGGCCGGCCCCGGACAGCGTCCGGTGATCGGCCCGCGCGACACCACCGAGGCGGTGGCGCTCACCATCGCCACTTACTGCCCGGATCGCTTGCAGGACTATCTTTCTCATCTCGAGACCCTGAAGCTCGACGATACGACGAAGTGAGGCGCGAAGAGATGACCGACGATGTGACGGCGCTGCGCGGCAAGGTTTCCGGGCTGATGGGCCAGGCGAAAAAGGACCTGGCCCAGCTTGTTTCGTTCAAATCCGTCGCCGACCCGCGTCAGTTCCCGCCGGAGGGGTGTGAGCAGACCGCGCAGTGGGTGGCCGACGCGTTCGCCGCGGCGGGGCTGACCGAGGTGGGCCTGCACGAGACGCCCGACGGCAGCAAAGCCGTCATCGCGTCGAAGCCGGGGCCGCCCGGCACGCCGACGGTGCTGCTGTACTGCCACTACGACGTGCAGCCCCCGCTCGACGATGCCGCGTGGAAGACACCGGTCTGGACGCTGACCGACAAGGACGGGCGCTGGTACGGGCGTGGTGCGGCCGACTGCAAGGGCAATATCGTCACGCATCTGACCGCTCTGCGCGCGATCGGACCCGACTTCCCGATCGGGATCAAGGTGGTGGCGGAGGGCTCGGAGGAGCAGGGCACCGGCGGCCTGGAGAAGTTCGTCGTCGCCAATCCCGCTCTGCTGCAATCGGATGCGATTCTGGTCGCCGACTGCGGCAACTTCGCGGTGGGGGTGCCGACGTTCACCCAGACCCTGCGCGGGATGGTGAATGTGGTGCTGACGGTGACAACGCTGGAAGGCCCGATGCATTCGGGAATGTTCGGTGGACCGGCGCCCGACGCGCTCGCCGCGATGATCCAGCTGCTGTCGTCGTTGCGCGATGCCGAGGGCAACACCACGATCGACGGACTCACCGACGACCAGAAGTGGACCGGCGCGCAGTATCCGTCGGCGGACTTCCGGTCGGACGCGGGTGTGCTCGACGGTGTCGGCCTGCTCGGCGACGGAACCGTGTCCGACATGCTGTGGGCGCGGCCCGCACTGACCGTGCTGGGGATGGACGTGCCCGCGGTGGTCGGGTCGTCGGCGGCGATCCAGCCGAGCACCAGGGCCAGGCTCAACCTGCGCATCCCTCCGGGCACCGAGCCCAAGCAGGCCTATGACCTGCTGGAGAAGCATCTGCGCGCGCACGTGCCGTGGAACGCCGAACTCGACATCGAGCTCGAGGCGCTCGGCGAACCGTTCGTCGCGTCCACGCAGGGCCCCGCCCGCTCGGCCATGGAGAAGGCGATGGCCACCTCCTACGGTCGCGACGTGACCACCGAGGGACAGGGCGGGTCGATTCCGCTGTGCAATGTCTTCGCCGACACCTACCCGAAGGCCGAGATCATGCTGATCGGCGTCGAAGAGCCGAAATGCCTGATCCACGCGCCCAACGAGAGCGTCGACCCCAGCGAGATCGAGCACATGGCACTGGCCGAGGCGTTGTTCCTGACCAGCTACCGCTGATCAGAACTGGCCCTGGTCCTCGGGTTCGAGTACGCGGAACTCGGTGCCGGCCGGGGCCATCTCGGTCAGCCTGCCGAAGTAGATGCCCTGGGCCGACGGGGCGATGATGCCGTGGTGGATGGGCACCGCGGTGCGGGGATTGACAGCGCGCAGGTAGTCGACGGCCTCCGCGATGCGCATCCACGGGGCGACGGCGGGGATCGCGAGCACGCCGACCGGGACCGGCGGCACCCAGAGCGAGTCGCCGGGGTGGACCAGCTGGGCGGGGTCGGCCTCGGTGCCGAGCTGGAAGACGGTGTTGTCGATCACCGGGATCTCCGGGTGGATCACCGCGTGCCTGCCACCGCCGCCGGTGATCTGTAAGTCACCGATATCGAGCACCTGACCGGCCGACACCGGCTCCCAGCCCTCACTGCGCTGCTGCGCGGTCTGCGGATCCGACAGCAGCCGGGCGGTGGGATTGTTTTCGATGAGATCGCCGATCCGGTTCGGATCGATGTGGTCGGGGTGCTGGTGGGTCACCGCGATCGCGTCCAAACCGGTGATGCCCTCGAACCCGTGCGCGAAGGTTCCGGGGTCGAACAGCACTTTCACGCCGTGCAGTTCCACGAGGATGCAGGAATGACCGAAGTGGGCGATGCGCATACCCGATGCTAAGCCGCCGTGACCCCGGAACGCGGGCACGACGGCCCGGTCAACTAAGATTTCCGAGGTAACCCCCACATCACTTGAGGAGCAACGCGTGGCACGAGTCGTGGTCGAGGTCATGCCGAAGGCCGAGATTCTGGACCCCCAGGGACAGGCCGTGGTCGGCGCGCTCCCGCGTCTGGGATTCGCCGGAATCTCGGATGTGCGGCAGGGCAAGCGATTCGAGCTCGAGGTGGACGACAGTGTGTCGGACGCCCAGCTCGAGCAGATCGCCGAGGCGCTGCTGGCGAACACGGTGATCGAGGACTGGAAGGTCGTTCGGGTCTCGTGAGCGCACGCATTGGCGTTATTACTTTCCCGGGCACGCTCGACGATGTCGACGCCGCTCGCGCGGTGCGGTTGGCCGGCGCCGAGGCTGTGAGCCTGTGGCATGCCGATGCCGATATCAAGGGTGTCGACGCGGTGATCGTGCCCGGTGGGTTCTCCTACGGGGACTACCTGCGGTGTGGGGCGATCGCACGGTTCGCGCCGGTGATGGGCGAGGTCGTCCGCGCCGCCGGGCAGGGTCTGCCGGTGCTCGGTATCTGCAACGGATTCCAGGTGCTGTGTGAGGCCGGGCTGCTGCCGGGTGCGCTGACCCGTAATGAGGGACTGCACTTCATCTGCCGCGACGAGTGGCTGAAGGTCGAGGCGACCGATACCGCGTGGAGTTCGCGGTATGAGCCGGGTGCCCAGATTCTTGTCCCGCTGAAGTCGGGCGAGGGGCGTTTCCAGGCTTCGGAGAAGGTGCTCGACGAGCTCGAAGGCGAAGGTCGCGTGGTGTTCCGGTACGCCGGTGACAATCCGAACGGTTCGCAGCGCGGGATCGCCGGGATTTCCTCGGCCAACGGGCGGGTTGTCGGTTTGATGCCGCACCCCGAGCACGCGACCGAGGCATTGACCGGACCCAGCGATGACGGTCTCGGCATGTTCTTCTCGGTGATCGATAGTTTCGTCAAGGCCTGACAGCCCCGCATCGGCACTAGAGCGTGTCGATGATGTCGAAGTCGACCCCGTTCGCCGTAGCCAGGTGGGCGGGGCCTACTGCTTGATTGCCCAGGAATCCCCGTCGGGTGGCCGGGCCGTCCAGCACCAGGCCCGTCTCCGACGCGGCGATGATCGTTTTCACGTCGAGGGTGCCGGTGGTGTCGGCCAGGGTGTTCAGCAGGTGGATCGCCTCGTAGGTGGAGTTGCTGAAAGTGGTCAGCGCGGGGGCGAATCGACCCTGATGCCGGTGATAGCGGGCGCGGCGGGCACGGCCTTCGGCGCTGTGGTTGTCGATGAAGAAACTCGACGCCACATAGAGGTTGGCGTTCGCTGACGGCCCCGCGCTGAGCAGGACGTTCTCGTCGACCGCCGGGCTGAGCCGGGGCATCATGGCGGGCAGGCCGGTGGCGGCGAACTGGCGATTGAAGCGGGCGGTGTCGGCGCCGACCATGAGAATCAGGACCGCGTCGGCCAGCAGCAGCGCCGGGTTGCCCAGGAAGTCGCCGAAATCGGTGGTGCCGAGCGGCACGTAGTGCTCGACGATGATGTCGTACGGATCGGTCAGGGACCGGCGCAGGGCACGGGCGGTTCGGCGGGGCCAGATGTAGTCGTTGCCGATGACCGCCCAGCGGCGCACTCCCAGTTCGCGGGCCATCCACGCGGCCGCGGGAACTGTCTGGTGGTCGGGATGTTCGCCCACCAGCAGGACGCCGGGACGTTCGTCGGGCAGGCCCTCGTGGTCGGTGGCGTAGAGATAGGGAACGCGGGTGTCCACGGCCTCGGCGACTGCGCGACGTACCGCGGAGGTGTGCCAACCGGTGATCGCGCCGACCATTCCGGTGGCCAGGAAGGCCGCTACTTCGGCGGCGACTTCGTGTGGTTCGCGGCCGCCGTCGAGGGTGGTGAGACGGATTTCACGGCCGAGAATTCCTGTGCCGCTATTGATTTCGTCTACGGCCAGGGAAATGGCCGCGGTACACGATGGCGCGATGATGCCGCCCGGGCCTTGGGTGGGCACGATCGAGAGAATCTCGATCGTTTCATCCCGGCTCTGGCCTGACGAGGGCATTCTGTACTCTATCGCCTAGTGCGAACAGGATTGTTCGAATGAATTTCTCGGTAGGTGGGAATGCAATCGGTGTCCATCATAAGTGGGTATTCCACGCTGCACGGCGCCCTGCGCTCCGCGGAGCGCAACTGGGTAGGCCGGCTCGAATCGGCGCTGTCGGCTGACAATCTCACGGCCGACCACTGGGCGATCCTGTCGCAGCTGTCCACCGACGACGGGATGACGATGTCGGAACTGGCCGCCCAGGCGCGGCTGGCCCCGTCCTCGGCCACCCGGCACGCGGACAATCTCGCCGAACGCGGATTGATCTTCCGGGTCGCCGCCACCGACGATCGTCGCCGGATCCTGATCGGCTTGAGCAGTCTCGGGGCCAAACTGGCCGCCAGGATCCGCGCGCAGGAAAAGCTCGCGGAGGAAGAACTACGCTGCCGCCTGGGGAATCGCCGCTACGGCGAATTACTGGCCGCGCTCGCGGTGATCGCCGAACGCGACGACTGATCCGAGCGCGTATTCCGGGGCGGGGTGCCGGGGCACGCCATCGTGCCTAGGATCGCAGGATGCCGGTTTCCTTGACAGCGGCCACGGCCAGCGGATTGTGTGCCTTCATCGATGCGTCACCCTCGCCCTTCCACGTGTGCGCGACGGTGGCGGCCGAGCTGGACGGCAACGGTTTCACGCCGTTGACGGAGGCCTCGGCGTGGGACGACGCGGGCGGCAAACACTATGTGGTGCGCGGTGGTTCGCTGATCGCGTGGGCTGATTACGACGCCGTGCCCGCCGCTCCGTTCCGGGTGGTCGGCGCGCACACAGACAGCCCCAACCTGCGCGTGAAGCAGCATCCCGATCTGGCAGGAGCGGGGTGGCAGCTCGTCGGGCTCGAGCCGTACGGCGGGGCTTGGCTGAACTCCTGGCTGGACCGCGAGCTCGGTCTCTCGGGGCGGCTCAGTGTGCGCGAGGGCGCGCGGATGCGCGATGTGCTGGTACGGATCGACGAGCCGATCCTGCGGGTGCCGCAGCTGGCCATCCACCTGTCCGAGGACCGGCGCGGGGTCACCCTCGACCCGCAGCGGCATGTGAACGCGATCTGGGGGATCGGCGACGCGCCCGCCTCGTTCCTCGACTTCGTCGCCGAGCGGGCCGAGGTCGACGGCGCCGATGTGCTCGGCTGGGAACTGATGACCCATGACCTCGCGTCGAGCACGATCGTCGGTCGCGACCTCGACCTGGTGAGCGCGCCGCGGCTCGACAACCAGGGCACCTGCTACGCCGGATTGCAGGCCTTCCTCGCAGCCGCCGACGAGCCGGGTGCGGCGACGGCGGTGCTGGTGATGTTCGACCACGAGGAGGTCGGGAGCCAGTCCGATCGCGGGGCGCAATCGGATCTGCTGCCCGCCGTGCTGGAGCGGATCGTGCTGGCCCGTGGCGGTGGGCGCGCGGATTACCTTGCCGCGCTGGCCGGTTCGGTGGTCGCCTCCGGTGATATGGCGCACGCGACGCACCCGAACTACCCGGACCGGCACGAGCCCGCGCATCGCATCGAGGTCGGCGGTGGGCCGGTGCTCAAGGTGAATCAGAACCTGCGCTACGCCACCGACGCGGCGGGCGCGGGCGCGTTCGCCCTCGCGTGCGCGCAGGCCGGCGTGCCGCTGCAACGGTATGTCCACCGGGCCGACCTGCCCTGTGGTTCGACCATCGGCCCGATGACGGCGGCTCGCACCGGCATGTCGACCGTCGACGTGGGCGCACCCCAGCTCGCCATGCACTCGTGCCGCGAACTCATGGGCGCCGCCGATGTCCCCGCCTACGCCTCGGCCCTCGCGGCATTCCTCACCCCGGAAGCGACGGACTGACGGCGGCAGGGGCTCGGCTCGGCCTCGATGGCCGCCGAGCTCAGGCCGTCGCGAGTTCCGGTGCGGCCGAGGACTTCCGGCTGGGGTGGTAGGTGAGCACCGCGTAGACGATCACGGCGAACGTGGTCCACACATAACTGCTGCCGATGATCTGCTGCCACCAGGCCCAGGCCAGTTCCTTGTCGCCCGAATGTGGCAACACCCACTGCGGGCCCACGATGAACATCACCGTGAACAGGGCGACGAGGGTGGTGAAGGCGCGGGAGCGGCGAGCCACGGCCAGGCTGACCGCGACGACCAGCGCGGGCGCGACCCAGACCCAGTGATGCGACCACGACACCGGTGAGACCAACAGCACCGCCGCCGCGTTCACCAGCAGCGCGCCGACCTCGTTGCCCACGCCGATCAGGCGGTACATCCACACCGCGGCCAGCGCGATGGTGACCGCCGACAGACCGAGCCACAGGCCCGTTGCCAGCGATTCGTTCATGCCGAGGCGGAACAGCGTGCCCTTGATCGACTGGTTGCCCGCGAAGTAGGGCGTGCCGATGCGGCCGGTGTCGGAGACGGTGTGGAACCAGTATTCGACCGAGTCCTTGGGGAACAGCAGGAAGCCGGCGCCCACCGCGCCCGCGGCCGATACGACCATGGTGGCCGCGGCCTTCCAATCCCGGCGGAGCAGGAAGTACAGCAGATAGCCCGCCGGAATCAGCTTGATCGACACCGCGATGCCGATCAGCATCCCGCGTGGCCAGAACGGCTTGCGTACGAGAATGTCGAGGGCTACCGCGGCCATCAGGATCAGGTTGATCTGGCCGAAGTTGAAGGTCTGGCGGACCGGTTCGAGGTACTGGGCGAGGCCGAGCCCGGCGATCAGCACGGTGAGCACCGAGATCCGGTCGAGCTCGGGGCGCACGCGAACCAGCACCAGCCACAGCACGATCCCCAGGCTCGCCAGCGAGGTCAGCAGCACGACGACCTCGGCCACCACCAGCGGCATCAGCGCCAGCGGCACGAAGAACATCGCGGCCAGCGGGGGATAGGTGAACGGCAGGCCGAGCCCGTACACCGGCGGCATCGGGCCGTACAGGTCGCCGCCGTCGAGCCACACCCGCGCGCCGTTGCGGTAGACCTGCAGGTCGATGAACCCGTGCCACCAGTGCGCCAGCAGTGCGACGGCGGCGGAGACCACGAACAAACCGATGGCGGCGGTCAGCCAGCGTCGTTGGCGGTCCGGGTTGTCGGGATCGGGAATACGCGGCTCGACCTGCTCGGTACCCCCCGGACTTTCGTTCACAGCGCCAGAGTAATGGGTACCCCGATGGCCCAACCGCAAGTGTGACCAGACCGAATCCGGCCGCCTCCCCAGCGTGAGGGCAGTACGGGCGGCAGGCGGTTACCTCGCAACCATTAGACTCTGCAGATCAAGTTCCCCCCGGCCGAAAGGACCCTGGTCTCCCGTGACACTGCAGGTCGACACCGTCGCTACCGCCGCAGCCACCCCGGATGCTCCGCAGCCGTACAAGGAACTCGGTCTCAAAGACGACGAGTACGCCCGCATCAAGGAGATTCTGGGCCGTCGGCCCACCGATGCCGAGCTGGCGATGTACTCGGTGATGTGGAGCGAGCACTGCTCCTACAAGTCCTCCAAGGTGCATCTTCGCTACTTCGGTGAAACCACCACCGACGAGATGAAGGCCTCGATGCTGGCCGGGATCGGCGAGAACGCCGGCGTGGTCGACATCGGCGACGGCTGGGCCGTCACCTTCAAGGTGGAGAGCCACAACCACCCGTCCTACGTGGAGCCGTACCAGGGCGCGGCGACCGGAGTCGGCGGCATCGTGCGCGACATCATGGCCATGGGCGCGCGCCCGATCGCGGTGATGGACCAGCTGCGCTTCGGTGCGGCGGACGCCCCCGACACCCGTCGCGTGGTCGACGGTGTGGTGCGCGGCGTCGGCGGTTACGGCAACTCGCTCGGCCTGCCCAATGTCGGCGGCGAGACCGTGTTCGATGCCTCCTACCAGGGCAACCCCCTCGTGAACGCGCTGTGCGCGGGCGCGATGCGCGTGGAAGACCTGCACCTGGCCTTCGCCTCGGGCAACGGCAACCGGATCATCCTGTTCGGCGCGCGTACCGGCCTCGACGGCATCGGCGGCGTGTCCGTGCTCGCCTCGGACTCCTTCTCCGGCGACGAGTCCGGCACCGGCCGCAAGAAGCTGCCCGCCGTGCAGGTGGGCGACCCGTTCACCGAGAAGGTGCTCATCGAGTGCTGTCTCGACCTGTACGCGGCCGGGCTGGTCGTCGGCATCCAGGACCTCGGCGGCGCCGGGCTGTCCTGCGCCACGTCCGAACTCGCCGCGGCGGGCGACGGCGGCATGCACATCGACCTGACCAAGGTCCCGCTGCGCGCCACGCACATGACCCCCGCCGAGATCCTGTCGAGCGAATCGCAGGAGCGCATGTGCGCGGTCGTCACGCCGGAGAACGTGGACGCGTTCATGGCCGTCTGCAAGAAGTGGGACGTGCTGGCCACCGACATCGGTGAGGTCACCGACGGCGACCACCTCGTCATCACCTGGCACGGCGAGACCGTGGTGGACGTGCCGCCGCGCACCGTCGCCCACGAGGGCCCGGTGTACGAGCGCCCCGTGCAGCGCCCCGACACCCAGGACGCGCTGATCGCCGACACCACCGCCACCCTGACCCGGCCGAAGACCGGCGACGAGCTGCGCGAGACCCTGCTCACGATGATCGCCAGCCCGCAGCTGTGCAGCCGCAAGTGGATCACCGAGCAGTACGACCGTTACGTGCGCGGCAACACCGTGCTGGCCGAGCACGCCGACGCGGGCGTCGTCCGCATCGACGAGTCCTCGGGCCGCGGCATCGCCCTGGCCACCGACGCGTCGGGCCGCTACACCAAGCTCGACCCGTACACCGGCGCGCAGCTGGCGCTGGCCGAGGCGTTCCGCAATGTCGCCACCACCGGCGCCACCCCCAAGGCCGTCACCAACTGCCTGAACTTCGGTTCGCCGGAGGATCCGGGCGTGATGTGGCAGTTCCAGCAGGCCGTGCGCGGTCTCGCGGATGGTTGTGCGGCGCTGGGCATTCCGGTGACCGGCGGCAACGTGAGCTTCTACAACCAGACCGGCAAGGACGCCATCCTGCCCACCCCGGTGGTCGGCGTGCTCGGCGTGATCGACGATGTGCACCGCCGCATCCCGACCGGCCTCGGCCTCGAGCCGGGCGAGTCGCTGATCCTGCTCGGCGAGACCCGCGACGAGCTGGACGGCTCCATCTGGTCGCAGGTCACCCACGACCACCTCGGTGGCGTGCCGCCGCGCGTCGACTTCGCCCGCGAGCAGCTGCTCTCGGAGGTGCTCACCTCGGGTTCGCGCGACGGCATGATCTCCGCCGCGCACGACCTGTCCGAGGGTGGCCTGGCGCAGACCGTCATCGAGGCGGCGCTGGCAGGCGAAACCGGTTGCCGCATCGTGCTCCCCGAGGGCTCGGACCCGTTCGTGCAGCTGTTCTCCGAGTCGGCCGGGCGCGTGCTCGTCGCGGTGCCGCGTTCGGAGGAGACCCGGTTCACCAAGATGTGCGACGCGCGGCAGCTGCCGTGGGTGCGCATCGGCGTGGTGGACCAGGGTTCGGATTCGGTCGAGGTGCAGGGGCAGTTCTCCGTGACACTCGCCGAATTGCGCGAGGCATTCGAAGGCACGCTGCCTAAGCTGTTCGGAGCGCACACCGCCTGATCGGTCAGCGGCCGGAGGCGGTAGCGCAGCGTCACCACGTAGGCCGCCCGAGCAGGCGAAACAGATTCCGCCTGATCAACCGAGGAGTCGAGCTTGTGACCACTGAGGATACGAGCTCGGCTTCTGCACCGGCAGTGCGCGATAACCTCTTCATCAGGGGAATTCACCTGGTGGAGAGGTTTTTTCATCCCAACTACGCCGGCCTGGTCGTGGCGACGTTGTTCTTCGGGCTGTCGCTGACTCCCTCGCTGCTGCCGCGTGACTGGTTCTTCCAGGGGCTGGTCAGCGGCATCAACGCGACGATCGGCTACGGGCTCGGCTGCTTACTGGCGTGGGCCTGGCGTCGGTGGGTCGCGCCGCGGATCACCTGGCCCGAGCAGGTGCGCACGGCATGGGCCCGGCGGCCGAGCTGGCTGGTGGTGGCGCTACAGAGCGCGATCGTGGTGGCGTGCCTGATCTTCGCGGTGCTGATGAGTATCCAGTCCTCGAAGTGGCAGCGGCAGATCACCGACCTGATGGGGATGGAGCCGGTCTCCGACGCGGGGTATCCGCGGACGGTGCTGGTCGGCGCGGTGGTGGTCGGACTGCTGATCTGGATCTCGCGCCTGGTGGTGCGATTGGTGCGCGCGGTGACGCGGGCGCTGAACCAGTGGGTGCGGATTCCGGCGGCGTTCGCGCGGCCGCTCGGGGTGATCGTCGTTCTGGTGGCCGCGGTGCTGCTGTTCAACGGTGTGCTGGCGAAAGGCTTTTTCGCCGTCGCGAATTCGGCGTTCAGCGCGCGCAACAGTCACACCTCACCGAACGCGGTCCAGCCGACGCTGCCCGAACGCTCCGGCAGCCCTGAGTCGCTGGCCAAGTGGGACACCCTGGGTTCGGAGGGCCGATGGTTCGTGGCGAACGCGCCGACCGCTCTCGCGATCGGGCAGGTCACCGGAAAACCCGCGCGCGAACCGATTCGGGTCTACGCGGGGCTGGAATCCGCGGACGGGGTCGAGGCGCAGACCGATGTGGCCATCGCCGAACTCGACCGCACCAAGGCTTTCGAACGCGAAGTGCTGGTGGTGATCAGCACCACCGGCACCGGCTGGGTCGATACGACCAGTGCCGAGGCGATCGAGTTGATGTTCGGTGGCGACACCGCGCTGGTGGCGACGCAGTACTCGTATCTGCCCAGCGCGCTGTCGTTCCTGTCCGACCGGGACAAGTCGATGACCATGGGGCGCACGCTGTTCGACAAGGTGTACGAACGCTGGTCGGCGCTGCCCGAAGACGCAAGGCCCAAGCTGCTGGTCTACGGCGAGAGCCTCGGTTCGCAGGGGTCGGAGGGTGCGTTCTCCGGTCTGGCCGACATTCGCAATCGCACCGACGGCGTGCTGTGGGTGGGACCGCCCAACTCCAACCGGTTGTGGTCGGAATTCGTGGCCCGACGTGACCCCGGCACCGACGAGATCACCCCGATCTACGCCGACGGGATGTCGGTGCGGTTCGCCGCCGACGACGAGCAGCTGGCCCGGCCGACGCCGGCCTGGAACGACCCGCGCATCACCTACCTGCAACACGCCTCCGACCCGGTGGTGTGGTGGTCGCCGGATCTGCTGTTCAGTCAGCCGGATTGGTTGCGCGAGAAGCGCGGACCCGACGTATCGCCGGCGATGTCGTGGTATCCCATCGTCACGTTCTGGCAGGTCGCCGCGGATCTGCCGCGCGCGCAGACGGTTTCGGACGGGCACGGCCACAACTACGGCAACCTGGTGCCCGACGCGTGGGCCGCGGTAGCCCAACCACCGGACTACACACCGGAATTGGCTGCCAGAATTCGGGTGTTCCTCGAAGAATCCATGGCTACCGAACGTCAGTTGAAGTGACGAGCCGGGGGCGCCGAACCCCTCGATCGGCGCCGCCCGCTCGGCTCACGACACCGATTTGAACGGATTGTGTTCGGCGATCAGCTGTTCCAGCCGAGCCTCGTCGATCCGCCCGATCAGTGACTGAGTCTCCTGCTGGTCGCGCACGACCTTGGCGAGGGTGAAGCAGCTGGTCACCAGGAACAGGCCCGACATCGCCAGGAACGCGCGCTGCCAGCCGTCCAGCGGCAGGTACGCGATTCCGGCGCCGGTCCCGAACAGGCTGACAGCGAACGCGATCGCGGCCTGGGCCATGTAGGCCGAGGTGTTCTTCGGCTTGGTGTTTGTGCTCATGGCTCTCAGTGTGCTGATCCGCGGTGTCGCGATCGCGCGTACAACTACTCGAGTGCGGTACGTAGTTTGTGAGCGGCTCCGCAGTCACAAATCCGGTGATTGTCGGTACCGGCCGCCATACTGGGGCGGTGACCGAGCGCGCTTCGACTACCGCGATGCTGCGTGCGCGCGGCGCCGTGGTCTTGCGGCGCGTCGAGGTCGTCGTCGATCTGAATTACGTCGGATTGGTGCTGGCGACGCTGTTCTTCGGGCTGTCGGTGACCCCGTCACTGGTGCCGCGTGACTGGCTGTTCCAGGGGCTGATCAGCGGGATCAACGCCGCGATCGGTTACGGGCTCGGCTGTGTGCTCGAGTGGTTGTTCCGGCGGTGGGTGCGGTCGCGGATTCCGATTCCGAGCCCTTCCGATCGGCTGCGATACGCGATCAAGGCGACCGTGCTGGTGGGGTGCGCGCTGGTGGCGGCGCTGATGCTGGTGCAGTCGGCGCGGTGGCAGCGCGAGATCACCTCGCTGATGGGGATGGCGGGCACCACCACGCCCGCCTATCTGCGGACCGGGCTGCTCAGCATGGCCGTCGGGGTGGCGGTGGTGGCCGCGTATCGGACGGTGCGCGTCATGGTGCTCGGCCTGGCTCGCCAGCTCAATCGGTGGGTGCGGGTGCCGCGCGAAGTGGCGCCCGCCGCCGGGCTGCTGGTGCTGGTCGTGCTCGCGGTGACGATCTTCAACGGCGTCGCCTCGCGGGCGTTCTTCGCGGTGGCCAACTCGGCGTTCAGCGTGCGCAACGATCGGGCCACGCCGTACGCGGTGCAGCCGATCGCGCCGGAGCGTTCGGGGAGCCCGGGATCGCTGGCGCCGTGGCAGTCGCTGGGGTTCGAGGGGCGGTGGTTCGTGTCCAACGGGCCGAGCGCCGCCGCGATCACCGAGGTGACGGGAAAGACCGCGCGCGAACCCATTCGGGCCTATGTGGGGTTGGAGTCGGTGACTCGCGACCAGACCGCGGCGCAGCTGGCCGTCGCCGAACTGGAGCGGACCAAAGCCTTCGAACGCGAGGCGATGGTGGTGGTCACGACGACCGGGACCGGTTGGGTCAACGGGATGGCCGCGGGCGCCGTGGAATACCTCTACGGCGGGGATACGGCGATCGTGGCGACCCAGTTCTCGTATCTGCCCAGCGTGCTCTCGTTCCTGTCGGACCGGGACAAGGCGGCCGCGGCCAGCCGGGAGCTGTTCGACGCGGTGTACGAGCGGTGGTCGGCCCAGCCGGAGGGGCATCGGCCCAAGCTGTTCGTCTATGGGGAGAGTCTGGGTTCGCAGGGGTCGGAGGAGGCGTTCGACGGGCTGGCCGATCTTCGCGAGGAGGTCGATGGCGCGTTGTGGGTCGGGCCGCCGAATTCGAATCGGTTGTGGCGGCAGTTCGTCGACCGTCGCGATCCGGGGACGCCCGCGGTGGCGCCGGTGTACGCGGACGGGCTCGTCGTCCGATTCGCCGATGACGCGGCGGATCTCGATCGCGCCGAGCCGTGGCGCGAACCCCGCATCGCCTACCTGCAACATCCGTCCGACCCGATCGTGTGGTGGTCGGCCGATCTGATCTTCACCCAGCCGGATTGGTTGAGCGAACCGCGCGGTCCCGATGTGTCGACGCAGATGCGGTGGGCGCCGTTCGTGACGTTCTGGCAGGTCACGGCCGATCTCACCAACGCGCAGGGGGTGGTCGACGGGCACGGGCACCGGTACGGGAGTTTGGTGCTGGACGGGTGGTTGGCCGTCGCAGCGCCGCCGGGGGTGGACGGCGATGTCGTCGAAAGCATCCGTGCCGCACTGGAGTCAGCGGAAACCTATGAGCGGGAGGTGAAGTGAGAAGGCTCGAAGCCGTTGCCGCGCTGGCCCTTCCGCTGCTGTGGAGCAATCGGATTCTTCCCGCCCTCGATCTTCGGCTGCGTGGGCGCACCGCGGCGAACATCGCCTTCGCGACGGGGTACACGAAACTCTTTCGGGGCAGCCCTAACTGGTTGTCGCCCAGTGGCTTCCGCTGGGGTTTCGGCAGTGCGGCCGTCGTCGTCGCCGGCTACGCCGTCGCCCTGTCGATCCCGTCCCTGCGACGCCTCCCGCTCGAGATCGCTGTCCGCGCACCGGAGACATCGACCCTCGAATGGATCGGCCTGCACATCCCTGTGGGCACCGTCCTGGCCGAGGAAGCCGTTTTCCGAGGCACCCTCGACCCGGTGCTCGCCGAGAGCGCCGGATCGTCCGCGCCCGTGATCAGCGCCCTCGATTTCGGCCTCTGGCACATCCGACCGGCCAGAGCCGCAGGCGATCCGGTTGCCCCCACGGTGCTGGCCACCACCCTCGCCGGTCTCGTTTTCACCGAACTCCGGCGCCGGTCGGGCAGCGCCACCGCGCCCGCGCTCCTGCATCTGACGATCAATGCCGGCGGAGCGCTCGCGCCCGCCGCCGCTCGATGGGTCGACGGGCTGCGGCAGTAGGCCGGCTCAGGCGGTCGCGACGAAATCGGCGACGGCCTCGGTGAAGGCGTCGTTGTCGTCGCCCGCCGCGGTATGGGCCGCGGCGCTGATCTCGGCCAGGCGGGCGTGCGGTGTGAGCGCCAGGAATGCCGCGGCGCCCTCATCGCTGACCACGTCGGACTTGCCGCCGCGGATCAGCAGGACCGGGATGGTGAGCGCCTCGGCGGCCGCTTCCATCTCGACGATGCGGGCTTCCGGGTCGTCGTTGACGTCGCTGATCAGGTCGGGGTCCCAGTGCCAGTACCAGCGGCCGTCGCGCTGACGCAGGTTGCGCAGGAGACCGTCGGCGTTGTCGGGACGCGGGCGGTGCGGCAGGTAGGCGGCGACGGCGTCGGCCACCTGATCGAGGGTGTCGAAACCGTCGCGGTGCCTGCCGAGGAAGTCCATCACGCGCTCCACGCCCGCGGACTCCGAACGGGGCACGATGTCGACCAGGACGAGTGCGCGGATCGCGCTCCCACCCGGCGTCGCGGTGGCGAGCAGCCCGGTGATCCCGCCCATGCTGGCCCCGACCACCACCGCGCCCGCCTCCCGGGTCGCGCCGAGCTGTTCGAGCACGGTGTGCAGGTCGGCGACCATCACGGTCCTGGAGTAGTCCGCCTCCGGTGACCAATCGCTGTCACCGTGTCCCCGCGCGTCGACGGCGACAACCCGCATCCCCGCCGCGGCCAGCGCCCGTCCCGTCCGCTTCCACGAATGCCGGTTCTGTCCACCGCCGTGCAGCATCACGACCAGCGGGCCGTCCTGTGCGCCGAAGCTGTCCGCGACCAGGGTGAGCCCGTCGGCAGCGCGCAATCGCAGCGTTGCCGGCTCGAGGGGATCGGTGACACTCATAGGACGAATGTACGACGAGTCCCACCTGCCCACGCCATCGGGCAACGGATCGAGGTCGGGTCCGGAAAGCGCCGGGTCAGGAATTGGCCAGCTGTGATGCCCGTTGGAACGTCACGCCGAGGACAGCGCCGATGTCGCGGACCGGTACGCCGTCGGCAGCCAATCGTCGGGCGGTCGCCGTCGCGACCTTCATGGCGTGCGCTTCCTGGCGGGCTGCCTCCGCGCGTGCCTGCGAAACTTCTTCCGCAGCGGCTGTCACGTCCGTGCCGCCGACGTGGGCAGTGATCGCGAGTTCGACAGTTGAGGGGGCCACGTCGGCGACCGTGCAGATGTAGTCGGTCGCTTCCTTGGTGATGTCGGCGTAGCGACGTGCCTGGGTGAGACCTTCGATATTGCCGTTGACGCCGTCCAGCTGTGGGATTCGGATCATCCACCAGCGGTCGTCTCGGGACACGTCGATCTGGTAGGTGGTCATGCTTCCTCCGTGCATTGTTCCTTGCACTGCGCGATCGCCTTGTTGACGGTCCGCACCACTCCAGGCGACTGCGAGTTGTGCCCGGAAGCCACGGTCACGGTGACGACTCCATGTTTGCAGATCCACATGGTATGGCTGCCTTTGCCTGGGCGGCTGGTGAATCCGGCTGCAACGAGGCGCTTCAAGGTAGTGCGCGTAGGTTCCGGTGCGATCACCAGAATAGTCTAGGCGATTTTACGGAATCAAGTCTAATTGGCTAGACAATCCGGACAGCTGGCTCGCGACCGCCGATTTGTCGGAGGTCGGTAGCGTCTCGCGGTATGGCTGGACGGAATGTGGTCGATCCCGCGCAGGTGCGGGCGGCGGTGCTGGGTGTGGGGGAGTGGTTGCGGGATCCGGCGTTGCCGGTGCCGGGGCGGGGGGAGTTGGGGGCCGCGGTGAAGGGGACGGCGCGGGCACTGGCGGGGAGTGCGCCGGGGCATTCGGTGGAGGTGCGGGTGCCGCCGTTCGTGGCGGTGCAATGCATCGAGGGGCCCCGGCATACGCGGGGGAATCCGCCGAATGTGGTGGAGACGGATGCTCGGACCTGGTTGTTGCTGGCTACCGGGCTGCTCGGATTCGACGACGCGGTGCGGGCGGGGGTGGTGAGCGCGTCGGGGACCAGAGCCGGGGAGATCGCGGGGTGGCTGCCGATCGTGGCGCTGCCCGCGCGGGACGACCCGGCTGCCGAGTAGCGGCAACCGGGTCGCCGGGCTCACGCGGCCGCGGTGTGCTTGCGGTGCAGGCCCTTGTAGTCGTAGTAGCGGGTGATGATCGTGCCCAGAACGACGGCGATCGCGATGCCGAGCAGCGACATCCAGATGCCGCGGTCGAGACCGGCCGCGTAGCCGGCGTCGAAGTACAGGATCGAGCGGACGCCGAGGAACACCTGGTGCATCGGCTCGAATTCGGCGAGCCACGCGAGATAGGTCGGCGTCGCCTCGATCGGGACGGTACCGCCGGAGGACGGCAGACCGAGGATGACGAACAGGGTCAGGTTCACCAGCAGACCCGCGGTGCCGAGGGCGGCCAGAGTCATCAGTGCGGTCCAGCCGACCGCGACCATGGCGAGCGTCGAGAACAGGAACAGGGCGAGCGGATTGTCGACCGGCATGCCCACCACCTTCGCCACCAGCAGGAACACCAGCGAAACGATCACCGCGACCAGCGCCGAAACCCCCCACTTGATGAGCAGGGTGTGAAAGCGCGAGATCGGGGTCGGCGGATAGTGCACGGACCAGGGGCCGTATTCGGTGGGCATGAAGCCGAGCTGGGAATCGACCATCGTGTGGATCACCATCGCCCCGACCATGCCGGCCAGCAGCAGGAGCAGCGAGAAGAAGAACGCCGTCAGGCCGATCCCGGTGCCGCTCGGCAGTGGACGGAACTCCTGCGCGACCACATCGATCGGACTCTCGAGGGTGATCATGGCGGCGCCGGACACCTCCGGCGGCGGTGCGCCCGCCGGTGTCTCGGCCAGGGTCGCCCGTACCTGCTCGGTCAGTTGGAGCCCGACCTGCTTGTCGACCTCCGACAGCGCCCGGTCGCCGATGCGCTGCACGATCCCGACGCCGTAGGCGCCCATGCGTGGGTTGGACTGCAGGGTGATGATCGGCCGTTCCATCTCGCCGGGCACGATGCTGCCTGTACCGAGAATGCCCAGGCGTTTGCTGAAATCGCCGGGGATGATGATCGCGCCGTACACCTGTCCGGTGCGCAGCAACTGCTCGGCCTCCGATTTTCCGACGACGCGCAGGTCGATCTGATCCGCGGGCACGCCCGCGACGAGCGCATCCGCGACCTGCTTGCCGAAATCGACCTGCTTGCGCTGATCACCCGAGCCCATGACATCGCCGACGTCGGAATTGACGAGCGCGATCGGGAAGTCGTGCAGATTCTTCTCCGGGTCGGCGATATAGCCGAGGTACATGAAGCCGAGCAGTGCGGTGAGCACGGTCAGGACCGCGGTCGGCGCGAGCACGATTCGAGCCCAGTGGCGTCGATCCAGGACCGGTGTGGCCAACGTCGCTTCGCCGGGGGCCGCCTGCCCGGAATCATTCGGCTGCGCACCGGTGTTGTCACTACCCGACCCGGTTCCACCGGCTGCAACGTGTGCACTGTCGTCCGTCGTCACGATGCGCACCGTAACAGCTCTGTGTGGCCGATCGGCGGGTTCGTGACCAGTGGATTGCTGCCGGGATGCGAGCGCGCGTACTACCCGCTGCGGATGACCCGTAGACTGACGAGTGCCCCCAGCCCGCCCGAACAGGGAGCAAACGGTGACCGACGTCGATCCCACGATCGTCCCCACGCCCAATACCCCAGACGAGATCGAACACGACCCTCGCGAGGAGTGTGGCGTCTTCGGCGTCTGGGCTCCCGACGAAGACGTGGCGAAGCTCACCTACTACGGCCTGTACGCCCTGCAGCATCGCGGGCAGGAGGCGGCCGGAATCGCCGTTTCCGATGGCTCCCAGATCCTGGTCTTCAAGGATCTCGGCCTGGTCTCCCAGGTCTTCGACGAGCAGACGCTCGCGGCAATGCCAGGGCATATCGCCGTCGGACACTGTCGCTACTCCACCACCGGTGGTGTCACCTGGGAGAACGCGCAGCCGATCTTCCGCACCACCTCCGTCGGCTCCGGCCTGGCGCTGGGCCACAACGGCAACCTGGTGAACACCGCCGAATTGGCCGGTCGCGCACGCGAACTCGGCCTGATCGGCGCTGGTGTGATCGATGGCCGCCCGCAGATGACCGGCGCCACCTCCGACTCCGACATCGTCACCGCGCTGCTGGCGCACGCCTCGGCGGATTCCAGCATCGAGGCCGCCGCGATGGAGCTGCTGCCGCAGCTGCGCGGCGCGTTCTGCCTCACCTTCATGGACGAGCACACCCTCTACGCCGCGCGTGACCCGCACGGCGTGCGCCCGCTGGTGCTGGGCAGGCTCGACCGTGGCTGGGTCGTCGCGTCCGAGACCGCCGCGCTCGACATCGTCGGCGCCGCGTTCGTCCGCGAGATCGAGCCGGGTGAGCTGCTGGCCATCGACTCCGAGGGCGTGCGCTCCATGCGCTTCGCCAATCCCGAGCCCAAGGGTTGCGTCTTCGAGTACGTGTACCTGGCGCGCCCCGACACCACGATCGCCGGTCGCTCGGTGCACTCCACCCGCGTGGAGATCGGCCGCAAGCTGGCCAAGGAGCATCCGGTCGAGGCCGACCTCGTGATCCCGGTGCCCGAGTCGGGCACGCCCGCCGCGGTGGGTTACGCCCAGGGCTCCGGCATTCCGTACGGCCAGGGCCTGATGAAGAACGCCTATGTGGGCCGTACCTTCATCCAGCCCAGCCAGACGATCCGTCAGCTCGGCATCCGCCTCAAGCTCAACCCGCTGCGCGAAGTGATCCGGGGCAAGCGACTCATCGTCGTCGACGACTCCATCGTGCGCGGCAACACCCAGCGCGCGCTGATCCGCATGCTGCGTGAGGCCGGTGCGCTCGAGATCCACGTGCGCATCGCGTCGCCGCCGGTGAAGTGGCCGTGCTTCTACGGCATCGACTTCGCCTCGCGCGCGGAGCTGATCGCCAACGGCACCGGCGCCGACGACAGCTACGCCGACATGGTCGAGAACGTGCGCCGCTCCATCGGCGCCGACACTCTCGGCTACGTCTCCACCGAGGGCATGATCGCCGCCACCGAGCAGCCGCGCTCGCGCCTGTGCACCGCCTGCTTCACCGGCGACTACCCGATCGAACTGCCGCCGGAGGCCGCCATCGGCAAGAACGTGCTCGAGGGGATGCTCTCGGGCAAGGCCGAGTCGAAGCTGCTCGGCGAGAACGCCAACGTGGACGCGCTGAGCCGTCCATAACACGCGTCGTCGGTAAGACGCGTCGCACTACGCCGCACAAGAGGGGCCGGACAGGATAAACCTGATCGGCCCCTTTTGGGTTGTGTACGAGAGTAATTCCGGTAACCGGCAATTTCGTAAGATTAGTTCATAACATGGCGGCAATAATTCGGACCATTTGAAACTGGGCGGTAATGGTTCACCTGTACGGTCCCTCGATATATCGCTAGCTCACCATGTAGTCGTCGCCTCCGTGATCCGGGTGCGACGGTTGCGCGGCGTTCGAGAATGGGACCTGATGTTGAACAAGGCACGAAGTATGCGCGCGAAACAAATTGCCGCAGTGGGTATTACCGCCGCTGTCGCCGCCGCGCTGGCCGGTTGTGGCTCCGGCCGCACCGATGAGGCGGGCTCCGGTGCGGGCCTGGTCGTCGGTACCACCGACAAGATCTTCTCGCTCGATCCGGCCGCGGCGTACGACAACGGTTCGCTGCTGGTGGAGAACCAGATCTATTCGTATCTGCTGAACTTCGCACCGGGCGATACCACGCCCAAGCCCGACGCGGCGGAAAAGTGCGAATTCACCACTCCCACTGTGTACACCTGCAAGATCAAGTCCGGGCTGAAATTCGCCAGCGGTAACCCGCTGACCGCGAAGAGCGTGAAGTTCTCCTTCGACCGGATGGTGAAGATCAACGATCCGCACGGTCCCGCGTCGCTGCTCGGCAATCTCGAGAAGACCGATGTGGTCGACGATCTCACCGTCGCGTTCACGCTGAAGGTCGCCAACGATCAGACCTTCCCGACCATCCTGCCGACCCAGGCGGGCCCCATCGTCGACGAGGCGGTGTTCCCGGCCGACAAGGTCGCCACCGATGACGAGGTCGTCAAGGCCAAGGGCTACTCCGGCCCGTACACGATCTCGAGCTACGACAAGAACAAGCTCGTCGAGTATCAGGCCAACCCCGATTACCAGGGCATCCTCGGCACGCCGAAGACCACGACGGTGTCGACGAAGTACTACGCCACCTCCGACAACCTGAAGCTGGACCTGCAGAACGGCGCCATCGACGTCGGCTACCGCTCGTTCACCCCCACCGACATCGACTCCCTGCGGGCCGATTCCAAGGTCAAGGTCACCGACGGCCCCGGCGGCGAGCTGCGCTACGTGGTGTTCAACATGAACACCATGCCGGGCAACACCCCGGAGCAGAAGCTGGCCGTACGCAAGGCCTTCGCGTCCTCCGTCGACCGCGAGGCACTGGCCAACGGCGTCTACAAGGGCACCTATCAGCCCGCCTTCGGCTACGTGCCCGCGGGCATGGCAGGTGCGGCCGAGCCGCTCAAGGACCTCTACGGCGCCAAGCCGGACAAGGCCGCGGCCGCGAAGTTCCTCGCCGACGCGGGCGTCGCCACCCCGGTGACGCTGAACCTGCAGTACAACCCCGACCACTACGGCTCGAGCTCCTCGGAGGAGTACGCGGCGGTCAAGTCGCAGCTGGAGGCCTCGGGTCTGTTCAAGGTGAACCTGCAATCCACCGAGTGGGTGACCTACCAGAAGGAGCGCGCCTCCGACGGTTACCCGATGTACCAGTTCGGCTGGTTCCCGGACTTCCCGGACGCCGACAACTACCTGACGCCGTTCTTCGGCCCGAACAACTTCCTGCAGTCGCACTTCGAGAACCCCGGCATCAATGCCCAGCTCACCGCCGAGACCACCGAGGGCGACCCCACCAAGCGGGCAGAGTTGCTGAAGAAGATCCAGACCGATCTGGCGCAGAACTTCCTGCCGACCCTGCCGCTGCTCTCGGGTAAGCAGGTCGCGGTGTCGAAGCCGGGCGTCAACGGTGTCGATCAGACCCTCGACGGCTCCTTCAAGTTCCGGTTCACGGTTCTGAGCAAGTGAGTGACGTTGCTGCCGCGCCCGGATCACCGATCCGGGCGCGGCGTTTCGGGTGGATGCGCGGTGGGGGTTCCCGCCAGGTGGCTTTGCTGCGGTACCTGCTGGTTCGGCTGTTGCTGATTCTGCCGACCGCGTGGTTGCTGGTGACAGTGGTGTTCTTCCTGATGCGGGTAATCGGTGACCCGATCAGCGCGGCCATGGGTGGCCGGCTGACCCAGGACCAGATCGAGGACCGCAAGGAAGCCGCGGGGCTCAATCGCCCTATCCTGACGCAGTATTGGGAGTACATCACCGGCTTCCTGCACGGTGACTTCGGACGGACCCAGGACAACCAGGCGATCAGCGATGTGGTGATCACCTACGGTGCCGCCACCTTCGAACTCGTCTTCTGGGGTCTGCTCGTGGCGTTCGCGGTCGGTGTTCCGCTGGGCAGATACGCCGCGACACACCGGGATACGCCCTCGGACGCGTTCCTGCGGTTCTCCGCGGTGCTGGCCTACGCGGCACCGGTGTTCTTCGTGGGCATGCTGCTCAAGCTGATCTTCTCGGTGTGGCTGGGCTGGTTCCCGGTCGGCGGCCGGGCCAGCACCGACGTGGAGCTCGCGCTGCAACATGTCTCGCCGAAGACGAACATCCTGATCATCGACTCGATCCTCTACGGCGAACCGTCCTATGTGCTCGACGTGCTCGAACACGCGGTGCTGCCCGCGGTGGCCCTCGGGCTGCTCACCGGCGGCATCTTCCTGCGGCTGGTGCGGGTGAACCTGATCCAGACGCTGCGCAGCGATTTCGTCGAGGCGGCGCGGGCGCGTGGATTGTCCACGCGGGTGGTCACCGGCAGGCACGCGGTGCGCAACGCGCTGATCCCGATCATCACGGTGATGGGGATGTGCATCGCGATGATGCTCGGCGGTGCGGTACTCACCGAGACCACGTTCGAATGGAAGGGCCTTGGCTATCAGCTCGCCGAGTATCTGCGGGCGCGCGACTTCATCGCGGTACAGGGCATCGTGGCGTTCATCGCGCTGGTGGTCGCGGTGATGAGCTTCGTCGTCGACGCCATCGTCGCGCTGATCGACCCGAGGGTGAGGTTCTAGATGACTACCGCTGCGAAACGCCGGCGTCTGCCCGGCGCCGAACTGTTGTCGAAAACCTCGGGGCTGCAACGGGTCACCCTCATCACCGGCTTGGTGCTGGTCGGTGTGTTCGTGTTCGTGGCGGCGTTCGCGCCGTTGCTCGCGCCCTACGGGCTGGCCCAGAACTCCGCTGACGGTGTGGCTTTCGTGCCGCAGCAGGGTCCGTCGGCCGAGCACTGGTTCGGTACCTCGGTGCGCAGCGAGGACGTGCTCTCGCGGGTGCTGTTCGGCGCGCGCACCGCGCTGCTGGTGATCGCGATCTCGGTGACGCTGTCGCTGCTGATCGGCGTGCCGCTGGGGCTGCTGTCGGGGTTCGTGGGGCGCTGGGTGGACAAGACGCTGGTGCTGATCATGGACGCCATCTACGCGTTCCCGTCGCTGCTGCTGGCCATCGTGGTGTCGATCGTCGTCGCGGGCGGCACGTCGAGCAGTCTCGGCGGCATGCTGTCGGCGGCCATCGCGATCACGGTCGTCTATGTGCCGCAGTACTTCCGGGTGGTGCGCAACGCGACGGTCGCGGTGAAGACCGAGCCGTACGTGGACGCCGCCCGGGTGACCGGCGCGTCGACGACGCGAATCATGTTCCGCCACATCCTGTCCAACGTCACCGGCTCGCTGCCGGTGATCGTCACGATCAACGCCGCCGACGCCATCCTCACTCTCGCCGCGCTCGGCTTCCTCGGGTTCGGCATCGAACCCACCCAGGCCGCCGAATGGGGCTACGACCTGAACAAGGCGCTCAACGATGTCTCCAACGGCATCTGGTGGACCTCGATCTTCCCCGGCACCGCGATCGTGCTGGTGGTACTCGGGATGACGCTGGTCGGCGAGAGCCTCGACGAAACGCTGAACCCGCTGCTGCGCACCCGGCGTGCGGTCACTTCGGCAGACAAGGAAACAGTCGATGAGTGAAAAGACTGCCGCACTGGCTGTTTCGGGGTTGTCGGTCACCTTCTCGACCGACAGCGGGCCCGTGAACGCGGTACGCAATGTGTCCTACGAGGTGTTTCCCGGTGAGGTGCTCGCCATCGTCGGCGAGTCCGGGTCGGGCAAATCGGTGAGTTCGCGCACCGCCATCGGGCTGCTGCCGCATTCCGCGTCGGTGCGCGGGCTGGTGACCATCGGCGACCGGCCGGTCACCTCGATGACCGAACGTCAGCTCACCGCACTGCGCGGCGGCGAGGTGTCGATGGTGTTCCAGGAACCGGCGCGGGCACTCGACCCGCTGTTCACCGTCGGCTTCCAGATCTGTGAAGCGCTGCGCGCGCACAGCGGGATGGGCCGAAAAGCCGCCAAGGCCAAGGCGATCGATCTCTTGCGCCTGGTCGGGCTGCCCGATCCCGAGCATCGTGTCGACTACTACCCGCACCAGCTCTCCGGCGGGCAGAAGCAGCGCGTGATGATCGCGATCGCCATCTCGTGTGAGCCGAAGGTGATCATCGCCGACGAGCCGACCACCGCGCTCGATGTCACCGTGCAGGCCGAGATCCTGGAACTGCTGCGCGATCTGCGCGATCGGCTCGGCAGCGCGATCGTGCTGATCACCCACAACATGGGTGTGGTGGCCGACCTCGCCGATCGGGTGGTGGTGATGCGCGCGGGCGAGGTGGTCGAACAGGCGCCGGTGCACGAGCTGTTCGCCAGCCCGAAGGCCGAGTACACCAGGGCGCTGCTCGATGCCGTTCCACACCTCGGTGCGGCGACCATCGAGCGGCCGGCGATCGACCGGACCGTCGAGCCCGTGCTCGACGTGAAGGACCTGGTCGTCACGTTCCCCGGGCCGTTCGGCCGGCCCGCCTTCCGTGCCGTCGACGGCGTCAGCTTGCAGATCAGGCCGGGGGAGACCCTGGGGCTGGTCGGCGAGTCGGGGTCGGGCAAGTCGACCATCGGGCGCTGTGTGGCCGCGTTGCAACGGCCGAGCGAGGGGCACGTGCTGATTCGCGGGCAGGACATCGCGGATCTGTCCCAGCGCAAGCTGCGCCCGATCCGGCGGCGGTTCGGATTCGTGTTCCAGGACCCGGCGGGCTCGCTCAACCCGCGGTTGACCGTCGGCGAATGCGTCGCCGAGCCCCTGGTCGTGCACGGCATCGGTGACAAGGCGAGCATCCGCGCGCGGGTCAGGCACATGCTCGACGACGTGCAGCTGCCCGCGGGCACCGAGAACCGGTACCCGCACGAACTGTCCGGCGGGCAGCGTCAGCGGGCGAGTCTGGCGCGGGCGCTCGTGCTCGACCCCGATCTGCTCGTCGCCGACGAGCCGACCAGCGCGCTCGATGTGTCGGTGCAGGCGGCGGTGCTCGAACTGTTCGCCGAACTGCAGCGCGGGTGCGGCTGGGCGTGTCTGTTCATCAGCCACGACCTCGCCGTCGTCGACCAGCTCGCGGACCGGATCATGGTCCTGCGCGAGGGATCTTGCGTCGAGGAGGGCGACAACGAACAGATCCTGCGTAACCCGCAGCACGAGTACACGCGTCGCCTCGTCGCCGCCGTTCCAGTCCCCGACCCGGTCGAACAGCGGCGGCGTCGCGCCGAGATCGCCGCCACATTCGCCACCGAGCTGGAACAATGAGCTAGGAGCCGCACGACACCCGGACTGGCGGATCACTTAGAGTTACTAGGCATCTATCCGCCGATTCGGTTTGGAGCTTTCCCCCACAATGACTGAACAGACACCCAGCGGTGCAGGCGCTTCCTACGCTGCGGCGGGCGTGAGCATCGAAGCCGGTGACCGCGCCGTCGAATTGTTCGGACCATTGGCCAGGAAGGCCAGCCGACCCGAGGTGCAGGGCGGTATCGGTGGCTTCGCCGGCCTGTTCGCGCTCAAGGGCGGATACCGGGAGCCGCTGCTGGCCGCCTCCACCGACGGTGTCGGCACCAAGATCGCCGTCGCCCAGGCCCTCGACAAGCACGACACCGTCGGGCTCGACCTGGTCGCCATGGTCGTCGACGACCTGGTGGTGTGTGGCGCCGAGCCGCTGTTCCTGCAGGACTACATCGCCATCGGCAAGGTCATCCCGGAGAAGGTCGCCGAGCTGGTCTCCGGCATCGCCGAGGGCTGCATCAAGGCCGGTTGCGCACTGCTCGGCGGCGAGACCGCCGAGCACCCGGGTCTGATGGATCCCGATGACTACGACCTGTCCGCCACCGGCGTCGGCGTCGTCGAGGCCGACGCGGTCCTCGGCCCCGACCGGGTGCGTCCGGGCGACGTCGTCATCGCGATGGGCTCCTCGGGCCTGCACTCCAACGGCTACAGCCTGGCGCGCAAGGTGCTGCTCGACATCGACCGGATGTCGCTCACCGGTTACGTCGAGGAGTTCGGCCGCACCCTCGGTGAGGAACTGCTCGAGCCGACCCGCATCTACGCCAAGGACTGCCTGGCGCTGATCGCCGAGACCGATGTGCGCACCTTCTCGCACGTCACCGGTGGCGGCCTGGCCGCCAACCTGGCGCGCGTGTTGCCCGCCGGCCTGGTGGCCGAGCTGGATCGTGGCACCTGGAACCCGGCGCCGGTGTTCAAGATGATCGCTCAGCGCGGCCGCGTCGAGCGGATCGAGATGGAGAAGACGTTCAACATGGGCGTCGGCATGGTCGCGATCGTGGCGCCCGAGGACGCTGACCGTGCGCTGGCGGTGCTCACGGCCCGCCACATCGACTGCTGGACGCTGGGTCAGGTCAAGAAGGCCGCCGACGTCGAAGCGCCGCGTGCGGTGCTGCTGGGCGATCACCCCAGGTTCTGATCTCCGCTCCGTACTGAGCCGGGTCGCGATGGTCGCGACCCGGCTCACGTGCGTCCAGGGTTTGTTCCGGCCACTGAGTGGCTAACCCATACCCGGAGGGTTTTACCCGTCGGCTCGGGGTGGTCGGGGCCTCGAGGCGGCGAACACGACGAGCGTCCTGTGTATGGCACAGGACGCTCGTCGCGTATTCAGGTATTCGCCGTAACTGCTACTGCGAGCCTGTCGTCACTCACCGGAGAACGGCTGGAAGGGGGAGGCCTGTCGGCCTCCCCCTTCGTCGCTGTCAGGTCAGCGGCGCCAGCTGTCGTAGCCGTCGTCCTCGTCGTTCCAACGAGACGGCGACTCGTCCGCATCATGCTCATCGGACAGCACTGCACTACTCCTGGGTTGGGAGTAGGGCGGAGCATCGCTATCCGACAGCTCGCGCTGAAGGCTCGCGAAGTCGGTCGGCGCGGAGCTGTACTTGAGCTCACGTGCGACTTTGGTCTGCTTTGCCTTAGCCCGGCCACGGCCCATGGCTGACCCCCTCGCGTCACTGCGGGGCGGCCTGGGGTTTGTTGGCGGCCCCGTTCGAATTAATACTCTTCCTGACAGACACTTTAGCGTGTGTCAGAGCGTCGCGCTCCCAGGAGTGGGTGAAGACCTGTCGAAGCGCCCCGGTTTGCCCCTTCTTCGCCCAGACCGCCCGGTCTCAGATGACTCCCGGAATCGCGCGGATCACACCGACTCTGGCGTCGCCGCCGAACACCGCGGTGGCGGCGAGCTGAGTGTGCTGATCGGTCCACTCGACGCCGAGTTCGCGCAGAATCGCCAGCGTCAGAGGCATCCGGGCCCGATCGTGACCGTCTTCGATCTTGTACGCGAAGGCCCTTCCGTCGGGTAGCGCACCCGCGTGCACGCCGTCGGCGCCGATCTTGCAGAACAGTCCCGGGGTCGCCGACATGGCCAGCAGATCCGGGCCGCTCGTGCCGGAAATCACTCGTGGATTCGCTCGAACGGCATCGGCGATCCGGCGCGGCGCGGTACCGGACTCGGCCGTGGTGAAGCCGGCGAAGGCGCGCGCGAGGTTGATCAGCGAGACAGGCACGATCGGCAGGCCGCAGCCGTCGATGCCCAGATCGGTCTCCGGTTCGCCGGTGACGTCGGCGACGGTGGCCAGGACCGCTTGCTGCAACGGGTGCTCGATCTCGAGGTATCCGGTGCGCGGCCAATCGTTGATCGCGCAGGTCGCCAACATCGCGGCGTGTTTGCCGGAACAGTTCATGTACAGCGGGCTCGGGCCTGCGCCGGTGATCGCGGCGGCGCGGGCCTTCTCCTCGAAGGGCAGGTCGGGTGGGCAGGCGAGGTCGCCGGCGGTGAAGCCGAAGCGGTCGAGCAGGCGGCGGACGAGGGCGATGTGGTCGGGTTCACCGAAGTGGGAGGCGGTGGCGATGGCGAGTTCGTCGTCGTCGACGGGGTCGAAACCGTTGCGCAGCAGGGCCAGTGCCTGCATCGGCTTGTTGGTGGAGCGCGGGAAGATCGGGCCGTGGATCTCGCCGAGTTCGAGGGTGGGGGTGCCGAAGGCGTCGAGGATCACGACCGAACCGCGGTGCACGCACTCACGGAAGCCGGATCGCACGACTTCGACCAGTTCGACACTCATGCTGTCTCCCTTGGGCATGCTCGGGCGCCCTGCGTGGTTACGCGAGCCGCCTCCGGGAGCTGACCGCTCATGCGCGGACCTCCACGGTGCGGGTTCGGGTGTGGCGGTCGATCTGCATGCGGACATCGGCGGAGATGGTCGGTTCCTCGGCGCGCAGGCGCTCGAGGCGGGCGGGGTCGGCGCCGGTGAACAGGTCGCGGACGGTGATGCCGTGTTCGGGGACATGGACTACGCGGACTTCGTCGCCCGCGCCGACGGTGCCCTCGGTCAGAACCCGGAAGTAGGCGCCGGTGTCGGATCGCAGGGCGAAGCGTTTGACCCACCGCTGCTCGCCCGACCACTGCTGGAAGGTCGCGCAGGGCACCCGGGGCGCGCTGACCTCGAGCAGGGTGTCGCCGATCGCCCAGTGCGCGCCGAGCACCGCATCGCTGACCGGGAGGCCGGTCAGGCGCAGGTTCTCGCCGAACCAGCCCGCGGGCAGTTCGCGGTCGAGTTCGTCCGCCCAGCGGCGGGCGTCTTCGTCGGCATAGGCGTACACAGCCTGGTCGATGCCGCCGTGGTGGGCGGTGTCGCAGACGTGGTCACCGTGCAGGCCGAGGGCGGCCACGGCTACCCGACCGTCGACAGGACGCTTGTCGATGGCCGTGCGACCGACACGGGTGCGCACCTCGATCTCGGTGTGGACGACGCACACGGCCTCGACGCGGCCGGTATCGCCGACGCGCATGACCGGACGGTTCATCGCCCGCGCAACCGGTTGACGGCGGCGCGCCCCGCCTGCTCGGTGTCGTCGGCGGGGACCGAGTCGGGGTCGATGGCCGCGGCCATGCTGCCGACCACCAGTTCGGTGCCCGCGGGGACCGAACGCTTGATCAGAGCCAGGGCGATCGGGCCGAGTTCGTAGTGGTCGACGACGGTGCCGAGGCGGCCGACGGTGCGGCCGCCCGCGGTCACGTCGTCACCGGTCGCCGGGCGCTCGTCGGCCGAGCCGTCGAGGTGCAGCAGCACCAGATTGCGCGGGGGCTTGCCGAGGTTGTGGACCCTGGCCACGGTTTCCTGGCCGCGGTAGCACCCCTTGTTGAGGTGGACGGCCCCGTGCTCGTCGATGCCGCCGATCCAGCGGGCCTCGTGCGGGATGGTGCGTTCGTCGGTGTCGACGCCGATGCGCGGCCTCAGCGATGCCACGCGCAGCGCCTCGTAGGCCCACATGCCCGCCGGTGCGGCACCGGCCTGGGTGAGCTTGCTCCACCAGGCCGACAGCTCGGCCCTGGGCACGATCAGATCGAAAGAGTCCGGCATCCGCCGCAGGAATCCACCACCGGGCAGCGCGGCCGCTTCGTAGATCTCTGGCAGTCGCGCGATCCCGAGAGCGTCGAGCAGCGTGTCCGCTCGCGGGCCGAGCAGGCTCAGCACGGCGTGATCCGGCGCGTCCTGCGGCTTGGCGTCGGCCCAGAAAACCATCTTCTGGAGGAACGCCAGCAGCTCGGCGCCGCGGTCGGCCTCGGTATCGAGCCACAGGGTGCCGTCGAGGTCGGTGAGAACGAAGTGATTGAGGACCCGGCCGTTGAGATCGAGGTCGAGAGTCTCGGCGCTGTGCGCGTCGGGCAGCGCGGCGATGTGCTGACTGGTGATGGTGTGCAGCCAGCTCAGGCGCTCGGCGCCGGTGATCGTGGCGACGCTGCGATGGGAGCGATCCACGACCGCGACCCGCTCCGCGGCGGCCTTCTGCTCACCGAACGGATCACCGTAATGCCAGGCGACCGCGGCGTCCGGGGTATCGGGTGCACCCGCGACGGCACCCGGAGTATGGAGAACAGGACTGGGGGAGACGACCTGTGACACGACACCCACTGTAGGCGCGTCTGCCGACACGTGCCGCACGTGGTCGTCTTCGCGGCGCGCGTCGCGAGTTCGATTCGGAGCAGCCATAGGCATAACAGAGCGATAACGCCTACGCTCGGCGCATGGGAGAACGGGTTCTTGTGACACTCGACGGGACGGTCGCTGACGCGAACGTGCCGTCGCTTTATGCCGACGACATCGGCGCACTTCGCGGCGATGGCGTATTCGAAACGATTTTGGTGCGCGGCGGCACGGCCACCGCGCTGGAATTCCACCTGGCGCGGCTGCGTCGCTCGGCGCAGGCACTGGAACTGCCGGAGCCGGGCCTGTCGAGGTGGCGCGCCGCGGTGGAACTGGCCGTGAAGGAATGGGGCTCGGAAGAGGAAGGAATGTTGCGGCTGATCTACACGCGCGGCCGCGACTCGGAATTCGACGCGCCGCGCTCGGAACTGGCACCGGAGGATCCGCAACCCACCGCGTATGTGCTCGTCTCCCCGGTACCCGCGCGGGTCGCGACGGCGCGTGCCGAGGGCGTGAAGGTGATGTCGCTGGCGCGCGGCATCTCGGTCGACCTCGCGCAGGCGGCGCCGTGGCAGCTGCTCGGCGCGAAGACGCTGTCGTACGCGACCAACATGGCCGCGCTGCGGTTCGCGCGGCGGATGGGCGCCGAGGACGTGATCTTCCACAGCACCGAACACAAGGTCCTGGAGGGCCCGCGCTCGACGGTGGTGATCGCTCGCGGCAAGCAGCTGATCACCGTGCCCGCCAAGAGCGGCGTACTGCCCGGCGTCACGCAGCGTGCGCTGTTCAATGTGGCGGAGAAGTCCGGCTGGGAGTGCAAGTACCAGACGCTGTTCACCGCGGACCTTTTCGACTGTGACAGCATCTGGCTGCTGTCGAGCATCACCCTCGCCGCGCGGGTGAACCAGCTCGACGGCATTCGCTTGTCGGCGCCCGACAACGCTCAGGAGATCATCGACATGGTCGACCTCGGGATCGACCGGCCGGGGACCATCGGAGACTGGTGATCCGTGTGTGGGGCACGGGTGGGCGTGCCCCTGCGGGAAGGGTTTCCGCGTGCCGTGGCGGTTGTCACGCTCGAACGGGGTGATTCCGGGCGTACGATCTACTACAAGTTGTCGTAGTAGATCGGTGGAGGTCGGATGGACACCCTTGATGTCTCCCGGTGGCAGTTCGGGATCACGACCGTCTACCACTTTCTGTTCGTTCCGCTGACCATCGGGCTCGCGCCGCTGATCGCGATGATGCAGACCGCCTGGGTGATCACCGGCAACGAACGCTGGTACCGGCTGACCAAATTCTTCGGCAAGCTGTTCCTGATCAACTTCGCTCTCGGCGTCGCGACGGGCATCGTGCAGGAATTCCAGTTCGGGATGAACTGGAGCGAGTACTCCCGCTTCATCGGCGACGTCTTCGGTGCGCCACTGGCTCTGGAAGCGCTGATCGCCTTCTTCATGGAGTCGACGTTCATCGGGTTGTGGATCTTCGGGTGGACCCGGCTGCCCAAGCTGGTGCATTTGGCGACCATCTGGATCGTCGCCATCGGGGTGAACGCTTCGGCGTATTTCATCGTCGCCGCCAATTCGTTCATGCAGCATCCGGTGGGCGCCCGGTACAACCCGGAAACCGGACGCGCTGAGCTGGAGAGCATTGCGGCGCTGCTGACCAACAACACGACATTGGCCGCGTTCCCGCATGTGGTCGCGGGCGCGTTTCTCACCGCGGGCACCTTCGTGGCGGGTATCGCGGGCTGGTGGATGGTGCGCAACGCGCGCAGCGGCGATTCGGTGAAACGCGAAGAGGCGCGGACGATGTGGCGGCCGGTAGGGCGATTCGCCCTGGTGGTTGTGGCGCTCTCCGGCGGCGCCTTGATCTTCACCGGCGATATTCAGGGCAAGCTGATGTTCGAACAGCAGCCGATGAAAATGGCTTCGGCGGAATCGCTGTGCCACACGGCGACCGACCCCGACTTCTCCGTTCTCACCGTGGGCACGCACAACAATTGCGACGGTGTGATCCACGTGCTCGAGGTGCCCTATGTGCTGCCCTACCTCGCCAAGGGCGAATTCAGCGGCGTAACGCTCGACGGTGTGGTGGATCTGCAGAAGACCTACAACGTCGCGTACGGGCCAGGGGACTACCGGCCCAACCTGTTCGTCACCTACTGGTCCTTCCGCGCCATGATCGGGCTGGCAGGCGGGTCGGTGCTGCTGCTGTTGGCCGGGTTCTGGGTGACGCGCGGTGGCCGGGTGCCGGATCAGCGATGGTTCTCCTGGCTGAGCCTGCTCGCGATCCCCACACCGTTCCTGGCCAACAGCGCGGGCTGGGTGTTCACCGAGATGGGGCGCCAGCCGTGGGCGGTGGTGCCCAATCCGACCGGCGATCCGAATATTCGAATGACGGTGCAGCAGGCGGTCTCCGAACACTCGGCCGGGACCGTGATGTTCTCGCTGGCGGTGTTCACGCTGCTCTACGGGGCGCTCGCGGTGGTGTGGTTCTACCTGATGCGGCGGTATGTCGTGGCCGGGCCGGACACCGAGGCGCACGCCGAGAGTTCGGACAGCACGGACACTCCCCAACTTTCCTTCGCGTACTAGGAGCCGACGATGGATCTGCAACAGTTCTGGTTCCTCCTGATCGGTGTGCTGTTCACCGGTTACTTCGTGCTCGAGGGATTCGACTTCGGCGTCGGCATGCTGATGCCGATTCTCGGCAAGGGGTCCGATACCCGCAGGCGCGTCGTGCTCAATACGATCGGCCCGGTCTGGGACGGCAACGAGGTGTGGCTGATCACCGCCGCCGGTGCGCTGTTCGCGGCGTTTCCCGAGTGGTACGCCAGCATGTTCTCCGGGTTCTATCTGGCGCTGCTGCTCCTGCTCGTCGCCTTGATTCTGCGGGTGTGCGCGATCGAATACCGGGGCAAGATCAACGATCCGACATGGCGGGTCTGGTGCGATATCGGGATCGGGATCGGGTCGTGGATTCCGGCACTGGCCTGGGGCTGGGTGTTCGCGAACATGGTGCGGGGCGTGCCGTTGAACGCGGACAGGCAGATCGCCGGTTCGGTCGGGGATCTGCTCAGCCCGTACGCCTTGCTCGGCGGGCTCACCACCGCTGTTCTCTTCGCGCTGCACGGTGCGGTGTTCCTGGTGCTCAAGACAGCGGGCGAGGTTCGCACCGATGCCTTGCGGATGGCCAGGTTGCTGCTGATTCCCACCGCGGTGGTGGTCGGCGGATTCGGATTGTGGACGCAGCTCGCCTACGGCGCCGGCTGGACCTGGATCGTGCTGGTGACCGCCGTGCTCGGGCTCGCGCTCGCCGCGGTGGCGAATTTCGCGGGGCGTGACGGCTGGGCCTTCGTCGGCACGACGCTCGGTGTGGTCTCGGCGACGGTGTTGATCATCGGGTCGATGTATCCGAATGTGCTGCCGTCGACCATCAGCCCGCTCTACGACCTCACCATCCACAATGCGTCCTCGTCGCCGTATACGTTGAAGGTGATGAGCTGGGCGGCGTTGCTCGCTACGCCGGTGGTGCTGATGTATCAGGGGTGGACCTATTGGGTTTTCCGGCAGCGGATTCGGGTGGAACAGATTCCGCCGCCGGTGGGTCTGCCGCGCAGCGGTAAGGGCTGACCGATGACGTCGGCCTTGTCTCGCGACATAGTCGCTCGTGAAAGGTCGGACGCTGTGGTGTCGGAGAGCTCGTCGCAGGAGGGACCGGAGACGACACGGTCGAGGCGCGGGCCGGTGGATCCGCGGCTGTGGCGGTACGCGCGGTCGGCGCGGCCGCATCTGGTGATCGCCGTCGCGCTGGCGCTGGTGATCACGGCGACGATCGTGGTAATCGCCCTCGTGCTGGGGCGGGTACTCGCCGGGGTCATCACGGATCCGGGCCGGCGTGAGTTCGGTGCGTGGACCACGGAATTGGTGGTCCTGGCGGTGGCCGTCGCGGTGCGGGGACTGGCGAGTTGGTGGCAGGCACGGTTGGCTCATCGCGCCGGAAGCGCGGTGGTCGCGGAGCTCGAGATGGCGGTGCTGCGGGCCGGCGCCGAACTGCCACCGCGGGAACTCGACGTGCGGCGAACGGAGATCGCGGTCGTCGTCGGTAACGGTCTCAGCGGATTGCGTGGGTGGTTCACCGGCTATCTGCCCGCGCTGTTGCTGGCCTGTCTGGTTCCGCCGGTGGTGCTGGTGGTCATCGCCCTGCACGACCGGACCTCGGCGCTGATCGCGGTGATCACCGTGCCGTTGATCCCGGTGTTCATGGTGCTGATCGGGCTGCTCACCCAGGGGCGGGCCGAGGCGACGCTCGCCGCGACCACGCGGTTGTCGGACCAGATCCTCGATCTTTTCGCGGGCATGCCCACCTTGCGCGCGCTCGGGCGTGAGGGTGCGGACGGGCCCTCGATGGTGAATCAGGTCCAGGCCCTAGGAGATTCGCTGCGGCAGCGGACCATGCGCGCGCTGCGGATCGCGTTCCTTTCCTCGATGGTGCTGGAAAGTCTTGCGACGCTGAGTGTCGCGTTGATCGCGGTCGCGATCGGGCTGCGGTTGGTGTTCGGGGAGATGGCGTTGTACAGCGGGCTGGTGGCGTTGATTCTCGCGCCGGAGGTGTACTGGCCGCTGCGTCAGGTGGGGGAGAAGTTCCACGCGGCGCAGGACGGAATGGCCGCAGCCGACAGGGCTTTCGCGGTGCTCGAACCGGAGGCCGCGCACCGGCGGGACGAAGCCGTGCCTGCTCGCGCCGCGTGGGGCGAGGTCGTCGGATCCGGTAGCCGGACGGCGCGCCGGTCCGGTCCGTCCGTCGCGGGAGTTGGACCCGCGCGAATCGCCCTGCGTGGATTGTCCGTTGTCGCCAGGACCGGCACCGCGCCCGATCAATTGACGGCCGTACTCGAACCCGGACTGGTGACCGTCCTGACCGGGCCGAACGGGTGCGGGAAATCGACTACGGTGCAAGCGATTCTGGGCCTGGTCCAACCCGATGAAGGCGCCGTCTTCGTCGACGGTATCGATGTGCGTGAACTCGACCCCGATCGCTGGTGGAGTCGGATCGCCTGGTTGCCACAGCGACCCGTGCTGGTTCCCGGGACACTGCGCGAGAACGTCGAACTACTCGGGGCCATCCCGGACCCGACTGCCGATGACCTTCGAGCCGTGAGCGCCGCAACAGGATTCGAGCGCGTGCTGGCCGAACTCCCCGACGGCTGGAACACCGTCGTCGGCCAGAACGGCACCGGTCTGTCCTTGGGCCAACGCCAGCGCCTGGCCCTCACTCGCGTCCTCGCCGCCCACCGCCCGATCCTGCTCCTCGACGAACCCACCGCTCACCTGGATCCCGAGAGCGAGCAACGCGTGCTCACCACCCTGCGCGAATACGCCGACGCCGGTGCGACCGTCGTGGTCGTCGCCCACCGCCCGACTGTGCTGGCAGCGGCCGATGCGGTGATCGAGGTAGTCGCCGCGGACGCGCCGTCGACGGACAGGGTGGTGGCGGTCTCATGATCGGCGATCTACGACAGATGTGGCGGCTGCTCGCGTTGTCGCCCGCACGGGTCGCGGTGGCGATCGCCTGGGGAGTGGCGGCGTTGGGCAGTGGGCTCGGGTTGGCCGCGCTGGCCGCGTGGTTGATCGCGCGCGCCTGGCAGATGCCGCCGGTGCTGGATCTGAGCGTCGCGGTGGTCGCGGTGCGGGCACTGGGCATCTCGCGGGGGTTGTGCCGGTACCTGGAGCGTCTGGCCACCCACGATGTGGCATTGCGGGCGATGACGACCGCTCGCACGTCGGTGTATCGCGCGTTGGCACAGTCGGATGTCTGGTGGCGGCGAAACCGGAGCAACTCCTCGGACGGGCAGGCCGGTGACGAGTCCGATCGGGCGCTCACCGCCGAGTGGCGGACGCGTGTGGGCTCGTCGGATCGCAGCGATGAGGACGGTTCGAGGCGCGAGTTGCGGCGCGGGGACGTGTTGGTGCGGACCGGTGCCGATATCGACGATCTCGGTGCGGTGGTTGTGCGAGTGCTGGTGCCCGTGGCGGTGGCGGTGGTGTTGTCGCTGGCCGCGGTGGGGCTGATCGCCGTCATCTCACCGCTTGCTGCCGTTATTCTCGCTGTGGCGCTGGGGGTTTCGGGGGTCCTCGCGCCGTGGTTGTCGGCGGTGGCCGCGCGCGACGCCGAGCGGGCGGTGCGGGCCGATCGGGCCGAGTTCACCGCCGAGGGGCTCACGGTGCTCGACCATGCGGCCGAGCTCCGGGTCGCGGGGCGGCTGGATGCGGCACTCTCGGTGGCGCACAGGGCTTCGCAGCGCGCGGTGATCGCCGAGGATTCGGCTGCCTCGCGGAGTGCGTGGGCGGCTGCGGCCACTCCGCTGTCGATCGGGGTGAGCGCGTTCGGTGCGCTGCTGGTCGGCATCGCCGCCTACGGGCCGACCGGTGGGCTCCCGGGCGGCATGACCCCGATGGCTCTCACGATCCTCGTCCTGGTGCCGCTGTCCGCGTTCGAAGCCGTGGGTGCGCTGCCCGCCGCCGCGACAGCTCTCACCACCTCGAGGGCCGCTCTGCACCGGCTCCGCGGGATCTCGGCGGCGGCACCGGGTACGGACAGCGACACCGGTGCGGACCGCGAGCGGATCGCCATGCGGGTACCGATGCCGGAAGGGCGCCGGGTGGTCGTTGTCGGACCGAGCGGGGCGGGGAAGACGACGTTGCTGATGGCATGGGCGGGGTTGTTCGATACGCCCCGGGACGGTGTCACGTTCTTCGCGGAGGACGCGCATCTGTTCGGCACCTCGATTCTGGAGAATCTGCGGGTGGCGCGTGGTGACCTCACCCTCGACGAGGCCGAAAGCGCCCTGCGCACAGTCGGTCTCGGGGCGTGGCTGGATACGCTGCCGGACGGTCTGCACACCTCGCTCACCGCGGGCGCGGCCGCCGTATCCGGTGGTCAGCGCCGCCGCATCCTGCTGGCCCGCGCCCTGGTGTCCCCGGCGCACACCCTGCTCCTCGACGAGCCGACCGAACACCTGGCCGCCGCCGAAGGCGATCAGCTGCTGCTCGACCTCCTCGACGCGGACAGCGGTCTCGTGGCTCCGGATCGCATTGTCGTCGTTGTCACCCACCAGCTCCCGCGCGGGCACGGTGCCGACACCGTCGTCACCGTCGATGCGGACGGCACCTGCCACATCGAGCATCATCACGCCACGACAGCTTCGGCGACCTGACGCATTCACCCAGGTCAGAACCGCAAATAAATCAATTGCCGAGCGCGCCGGGCGCGGATAGATTCATCAGTACACAAGAGAGGAGGTGGTCTGAAGAATGTATGTTCATCGGATGCGTGAGGTGGCTGCCCGCTAGCAGCTCCACTGCGGGAGATTCCCCAGCGGTGCGCTGAGCGAATCCCAGGCAGTCACCCGACCCCCGAGCCCCCGGAAGATCCAACCGGGACCATCGCGTTCACAGATCGCGGTGGAACGGCTCGGGGGTCGCTCCATTTCACAACGAGGACGGCCCGCCCAGAAGTGTTCTGGACGGGCCGTTCGCGAAGAATCTCAGCCGATGTAGCGGACCAGCCGCGCCGACAGGCGGGGGACGAGCGCGCCGTCGGGGTCCACGCGTTCTTCCACGTAGGCGAGATCGCCGTTGTCGACGATGCCGTAGAGGCGTTTGGCGCCGCCCACCACCGCGCCGGAAGTGCTGCGGATGGAGACGTCGGTCGCGAGCTCCCAGGACGCCTGGTTGCGGGCCTTGCCGTAGTACAGCTCGATGACGCCGTTGCTGTGGGTGAGCAGGAGTTCGAGCAGTTCGTCGGTGCCCTCACCGCCGACCCGCCAGTAGCCGCTCTCGCGCAGATCGGGGCCGGTGTACTTGCCCTCGGCGTCGAGCTTCCAGGTCTGCGATTCCCAGGCCAGGTAGTCGCCGCCGTCGTGGGAGACGATGATCTGCTGGCCGAAGCGGTAGTCGCCCTCGGCGGGGTGGTGGCCTTCGCCCTCGCCGCGCCACACGCCGACCAGCGGCAGCAGGGCCAGCATGGCGTGGTTCAGATCCGGGCCGAGCCGCAGATTGGCCGTGTCCTCGGGCAGGGGGAGGCCGGGCAGCACCGAAATGTTTCGGGCGCCGGTTTCCTTCGCCCGTTCGGCGGCGACGTTGACTGCCTCGTCGCCGCTACGACGCTCGGCCGGAGCGCCTTGCTCTGTGCTCGCTCGCTCGGCCGGTTCGTTACCTTCGCCAGCGAGCCCGCTCATGACTCGGTGAAGAGCCGGTAGAAGACGTAC
Source organism: Nocardia sp. NPDC057272 (assembly GCF_042668615.1). Classification (NCBI taxonomy): domain Bacteria; kingdom Bacillati; phylum Actinomycetota; class Actinomycetes; order Mycobacteriales; family Nocardiaceae; genus Nocardia; species Nocardia sp. NPDC057272. Next base: position 70,104 of record NZ_JBHUYK010000012.1, on the reverse strand, counting down.
AGGCCGAACCAGCCGATGAGAATCGACACGGCGACAAGGAGTACCTCGAAGAAGATGACCACAATCGGAGTCTAGCCAGTCCTCGCAACAGATACGAAAACGGCCCTGGTAGTTCCCGCACAGGAACTACCAGGGCCGTTGTGAGCTTCTTACTTGGCGACCGCGACGTCGACGGCGTGAATGCCGGCGCCCTCGGGGCTGATCTCGGCGGAGCCGTTGCCCGACGAGCTCAGCGCGCGCAGGGTCCACGAACCCGGCGCGGCGAAGAAGCGGAAATCACCGGTGCCCGAGGCCACGACCTCGGCGGTGAAGTCACCGTTGCCGTCGAGCAGACGCACGAACGCGCCGCCGACGGGCTGGCCGTCGGTGCTCAGGACACGGCCGGTGATGACCGTTTCCTTCTCCACATCGACGCCGGCCGGAATGGCCTGTCCCTGGGTAGGTGCTGCACACATATTGATTACGCTCCCAACTCGATAGGCGCTCCGACGAGGGAACCGTATTCGGTCCAGCTGCCGTCGTAGTTCTTGACGTTCTGGTGGCCGAGCAGCTCCTGCAGCACGAACCAGGTGTGCGAGGAACGCTCGCCGATGCGGCAGTAGGCGATGGTCTCCTTCTCGCCGTCCAGGCCCGCGTCCTTGTACAGCTCGGCCAGGTCGGCGTCGCTGCGGAAGGTGCCGTCCTCGTTCGCGGCCTTGCTCCACGGCACGTTGATCGCGCCCGGGATGTGGCCGGGACGCTGGCTCTGCTCCTGCGGCAGGTGCGCGGGGGCGAGGATCTTGCCCGAGAACTCGTCGGGGCTGCGCACGTCGACCAGGTTCTTGGTGCCGATGGCCGCGATGACCTCGTCACGGAAGGCGCGGATGCTCAGGTCGGGAGCGGCGGCCTTGTACTGGGTGGCCGGGCGCGAGACCGCGTCACGCGAGAGCGGACGACCGTCGAGCTCCCATTTCTTACGGCCGCCGTCGAGCAGCTTGACGTCGTTGTGGCCGTACAGCTTGAAGTACCAGTAGGCGTAGGCCGCGAACCAGTTGTTGTTGCCGCCGTAGAGCACCACGGTGTCGTCGTTGCCGATGCCACGCGCCGAGAGCAGGTCGGAGAACTGCTCCTGGTTCACGAAGTCGCGACGGACCTGATCCTGCAGGTCGGTCTTCCAGTCAAGGCGGATGGCGCCTTCGATGTGGCCACCCTCGTAGGCGGAGGTGTCCTCGTCGACCTCGACGAAGACGACGCCGGGGGCGTTGAGGTTCTCTTCGGCCCAGTCAACGGAGACCAGGACATCGGAGCGAGCCATGTTGTTCCTTTCAGAGACGTGCAAGGGGGTCAGTTCGGTGCCGGGGCTGGTGACCGGCGGAAGCGAGCTACCAGCGGATAGATCTGGCAGCCCAGGCAGACCCCGAACGCCGCGTTCAAGAACGCCGCGAACAGGGCGAAGCCGGCGAACACCGCGCCGACGATCGGGGAGCCGAGCGCGAAGCCCAGCAGGGAGAGACCGGCGAACACGAAGCCGAGCGCTTGCGCGAAACGCAGCGGCGGCACGGGCTCGGTCTCGGTGGGCGGACCATTGCGCGGCGCGACGAACGCGGCGTAGATCCGGCCGTAAGGGTGCTTGGCGGGGCCACTGATCGCGCCGATCGCGAAGACGACGGCCTGCAGGCCGATCAGGATCGCGGCCGCGGCGGTCGAGAAGGCGCTGACGAGAAGCACGAGAACCAGCACGCCGGTGGTGATCCAGGCCACGAAACGCGGCCCGCGGACATCGACGCGAGGGGGAGATTCAGAGGAACGGGTCATTGTGCGAACTCCTGGGCTTGTGTAAGTCAGGGGGATCTGCCTGGTCACCGGGGGATCTAGAGGATCACTCGCACGGCGGGCATAGATCGACGTCAGAAATCTCGGGAGAGAAAAAGCCGATCGTTCAGCAGCACAGGCAGCAACAACCACCGAGGCGACACAGATCAACTGTGCGGCGTCGGGTGAGCATCAGCTCGTGGTCGGTTTGCACGAGAAGTAGTTTACCCGGTCATACCGGAGAATGTCTCGGCCCCCCCGGATATGGGGCTGGATCACACCGTCAGGGGCTCGAGGGCGGTGCGCAGGTCGCCCGCCTTGGGGACGCCGGAGATGCGGAAGCGCTCCTTGCCCTCGGCGTCGAAGACGAAGGTCGTCGGCAGCGAGAGGACATTGAGCTCGCGGGCCAGCGCGGGATCGGCGTCGATGTCGATCTCGATGTCGCGCGGGGCATTCGGGGACTCCGACAGGTCGGCGGTGACGCCGGCGACGACCCGGCGGACCGCGTCACACGGGCCGCACCAGTCGGCGGAGAAGTGCAGCACCGCGGGGGCCGCACCGGTCACGCCGGCGGCGTCGAGCAGGCGGGCGCGCTGCTGGGTCTCGGGGTCGAGGGTGGCGGGACGAACCTGTCCCTGCCTGCGCGACAGGTAGAAACCGACCGCGACGGCGGCCGCGATGACGGCGGCCAGGATGACGATCTCGATCATGGTTGCTGCAATCGGTCCAGGTCGATGGTGACGTTGCGGCCGACACCCTCGACGACGATCTGGCCGCCGAGCGCCGACACCTCGGTCGGTGCGACACCGAACGGCAACTCCTTGATATCGATCGTACGGCTGAAGCGGGCGAGCACCGCGGCGTGATCGGTTTCGGGGATCTTCGAATCGGTCTTGACCGCGGCGGTGGTGTCGACCGTGCTGGTGGTGTCGGTGTAGAAACCGGTCGCCTGGATACGGACCTTGTCGCCCTCGAGCAGCAGGTCGGCCTGGATCTGCACCGGCACGCGGGTCGCGGAACTGGACGGGGTGACACCGGCGGGCAGGACGCGGCCGTTCGCCGCGGTCGGCAGGGTGCCCTTGAGGACGAGGACGCCCGCGGTGGTCATTCCCGACCCGCCGGAGCCGCCCGTGCCGTCGGACTTGTCGGCCGGCGGGGTGTGGACCTGCAGGTCCGGGATGCCGAAGAGTTTGCCGAGCTCGGTGGGCTCGAAACGCATCAACGCGTCGATCCGGTCGACCTGCGCCGTGCGCGCCGCACCGTCGAGCAACTCGCTGGCCGTGGCGTGCAAGCCCTGCAGCTTGGCCTCGATGCCGACCTCGCCGGGGATGTCGGGCCGCACGGCGCGGGCACGGATCGTCACGTCGTCGTAGCGGCCGCTCATCGCCTGGGCGGCGAACGGGAACCCGTGGAACGTGACTTCCGGGTCGGCGGACAGATCCGCGCCCGCCCGCAGTTGACGGGAGACGTGGTACTCCGAATAGGCGGCGGCGCCGAAATCGATGACCACCGCCAAACCGGCCAGGCAGAGAAGCCCGATGATCAGCTTGCGCATGGCTCTGACACTAGCGGCTGGCGCCGGGGGTCGCGGGCCCCTGGTCCCACCGAGGCGAGGGCGAAGAACACAAAACGGACGCCGTGTTGCGAGGTAGTGGCTGTAGAGGCGCTAATGTTGCACACGACTTAACCTGTGTTTCGGCGACGTAGCTACGCGGCTGCTGTCGTCCGCGGAGCAACGAGATAGGAGGAGAGCCCCATGGAGCTGCTCCTACTGACCTCCGACCCCAACCCCGACGCGGTCCTGCCGTCGTTGACGCTGCTGGCGCACAACGTCCGGCCCGCGCCGACCGAGGTGTCGTCCTTGCTGGAGGCGAGTAGCGCCGATGTCGCGCTGGTCGATGCCAGAACCGACCTGGCCGCCGCGCGCGGCCTGTGCCGGCTGCTCGGCAGCACCGGGTCCTCTGTTCCGGTGGTCGCGGTCCTGACCGAGGGCGGCCTGGTGGCCGTCAACGCGGATTGGGGCCTGGACGACATCCTGCTGCCCGGGACCGGCCCCGCCGAGCTCGACGCGCGCCTGCGGCTGCTCGTCGGCCGCAACGGTGGGGTCGCCAGCCCGGAGAACACCGGCAAGATCACCCTGGGTGAGCTGGTGATCGACGAGGGCACCTACACCGCGCGCCTGCGTGGCCGCCCGCTCGACCTCACCTACAAGGAATTCGAGCTGCTCAAGTACCTCGCGCAGCACGCGGGCCGGGTGTTCACGCGCGCCCAGCTGCTGCAGGAGGTCTGGGGCTACGACTTCTTCGGTGGTACCCGCACCGTCGACGTGCACGTGCGGCGCCTGCGCGCCAAGCTCGGCACCGAGTACGAGTCGCTGATCGGGACCGTGCGCAACGTCGGCTACAAGGCGGTGCGCCCGGCCCGGACGGCCACGGCCAAGGGGGAACCCGCGGTGACCTTCGTCGACGAGGACATCGACGGCGACGACTCCTTCGCCCCGCTCAACGGCACCGCGCAGTAGCAGCGCACCGAGGAGATGGCGATGCCGGACACAGCAACCCTCACCTGGACCGATCGGATCGAGCCCGACACCGCGAACAAGGTGCGCGCACTGCTCGACCGCGCGGCTGCCGCCGACGGTGTCGCCCCGGTCTCGGAGCAGGCGGTGCTGTCCCTCGGCGAAGCCGATCCGTCGACCCGGCATCTGCTGGCGATCCGCGCGGGCGAGGTGGTGGGCTACGCGAATCTCGTTGCGGCACATGACGAACATCCCGCGATGGCCGAGGTCGCCGTCGACCCCGCCGCACGTGGCGCCGGCATCGGCGCCGACCTGGTCCGTGCCGCACTGGGCGAGGGTGGCACGGGCGCCAGGGTCTGGGCGCACGGTGACCTGCCCGCCGCCACAGCGCTGGCGACCGGACTCGGACTGGTCACGGCTCGCGAGCTGTGGCAGATGCGCCGCTCGCTGGCAACCCCGGAGCTACCGGAACTCGAGCTTCCGCGAGATCTCATCCTGCGCACCTACGCGGGCCCCGTCGACGACCTCGAGATCCTGCGGGTGAACAACGCGGCATTCGCCTGGCACCCCGAACAGGGCGGCTGGACCGAGCGCGATATCGCCGCTCGTCGGGCCGAGTCCTGGTTCGAACCGGCTGGTCTGTTCCTGGCGTTCGACGCCGCGGACCCGAACCGCCTGCTCGGTTTCCACTGGACCAAACAGCACCCGGACGCCGCTCCCGCCGGTGAGGTGTACGTGGTCGGGGTCGACCCGTCCGCGCAGGGGCGTGGCCTGGGCAGACTGCTCACCCTGGCCGGTCTGCGACACCTGCGCGCGGCCGGCTCCACGGAGGTCCTGCTCTACACCGAGGCCGACAACACCGCCGCCGTGAACACCTACACCAAGCTCGGATTCGCGCCCGCTCACATCGACATCGCGTACTCCCTGCCCTGATGCGAGTCACCTCACATTCGAGGTGAATTCTGGTGCGCGAGGAGAATATTGCGCGGATGACCGGGTAAGCGCGAGTAAAACTGGGGCTAACGTCACATTCGCGGCATTGATCGCGCCGGGCTGTTCATTCTCCGTTAACCCACATCGGGCCAACTGTCAACCGGACGACCTTAGGTTACTTCTGGGCGGCACAGTCGTCGCCTGGTGCGCGCATTCCTCGGGAATAGCGAGCACCGGCCAGCCTCGCTCGGGCCGGTGAGGGACCGAGTGAGACACCCAGCATTGTCGGAGGAAAAGTGAACTTCAAGCGCACCAGTGCCCTGGTCGGCGTCTTCGCCGTGGGCGCCATGACCCTGGCCGCCTGTGGCAGTGACGACAACACCACCAGTGGCGATGCCAGCAATGCCGCCAACACCAGCGTTGCCTGTGGTGGCAAGAAGGCGCTCAAGGCGTCCGGTGCCTCCTCGCAGAAGAACGCCATGGAGCGTTTCGTCGCGGCCTACGAGAACAACTGCGACGGCTACACCCTGAACTACACCTCGAGTGGCTCGGGCGCCGGCGTCAACGAGTTCCTCGGCGCCCAGACCGATTTCGGTGGCTCCGACTCGGCGCTGAGCTCCAAGAAGGAAGAGCCGGCCAAGGCCGCGGAGCGTTGTGGCGCCCCCGCGTGGAACCTGCCGACCGTCTTCGGCCCGATCGCCATCACCTACAACGTCGACGGCGTCACCGACCTGGTGCTCGACGGCCCGACCGCCGCCAAGGTGTTCAACGGCTCCGTCGCCACCTGGGATGCCCCCGAGATCAAGGCGCTCAACCCCAACGCCAAGCTCCCCTCGGAGAAGATCGCCGTGATCTTCCGCTCCGACGAGTCGGGCACCACCGACAACTTCCAGCTCTACCTCGACGCGGCCTCCGACGGCGCGTGGGGCAAGGGCGGCGGCAAGACCTTCAACGGTGGCGTCGGCGAAGGCGCCAAGGGCAACGAGGGCACCTCGGCCGCCATCAAGAGCACCAAGAACTCGATCACCTACAACGAGTGGTCCTTCGCCAAGGCACAGAACCTGTCCATCTCGCAGATCATCACCTCCGCGAGCAAGGACCCGGTCAAGTTGTCGGCCGAGTCGGCCGCCAAGGCCATCGACGGCGTGAAGATCAAGGGTGAGGGCAACGACCTCGTCCTCGACACCAGCTCGTTCTACAAGCCGACCGCCGCCGGCTCGTACCCGATCGTCATGGCCACCTACGAGATCGTGTGCTCCAAGTACGCCGACGCCGAGACCAGCAAGGCCGTCAAGGCGTTCCTGACCTCGGCCGTCACCAACGGCCAGTCCGGTCTGACCGAGGCGGGCTACGTGCCGCTGCCCGACGCGTTCAAGACCAAGCTGACCACCGCGATCAACGCCATTTCCTGATCGCATCCTGGCCATGACCATGCACCCTGAGGTGACCGCAGTGGGCTCGTCGAATTCGACGAGCCCACGGGCGGCCGGAGATACTGCGAATATGCCGACCGAACCGAAAATCGACAAGGCCCCTGACGGGGGTCGTACCGGCCGCCTGAACGCCGAGACGATCTTCCGGTGGACGGCCACCGCGGCCGGCGCGACGATCGTCGCCGCCATCGCGTTGATCGCGCTGTTCCTGCTGATCCGCGCGGTTCCCTCGATCAGGGCTGACGAGGTCAACTTCTTCACCAGTACCGAATTCTCGACCGGTGACGCGAACAACCTGCGCTTCGGTATCCGCGACCTGTTCATGGTCACGGTGCTGAGCTCGGTGTTCGCGCTCGTCGTCGCGGTGCCGATCGGTGTCGGTATCGCGCTGTTCCTGACGCATTACGCGCCGTCGCGGCTGGGTAAGCCGCTCACGATGCTGGTCGACCTGCTCGCGGCGGTGCCGTCCATCGTGTTCGGTCTGTGGGGCTTCCTGGTGCTGGCACCCAAGATCGTGCCGGTCCAGGAATTCCTGAACGAGAACCTCGGCTGGTTCTTCCTGTTCTCCCACACCGAAGGCGGAATCTCGATCAGCGGTGGCGGCACGATCTTCACCGCCGGCGTCGTGCTCGCTGTCATGATCCTGCCGATCATCACCTCGGTGTCTCGTGAAGTGTTCTCGCTGACTCCGCGCGCGCACATCGAGGCAGCGCAGGCGCTCGGCGCGACCAAGTGGGAAGTCGTTCGCATGACTGTCCTGCCGTACGGCCGCAGCGGTGTGATCGCCGGTTCCATGCTCGGTCTCGGCCGTGCGCTCGGCGAGACGATCGCCGTCCTCGTCGTGCTGCGGACGGCTTCGGTGCCCGGCACCTGGTCGCTGTTCGACGGCGGCTACACCTTCGCCTCCAAGATCGCCTCGGCTGCTTCGGAATTCAGCGCCCCGCTGCCGACCGGCGCCTATATCGCCGCGGGCTTCGTCCTCTTCGCGCTGACCTTCGTCGTCAACGCACTGGCCCGCCTGGCCTCCGGTGGAAAGGTGAACGGCTGATGACCACCACAACGACCCTCGACAAGCCGGTAAAGGCTCGGACCTTTCGTGAGGTCAGTACCGCCCGGCGGATCAAGAACAACGTCGCCACCGGCCTGGTCACGCTGTGCTTCGTCATCGCGCTGATCCCGCTGGTGTGGGTGCTCGGCCTGGTGGTCACCAAGGGCATCACCGCGGTCGCGTCCGCTGACTGGTGGATGAACTCGCAGAAGGGCATCCTGCCGGATCAGACCGGCGGCGGCGTCTACCACGCGATCTACGGCACGATTGTGCAGTCGCTGGTCGCCTCTGTCATCGCGGTGCCGCTGGGCATCATGGCCGCGGTATACCTCGTCGAATACGGTCGCGGTCGGCTCGCCAAGGTGACGACGTTCATGGTCGACATCCTGGCCGGTGTGCCCTCGATCGTCGCCGCGCTGTTCATCTTCGCGCTCTGGATCGCCACTTTCGGCATGCCGCAGAGCTCCTTCGCCGTCTCGCTGGCGCTGGTGCTGCTGATGCTGCCGGTGGTGGTGCGCAGCACCGAGGAAATGTTGAAGCTGGTGCCCGACGAGCTGCGCGAGGCTTCCTACGCGCTCGGTGTGCCGAAGTGGAAGACCATCTTGCGGATCGTCGTCCCCACGGCGGCGCCCGGCATGATCTCCGGCATCCTGCTCGCCGTGGCCCGCGTCATGGGTGAGACCGCGCCGGTGCTCGTGCTGGTCGGCTACAGCAAGTCGATCAACCAGAACATCTTCGACGGCAACATGGCCTCGCTGCCGCTGTTGATCTACCAAGAGCTGGCCAACCCGGAGGCTGCCGGCCGCGAACGTGTCTGGGGTGCGGCGTTCACGCTGATCCTCATGATCGCCCTGCTGTACCTGGCTGCCGCCGGCGTCAACAAGCTGCTCACCCGGAACCGATAGAAGCGAACGGAATACTCAGATGGCCAAGCGGATCGACGTCAAAGATCTCAACATCTATTACGGCAGCTTCCACGCCGTGGCGAATGTGGAACTGACCGTGCTGCCGCGCAGCGTCACCGCCTTCATCGGTCCCTCCGGCTGTGGCAAGTCCACCGTGCTGCGCTCGCTCAACCGCATGCACGAGGTGACCCCGAACGCCCGCGTCGAAGGTGCCGTGCTGCTCGACGGCGAGGACATCTACAGCTCCTCGATCGACCCGGTCGGCGTGCGTCGCACCATCGGCATGGTGTTCCAGCGCCCGAACCCGTTCCCCACCATGTCGATTCGCGACAATGTGGTGGCCGGGCTCAAGCTGCAGGGCGTGCGCAACAAGAAGGAACTCGACGAGGTCGCCGAGCGCTCGCTCAAGGGCGCCAACCTCTGGAACGAGGTCAAGGACCGCCTCGACAAGCCCGGTGGCAGCCTCTCCGGTGGTCAGCAGCAGCGTCTGTGCATCGCCCGCGCCATCGCGGTCTCGCCCGACGTCCTGCTGATGGACGAGCCGTGTTCGGCGCTGGACCCGATCTCCACCCTGGCGATCGAGGACCTGATCACCGAGCTCAAGAAAGAGTTCACGATCGTCATCGTCACCCACAACATGCAGCAGGCCGCCCGGGTGAGCGACCAGACCGGTTTCTTCAACCTCGAGGCCCAGGGCAAGCCCGGCAAGCTGATCGAGATCGACGACACCGAGAAGATCTTCTCCAACCCCACCCAGCGCGCCACCGAGGACTACATCTCCGGCCGCTTCGGTTAAAGAGCACAGGCAAAGCCCCGCACTCCTTCTGAAAGGAGTGCGGGGCTTTGTGCGAATCACTATCAAGCAATGATCCATCCGTACGAGCCCGGGTCGTATGAATAGCACAACCACTTCGTCGCGCCCTCGTACTGAACGTCGCCAACGTGATACGCATCGCACGGCGCTGTTGGCGCAGCCGCAGCTTGCGGGGCAAGCAACTCGAGCCGCTTTTCGTTGTGCGGCCGACACGAAAAAGCCCCCGCGGTGAGCGGGGGCCGACTCGCGGTTCTCAGCTGGTCTCGAGGTCCTCGTCGCCGGGCAGGACGCCCGTTACCAGGAAGATCACGCGACGGCCGATCTCCACGGCGTGGTCGGCGAAGCGCTCGTAGTAGCGGCCCAGCAGGGTGACGTCCACCGCGGCGGCCACGCCGTACTTCCAGTCCCGGTCCATCAGGAGGGTGAACAGGTGGCGGTGGAGGTCGTCCATCGCTTCGTCGTCCTGGTTGAGCTGGGCGGCGCGCTCGGGGTCGCGGGACTCGAGTACCTCTTTGGCGCCCGCGCCCATGTTGACCGCGATGCGGCCCATCTCGGCGAAGTAGCCGTTGACCGACTCGGGCAGGGCGTGAGCGGGGTGGCGGCGGCGGGTCACCTTGGCGACGTGCAGCGCGAGCGCGCCCATCCGGTTGACGTCGCCCACGATCTGGATCGCGCTGACGACCTGGCGCAGGTCGCCCGCGACGGGGGCCTGCAGTGCGAGCAGCGCGAAGGCCTTCTCCTCGGCCTCGGTGATCATCACCGAGATCCGGTCCTGCTCACCGATGACCTGCTCGGCCAGACCCAGGTCGGCCTGCAGCAGTGACTGGGTGGCCTGTTCCATGGCCTGGCCAGCGAGACCGGCCATCTCACCAAGGAGGTTGGCGAGGTCGGCCATTTGCTCGTTGTAGATGACACGCATGATTGCAGACCCTAGTGGGTACCCGGACCCCTGTCACCCAACGCTGGGTTAATGCCACGTGGCAGTGTCGTGGCAGGTCAGCGGCTGGCTTACTTGCAGGTGTCGTCGGCGGCGTTCATGTGCTCCAGGTCGGAGGGCAGTGCGACCGGGGCCGCGCTGTGCGGCTGCCCCATCGGCACGGACGGCAGTTCGGTGCCGACCGGTGTCGCCGTGCGGACCGTGCCCGCGAAATCGGTGCCGACCACCACTTCGATGATGCTGCCCAGCTCGTTGGCCTGCTCCAGGACCGCGCCCGGGATCGCGCTCGCCACGGTGGCTGCCTCGGCTTCCAGACCCGCGGCGTAGCGGATCGTCGAGGTCGACGCGGTACCACCGGAGTAGTTGCCGGTGTTGTAGATCCCGAAGCCCTGGTAGCTGAGCTTGGAGGCGACCGTCTTGGCCGCGCCCACCGTGCCCGAACCGTTGGACACCAGCAGCGACATCGTGCTCGGGGCCACCGCGTACTGCTTGGGCGCGGCAGGGGCCGGCGACGGGGCCGAACTCTGTACCTCGGGGGCCTTGGTCTCACCGGGCAGCGGCTGGTCGTCGATGACGGCGCGGAAGATGGCCTTGATGTCGGATTCGCGCGGAATCTCGTTGCCGTAGGAGGTGGTGCCCGCCGTCGGGATGGTCAGGAACGTCACCGCGCCCGCGTCCATCTTCTGCAGGGAACGGCCGAGCAGCAGCAGGTCCTGGGGCGTCACCTTGTCGACGAAGGTATGGGCGGTGAACGCCTGGATGAACCCGTTGAGCTTGCCCGGATCGAAGAGCACCTTGCTCGACAACGCCCCACGTAACAGCGACGCGAGGAAGCGCTGCTGGCGGTTGATCCGGTCATAGTCGCTGCGTTCCTCACCGACCACGTGCCTGGCGCGCACATAGTTGAGCGCGGTCTCACCGTTGACCCGCTGCTTGCCCGAGGTCTCGAGCACCGGGCCGAGGACGCCGTCGATGATCGGCTTGGTCGAGCACACCTCGACGCCACCGATCTGATCGACCATGGCCTCGAAACCGGCGAAGTCGATGCCGATGAAGTGGCCGATGGTCAGGCCCGACATCTTGCGAATCACGTCGACCAGGCACTTGGGCCCGCCGCGGGCGTAGACGGCATTGAGCTTGTCGCTCATGGCCGACGGGAGTTTCTGGTCGGTATAGGTGGCCGTGTCGTTGTCCCACTCCGAGCACACCGGACGGGAGACGTCCAGGTCGCGCGGGAACGACACGACCACCACACGCGAACGGTTCTTCGGGATGTGCACCAGCATCGCCGTGTCGGCGCGGGCGCCCTCGGTGTCGGCGGCGGAGCCCGCGCCCATGTCGGCGTTGACGCCAGCTCTGGTGTCGGTGCCGACGATGAGGTAGTTCTCGTCGCCCAGCTGCATATCACCGTCGAGCACGTCGCCGGTGGCGCCGCCGCCGAGTGCGTCGACCTGGGTGAAGCTGCTGTTGGTGGCTTGGAGGTAGCTCCAGCCGCCGCCGGTGATCACCAGCGTGAGCACCGCGACGAACGTGAGCGTGACGCGCCCCGCCATCCGGGCCTGCTTGTTGCGGCGCTCTCCTGTGCCCGCACGGCCGTCCGGGCGACGTGGCGGTGCCGCGGACGCGGATTTGACCGGCCGGGCGCGCTCGGGCTCGGCGGCGGGGTTCACCGTGGGCAGGATGTCGGTGGGCGGATCGACCGGACCGCCCACCCGCCGGGCCGGGACGGCGGTGCGTACCGGCTCCTTCGACTGGGCGGGCAGCGCGGTGGTCGCGGTGCGGTCGGCGGGGGATTCGGCGCGATGGGGTGGATTGCCCGCGATGTCGTCGACGACGGGGGAGCCGTCGGTGCGGGGGGCGATGTCGGGACGTGGGGTGGGGCGCGGTGCCTGTTCGCGGGCGCGGCGGCCCGCGCGCGACGCGGGCTCGGCGCTCTCGGCGGGTGGAACGCGTCTGCCGCGCCTGGTGCGTTCGCTGTCGACCCGGTTCACCAGGTCGGCCACCGTCAGCGGCGCGGAACCGGCGTCCGGCGTCGCGTCGGCGTGACGCGAACGTCGCGAGCCGTTTTCCGGTTGCTCGGTGGGTTCGGCCGTCGGGTATCGCTCCCAGGGGGCGCGATTTCCAGGCCGGGGCGTACGCCCGCGCCGATCGTCACCCACCAACGAACCTCACTTCTCTATCTGGCGCAGCCTGCGCGTCACCGCCCGGCTCCGATTCGAACCAGAGTCGAACGATCCCGCAATGATAACGATTCCGCCACGAGAGGCCACTCCAGTGCACACGGGAATCGCTGACGATTTGATTGCGAAGCTCGAATCGCCGACGAAAAGCCCTGCTCGAGACAGTGTGTTCGGAGGAAACCGCAGCGGCTTACGAATTGATGTCGACCCGTTATCGGTGGCTGGTCAGCCGCCGCTGTGCATCACATCGGCCGCGGCCGGGACGGTGTCGTCCTCCGGGTCGTCGAGCCAGCCCTCCGGAAGCACCACCTTGGTCTGCGGCGAGCCCTGCCGTCCGCGCGGCCCGAGCGCGTCGGTGGGGAACGGCACGGCCGGGTCGAGCTGCCCGACCAGGTCCTCGATCTGCGACAGCTTCGACACGGTGGCGAAGCTGCGCCGCAGCTGCGAGCCGACCGGGAAACCCATCAGGTACCAGGCCATGTGCTTGCGGATATCGCGCATGGCCTTGTCCTCACCGTCGTGCTCGGTGAGCAGGGTGGCGTGGCGCACCAGGATCTCTCCGACGCGACCGAGCGTCGGCCCCTCCGGGATCGGTTCGCCGCGCAGGGCCGCGCTGAGTTCGGCGAACAGCCACGGCCGGCCGAGGCAGCCGCGACCGACGACCACGCCGTCGCAGCCGGTCTCGTCCATCATCCGCAGGGCGTCGTCGGCGGTGAAGATGTCGCCGTTGCCGAGAACCGGGATGGAGGTGACGGCTTCCTTGAGCCGGGCGATGGCCGACCAGTCGGCCGCGCCCGAGTAGAGCTGGGCCGCGGTGCGCGCGTGCAGCGCCACGGCGGCGGCGCCCTCGGCCTCGGCGATGCGGCCGGTGTCGAGGTAGGTGTGGTGGTCGTCGTCGATGCCGATGCGGAACTTGAAGGTCACCGGAACGCCGGCCGGTTCGGCCGCGGCCACCATCTCACGGACGATATTGGCGAACAGCCTGCGCTTGTACGGCAGCGCCGAACCGCCGCCGAGCTTGGTCACCTTGCGGACGGGGCAGCCCAGGTTGAGGTCGATGTGGTCGGCCCAGCCCTCGCCGACGATGATCCGCACGGCCTCGCCGAGCGTCTTGGGATCCACCCCGTAGAGCTGCATCGAGCGCGGATGTTCGTCGGCGTCGAACGACATCATGTGCAGCGTCTTCTCGTTGCGCTCGACCACCGCGCGGGCGGTGATCATCTCGCACACGTAGATCGAGGTCGCGCTACCGAACTCCCGGCACAGCCTGCGGAAGGCACGGTTGGTGATGCCCGCCATCGGCGCGAGCACAACCGGCGGATCGACCGGGTAGGGCCCGATCCGCAGCGCGGTGGGCGCCTGGGGCAGCGTGGTAGTCACGCACACGATTGTCTCATCCGCCCCGATGTGATCGATCTCGCGTCCTGCTGCTTATCCGCGGGTCATCGCCGCCACTGCGACCGAGATGACACCGTTTACCTGCTACGCCGTGTCCGGAACAGGTCCGCGACGTCAGTAGCCTTACTCTGCTGGCATCGTCGCCTCCGGCGGTGCGCTGTCCCCACGTAATCGGAGAAGACCCCCATGGAAGACGCCACCGACCTGACGAAAACCCCTGCCACGCCCGACAAGGGCACGGTCGCCGTGCGCGTCTCGTCGCTGGTGGGCGGTGCCGTGATCGCCGTCCTCGCGATTCTCGCGCTGGTGCTCGGCGTGCTGCTCGGCTCGGCCCGTTCCGAGATCTCCGACATGAAGGAGCAGGCCGCCGACGACGCGAAGGCCGAACAGATCGCCCTCGACTACTCGGTCGGCTCGGCGACCCTGAACTACCAGGACGTCGACGCCTGGGTCGCCAAGCTCAAGGCCGGAACGTCGCCCGAGCTGTCGAAGAAGTTCGATGCCACCGGCGCGAAGCTCGAGCAGATCATCATCCCGCTGAAGTGGACCTCCACCGCCACGCCGATCACCGCCAAGGTGCTCTCACACGAGGGCGAGGTCTACAAGGTCGCGGCGTTCGTGGACGTGAGCACCACCAACGCGCAGAACCCCGACGGCCTGCGCAACACGGTCACCTACAACATCACCGTCGACGCGGGCCAGGACTGGAAGATCACCGACGTCGGCAGCGCCGACGGCGCCCTCCCGATGAAATAGTTCGCGAACCTGGATCGCCGGACATCGGGAGACATCCACACAAAAAGCGCTGCGCACCTTGATGATCAAGGTGCGCAGCGCTTTGTTGAACCTAAACTGCGACCATTTCGCGGCGCTTGGCTTCGCGAGCGAGCATCTTGTCGCGCTGCTCCTCGAACTTCAGCACGTCCTGGCCCAGCTTGTCCAGGAAGCCCGCCAGCCGCTCACGGGTAGCCTCGCCACGCGCGGTGAAGTCGGTGCGGTCGAAGACGTTCCACTTCTTGAGCACCGGCTGCACGACCTCTTCGAGGTGCTGACGCAGGTCGTAGATGCCGTGCTTGGCCATCAGCACGCCGTTGCGACGGAAGTTCGGCATGCCCGCGCCGGGCATCTGGAAGTTCTCGACGATCATCGAGATGGCCTCGATGGTCTGGTCGGGGCTCAGGTCCATCGCCGCGCCGCAGAGGTTGCGGTAGAAGATCATGTGCAGGTTCTCGTCGGCGGCGACGCGCTGCAGCATGCGGTCGGCGATCGGGTCGTCACAGACCTTGCCGGTGTTGCGGTGGCTCACGCGGGTGGCCAGTTCCTGGAAGGTCACGTAGGCGACCGAGTGCAGGAAGCCCGCGTCGACCTCGGCGGGGGAGGCGAAGCCGTTGGTCATGTGGATCATCCGGGCCTCTTCGAGGGCGACCGGGTCCACGCCGCGGGTGACAACCAGGTAATCGCGCATCACGATGCCGTGCCGGTTCTCCTCGGCGGTCCAGCGACCCACCCAGGTGCCCCAGGCGCCGTCCTGGGAGAAGTTCTCGGCGATCTCACGGTGGTAGGACGGCAGATTGTCCTCGGTGAGCAGGTTGGTGATCATGGCCGCCTTGGCGACCTCGCTGAGCTTGGACTGCTCAGGATCCCAGTCGATGCCGCCCATGGCGGCGAAGTTGCGGCCCTCGTCCCACGGGACATAGTCGTGGGGGTGCCACTCCTTGGCCAGCGACATGTGCCGGTTGACGTTTTCCTCGGCAACCGGCTCCAACTCCGTGAGCAGTTCGAGTTGAGTCAGATCCCTTGCCATGTAAAAACCCTTCGCTGTCGTGCTTGCGGTCGAACGTCGCGATGCGGCCATACCTTACGGCACCGTAGGTGTGATGCGAAACGCAACAGAGCGGTTTTCCGACGATGTTGAGCAACGCCACAACTCGTCAGTAGATCCGATGGTGGTGCTGACGAGTCTAGGTGCTCGGCCCGCAGCATAGGGACTATCGCCGCGGGCCTCGCGACGTTAACTACAGGTAGATGAACATCTCAGCGCTTGCCGCCGAGCAGGCCGCCGAGCACGCTGCCCAGCGCACCTCCCGCGTTCTTCGACAGGGCGTCGCCGATCATGCCGCCGAGCCCGCCGGTGTTGCTGCTGCCGCCGAGCAGGCCGCCCAGCAGATCGCCGAGACCGCCGCCGGAGGCCTGCGTCTGCTGCGGTGCCGGTGCTGCGGCGCCGCCACCGCCGGTGAGCTGTTTGGCCAGATAGGCGAGCACGATCGGGGCGAGAATCGGCAGCAGCTTGCCGATGAGGTCGTTGCCGCCGGTTCCGCCGCCCGCGCCGAGCGCGCTGATGACGGTGTTCTTCTCGTCACCGAAGACGTTGTCGACGATCTTCTCGCCGTCGCCGACGTCCACCTGCTGCAGATTCACCGCGCCTTCGCCCTCGACGAGGCCGCCGTGGTTGTCGAGCGCGCCGAGCAGTGCGGCCGCGCCCTGCGGCTGGGCGGCGTTGGCCTGGAGGCCGCCGAGCAGCGTCGGCAGCGCGGCCTGCACGGCCGTGGTGGCGGTCGCCTGGTCGACGCCGAGCTGGTCGGCGATCTGGGCGATGGGTACTTGGGAGAGCAAATCGTCGAAGGAAGTCATCTCACTCCGCCTGAGGTAGTGGGCGCCCGGAAGCCCGGGTCGCGCTCAGGGTAGGTGAATCCGCGCACGAAACCCCTGGTTTCGGCGGCGTCTGCGGGTTGGCGCGTCGCCACGTGACGATGGTCACGGTAGTAGTCGTGGTGCCCCCTGTAGGACTCGAACCTACGACCTAGTGATTAAAAGTCACCAGCTCTACCAACTGAGCTAAAGGGGCGCGCAGCGGAGTCTAGCGGACGCTGTGCCGAAGGACCGAACAGTGGTCCCCGGGTCGAGTCGCGGGCGGCTGATCGCCGCTGGTGGCGGCCGGTAACAACGTGGACGTGGGCGACGATTCCCGGTAAACACCCGGTGCCCCAGCGGTGTTCGCGTTACGGGTTGCGTATGGTCATCGAATACTGTTGTATCGCAACATCTTTCGACAAGCAGGGGTGCAGCAGCGATGGAGAGGTCCAAGGTGGGCGCCGGTCTCGCGACCGTTCGGCGAACGTCGGCGGTGCCGGCGCGGTGGTCAACCGGGCTGCGCGCCTATGGAATTCGTACCCGAAGTAATCATTCCGGTTGCGCTTCGTTTGCTGGTTTGGATAACCGGATCGGATGTTCGGATGGGTACTCCAATCGCCGCGTGTCGACTCGCGAATACGGGTACGGTGATCGCCTGGTGAATTTCGAAACAATCACCGGTGCCGCGTTTTCCGTGGCTCCGGTGCAGGGTGTGGCGTTTCGGGAATTCACCGGCAGATCGCAGGCCGAGGTGATCGCGATGGGTGCGCGAACTCCGGCAAAGGGGTAGTCGTTACCGCAGGAGGAGGCGGTTCTCACTGGTGGCGGGGCCGCTGTGCGAGGCACCGCGGGTCTTTCATACCGAAAGTTTGAATTAAAACCACAATTCGCACCAACGGTCTGTATTCGACCGTCGGCGTCGAGAAGGTTCGGAGGCGTTTCGAGCATGGCACGGCAGCAAGAGCGGGCGCGCCGGACACGCGCGGCGATAATCAAGTCCGCGGCCGTCGAGTTCGGGAAGAGCGGATATGCCGCGGCATCGCTCAACCGCATTCTGGAAGGTTCGCGCGCCACCAAGGGCGCGATGTACTTCCACTTCGACTCCAAGGAAGACCTGGCGCGCGCGGTCCTCGAGACCGCGGTCGAGCGGTACCGGATCTGCGCGGAGCGCTGGCTCGCGCGCGCAGACCTGGGTCCGCTCGACGTGCTGCACGGCATGGTCGACGAGATCGCCCTTCGCCTGGAGCACGACACCATCGTGCAAGCCGAGTACCGCCTCGTGATCGAACCCGACTTCCATCGCGACACCGGCAACGGCGGCGGGCGCATCGTCGGCCGCGCCACCCGCGTGCTCGCGGTCCGCGCCATCGACGACGGCCAGCTGCGCGCCGACGCCGACCCCGACCGCTTCACCCGGACTCTGTCCGCGGCGCTGGCAGGCCAGCGCTATCTGGTCGACCCGATCTCCAACGGCTCCGCCGCCGACCTGCGCGCCCGCTTCGCCGAGGTGCTGGAGGTTATCGTGGAGGCGATGGCCACCCCGCTGTGGATCCAGAACTTCCGCACCGAGGGCTGGCGGGAGCAAGCACGCCTGGATGACCTCGGTTTGGGCGCCTGACCAGGCGATTTGGAACTCTGCGCACACCTGTCATAAGCTATGCGAGCTCCCAACGGAAACGTTGAAGCCGCCCCGGAGAGATTCGGAACGAGCCCCCTTCGTCTAGCGGCCTAGGACGCCGCCCTTTCAAGGCGGTAGCGCGGGTTCGAATCCCGTAGGGGGTACAGTCTTCGGACTGTGTCTAGCAGTACTGCAGAAGCATGGCCCTGTAGCGCAGTTGGTTAGCGCGCCGCCCTGTCACGGCGGAGGTCGCGGGTTCGAGTCCCGTCAGGGTCGCACGTAGTACCAGAGCAATCCGGTACTTCCGGCCAGGTAGCTCAGTTGGTACGAGCGACCGCCTGAAAAGCGGTAGGTCGCCGGTTCGATCCCGGCTCTGGCCACCTTCGATCCCCTCACCAGACAACTCGGTGAGGGGATTTTTTCGTTCGACCGCGCCGGTCGGTCAGTTCTTCAGCGGCATCCGCAGCGCGTTCGCCCAGAGCCGGGTCACCGTGAAGACGAGCTCCTCGATCGGGAGCGGCTTGCCGTCGAGGAGCCCGTCGCCGGTGACGAAATAGTTGAAGGCCAGCCTGCTGACCATCCCCGACAGAGCCCGTGAGGACAGCATCGGGTCCAGTTCGGGATCGGCGAGACCGCGCTGCTGGAGATCGGCGATGCTGCGGGCGTTGCGGCGGATGAACGCGTCGGCCCGTTCCTGGCGGAGCTTGCTGAACTCGGGATCGATATTGGCGACCTGTTCGAGCAGTCCCATCAACTTCGCATTGCGCTTGTAGGCCTCGAAGTACGCCAGATTGCTGGCCTCGATGATCGACACGGGATCGTCGTCACCCGTCACGTGCTCCATCCCGGGATGCATCATGTCTTCCTGGGCGTGCTCCAGGATCGCCGCGAAGATCTCCTCTTTCCCGGCGAAATAGGTGTAGAAGGTGCCCGAGGAGCATTTGGCCTCCTGGGTGATGTCCACGAGCCGGGCATCGAGATACCCCATGCGCTCGAACACCTTCCGTCCCGCGTCGATCAGCGCTGTCCTGGTTCGCAGCCCGCGCGGCGTGGCGGGCAGCTCGCGCAGCAGCGAGGTGCGCGCCATCGAGGGTGGCGCGCTGTCGCCTGCGGTCTCCGCACGTCGTTCCATGCCCTATTTATAGCCGGGGGTGGAAGACGAGCCTGCCGACGGTGTCGCCGTCGCCGAGGCGGCCGAGGCCGTCGGGGACGTCGCCGAGCGAAAGGCGTTCGCTGATCAGTGGTCTCACCTCACCCGCCGCGGCCAGCCGCGACAGCTCGGCGTGGCAGTCGGCGATCGCCTGCTGGTTGTACTGCTTGTAGAGCCCCCAGTGCAGGCCGATGATCGAGTAGTTCTTGATCAGCGCGTGGTTGAGCGCGGGCTGGGGGATCGTGCCGCCCGCGAAGCCGATCACCAGGATGCGACCCTCGAAGGCGATGCATTTGGTGGACTTGGCGTAGGCGTCGCCGCCGACCGGGTCGTAGATCACGTCGGCGCCACGGCCGCCGGTGAACTCCTTGACGATCGGCACGAAATCCTCTGTGCGCCGGTTGATCACGAGGTCGGCGCCGAGGCGGCGGCAGTAGTCGGCCTTGTCCGGCCCGCCGACGACACCGATCACCCGCGCGCCCGCCGCCTTGCCCAGCTGCACGGCGGAACTGCCCACGCCACCCGCGGCGGCGTGCACCAGCAGCGTCTCGCCGGGTTGCACCCGAGTGCGCCGGTGCAGGGCGAACCAGCTCGTCTGATAACCGATGACCAGTGCGGCGGCCTCGGCGTCGTCGAGGGAGTCCGGTGCGGGAAACGCGCTGTCGGCATCGAGCATGGCCAGCTCGGCGAACGCGCCACCGGGCAGGTTCGTGGTGCCGACGATCCGGTCACCGACCGCGAAATCGGCGCCGTCGCCGACCGCCACCACCTCACCGC
This sequence comes from Nocardia sp. NPDC057272, assembly GCF_042668615.1. Classification (NCBI taxonomy): domain Bacteria; kingdom Bacillati; phylum Actinomycetota; class Actinomycetes; order Mycobacteriales; family Nocardiaceae; genus Nocardia; species Nocardia sp. NPDC057272. Next base: position 49,971 of record NZ_JBHUYK010000012.1, on the reverse strand, counting down.
ACAGTTCGACGCCGGGCGTGAACGGCAGCGGCGGCTTGACCTGGTACTGCCCACGACACAGCAGCACGTCGGGGAAGTTGGCCGGCGCCGCGAGGACACGCACCAGCACCTGCCCCGGTCCGGCGACCGGATCGTCGATGTCGTTGAACTGCAGCACATCCCGTGGTTCGCCGAGTTCGGTTACCTGCCATGCTTTCATCGTCGATCAGTCCTTCGGTCCGTCGGCGACGAAGACGACCTGGCCGGCGACGGTCTCGATAGCCGTGCGTGTCATGTCTGCTCCTGTCCGGATGTGCTCGTGAGGTCGAGTGCCTTGTGCACGATCGCGTCGATGCGTTCGACGGTCGGGGTGCCCGCAGCGGCCCTGTTCTGCGGCGTGTCCCGCGCTCGGCGCAGCACGCCCTCGGCGATGACGGCGAGTTTCCACAGCCCGAAGGCGTGCCAGTAGCGCAGGGCGGCCGGGTCGCGCCCGGTCAGCGCGAGGTAGGCCGCCGACATCTGCGCGCGGTTCGGGAAACCGGGCAGCGCCGACGCGGGAAAGTCGCCGCCGGTGTTCTCGCCCGGTTCGGTCCAGTAGGCGAGCAGGCTGCCCATGTCGGCCAGCGGATCGCCGAGGGTGGACAGTTCCCAGTCCAGCGCGGCCACGACTTCGCCGGTGTCGTGGCTGGTGATCACGTTGCGCAGGTGGAAGTCGCCGTGCACGAGGGTCACCTCCCGCTGCTCCGGGATGTCGGCGGTCAGCCTGCGGGTGAGCTCGTCGAGCTCCGGCAGCTCCCGGGTCTTGGATTGCTCCCATTGCCCGCCCCACCGTTTGAGCTGGCGGGCGGCGTAGGGCTTGTGACTCGCCAGATCGGCGAGGCCGACGGCGGTCAGGTCGACCGCGTGGATCTTCGCCAGCGTGCGCGGCAGTGATTCGGCGATGGCCCGGCGACGCTGTGGGGCCAGCGATTCCACGATCGCCATGGTGTCGACCACCTGCCCGTCGACGAATTCCATCAGCACCATCGGTACCTCCGACACCGCCGGATCGTCGACGACACCGAGAATCCGCGGCGCCGGGACATCGGTGGATTCGAGCGCCGCCATGATCCTGGCCTCGCGCACCACATCGTGCGCGGAGGCGAGCAGGTGCCCCAGCGGCGGCCTGCGCAGCACCCATCGGCGGTCCGCGTCGTCGCGCACCAGGTAGGTCAGGTTCGATTGGCCCAGGCCGATCCGGTCGAAACGCAGTGGCGCGGTGTGCTCGACGCCGATCGCGGCGAACCATCGTCCGATGGCGACCGGGTCGACGCCGACCACCTCGTGCGCGTCAGGCACCGACCGAGGCTCCGCTGCGGAACGGGGCGACGTCGCCGAGCCGCTGGCCGCCGTCGATCACCATGGTTTCGCCGGTGATCCAGCTCGCCGCGTCGGAGACCAGGAAGGCCACCGCGGCGGCGACGTCGTCGGGCTCGCCGATCCGGTCCAGCGCGGTCGAGGCCGCGAGCTCCTGTTCCTGCTCCTGCCACAGCGCTTCGGCCAGCTTGGTCCGCACCACGCCCGGCGCGATCGCGTTGACGCGCACCTTCGGCGACAGTTCCATCGCCAACTGCTTGGTCAGGTGGATCAGCGCCGCCTTGGACGCGTTGTACAGCCCGATGTTCGGCTCGAGACTCAGGCCGCCGATCGAGGTGGTGTTGACCACGGCGCCGCCGTGCTCGCCCATCCACGCGCGGGTGACCAGCTGCGTCCACAGCACGGGAGCCCACAGATTCACGTCGAAGATCTTCGCGAAGCGGGCGTGATCCTGGTCGATCGTCGGGCCGAACGCCGGGTTGGTGCCCGCGTTGTTGACCAGGATGTCGACGCTGCCGAACCGTTCGATGGTCAGCTCGACGCAGCGCCGCGCGGCGTCTTCGTCCACGACGTGCGCGCCGACGCCGATCGCGGTGCCGCCGATCTGTGCCGCGGCCGCGTCAGCGGATTCCTGTGTGCGCGCGGTCAACACGACGTTCGCGCCCGCGGTGGCCAGCGACTGGGCGATCGCCAGTCCGATGCCCCGTGAGGCGCCGGTGACGATGGCGGTGCGGCCGGTGAGATCCAGTCCGGTCATATCAGTTGCTCTCCTTGTACTTGCGCAGTTCCTGCCGTGCGATGGCACGCTTGTGGACTTCGTCGGGGCCGTCGGCGAGCCGGAGAGTGCGCAGGTGCGCCCACGCGGCCGCGAGCGGGAAGTCGTCGGTGACACCGCCGGCGCCGTGTACCTGAATGGCTCGGTCGACGACCTTCAGCGCGATGTTCGGCGCGGCCACCTTGATGGCGGCGATCTCGGTGCGCGCGGCCTTGTTGCCGACGGTGTCCATCAGATGCGCGGCCTTGAGCGTGAGCAGCCGGATCATCTCGATCTCGATGCGCGACTCGGCGATCCAGTCCTGGATGTTGGCGTTGTCGGCGATGGGCGTGCCGAAGGTGACCCGCGCCTGCGCGCGCTTGCACATCATCTCCAGCGCGCGTTCGGCCATCCCGATGCTGCGCATGCAGTGGTGGATGCGGCCGGGTCCGAGCCGGGCCTGGCTGATCGCGAAACCCTCGCCCTCGCCTTTGAGCACGTCGGTGGCGGGCACGCGCACGTCGGCGAAGTCGATCTCGGCGTGGCCTTCGCGTTCCTGATAGCCGAAGACCGGCAGCCCGCGCAGGATCGTGACGCCCGGCGCGTCGATCGGGACCACCATCATGGTCTGCTGACGGTGCGGCGCCGCGGTGGGATCGGTCTTGCCCATCACGATCATCACTCGACAGTTCTTGTGCAAGGCGTTGGTGGCGAACCACTTTCGGCCGTTGAGCAGGTAGTCGCCGCCGTCGCGCACCATCGACAGTTCGATATTGGTGGCGTCGGAGCTGGCCACCCGCGGTTCGGTCATCGCGAACGCCGACGCCATGGTGCCGTCGAGCAGCGGCTTCAGGTACTTCTCTTTGTGCTCCTCGGTGCCGAACAGCTCGAGCACTTCCATATTGCCGGTGTCGGGGGCGTTGCAGTTGCAGGCCTCGGCGGCGAGGTGGCTGCGGCCCATGATCTCGGCCAGCGGCGCGTACTCGAGGTTGGTGAGGCCGGGGCCGCGCCCGGGGTGTGGGTGGAAGAGGTTCCACAGGCCGCGCCGCTTGGCCTCGGCTTTGAGCTCTTCGAGGACGGGCGGCTGGAAATGGGGGTCGCCGGATTCGCGCATCTGCGTCTCGTAGACGGCCTCGGCCGGGTAGACGTGCGCGTCCATGAAGTCGAGCAGGTCTTCGGAATACTTCTTCGCGCGATCGCTCAGATCGAACAGTGACATGGCTTTGTCTCTCGCTCAGTGGGTTTCGGCCAGCAGCGACGACTGGTAGCGACGCATGCCGCGCAGCCAGCGGTCGTAGTCGGCGCCTTTGTGGCGGTACATGTCCAGCACCTGTGGATGGGGCAGGATCAGGAATTCCTCGGCGGCGACGGCCGTGAGCACGATGTCGGCCACGTCGGCGGGTTCGAGGACATCGCCCGCCGAGACGACGGCGCGGGTCGCCGTGGCGCCGAGCTCCTCGCCCGAATTCTGGCCCTCGTACAGCAGTTTCGTGTTGACACCCATCGGGCACAGGCAACTGACGCGCACGCCCTGGTCGCCGTAGGTGACACTGAGCCACTCGGCGAACCCGACCGCGGCGTGCTTGCTCACCGAGTAGGTGGCCGAACCGATCTGGGTGAGCAGTCCGGCGGCCGACGCGGTGCTGACGAAATAGCCCGCACCGCGTTCGACCCACTCGGGCACCAGCAGCCGCGCGGCACGGATGTGGGCGCGCAGGTTCACGTCCAGCGAGCGGTCCCACTCGTCGTCGGTGACGTCGAGTCCGGCGGCGCCGACGATGCCCGCGTTGGCGAAGTACAGATCGACGGGCCCGAAGTGCTGCTGCGCCACCGCGATCAGACCGCGGATCTCCTCGGTGACAGCGGCGTCGGCGCCGACGCCGACGGTAGTGCCGGGGTGATCGGCGTTGATCCGCTCCGACACCGCCAGCGCGGCGGGCTCGTCGAGGTCGGCCACCACTACCTTCGCGCCCGCCGCGGCCAGTGCGGCGGCCAGCGCGGCGCCGATGCCCGCGCCGCCACCGGTCACGATGGCCACTTTGTCGGTAACTCTCATGAGAATCCTTCCGTTCGATCAGTGGCTGCTCGGTGAATCCGCAGTCCTGAATCTATTGAAAGTTGACGTCAACTTCAAGTCTGAGCGCATGCTCGGTGTGACCGGCTGGAAATATGCCGTAAATCACACAGAGAGCGAAGGGGGTATCAAGTGGCCGAGCTGTCCCACGACCCTCCGCGCGCCCGGCCGTCGACGAGGGTGGCGATCCAGGTGCGGGTGTCGGCGGGGTCGATCACATCGTCGAGTTCGAAACCCGTGGCAGCGGTGAGCGCCTTGCCCTGCTGGTAGGCCATGGCGAGCAATTGCTGGAACAGCGTCTCGCGCTCGTCCGGATCCGTAACGGCGGCGAGCTCTTTGCTGAAGCCGAGGCGAACGGCGCCCTCCAGGCCCATGGGCCCGATCTCGCCGGTGGGCCAGGCGACGGTGAACCGCGGCGCGTGGAAGTGGCCCGCCGCCATCGCCATCGCGCCGAGTCCGTAGCCCTTGCGCAGGATGATGGTGCCGAACGGCACGCTCAGTTGCGCGCCGAGTACGAACAGCTTGCTGAACCGGCGCACCGTCGCGGTTTTCTCAGCCTCCGGTCCGACCATGAAACCCGGTGTGTCACACAGGGAGACGACCGGCAGCCCGAACGACTGGCACAGCGTGAGGAACTCGCCCATCTTGTCGGCGGCCTCGGCATCGATCGCACCGCCCAGGTGGTGGCTGCTGTTGGCGATCAAGCCGAACGGTTCGCCGTGTACCCGCACCAGCGCGGTGACGACGCCGACCCCGTAGTCCGGCCGCAGCTCCAGCGCCGAGCCCACGTCGACGATCGCGTCGATGGCGCGGTGGATGTCGTAGGCGCGCAACCGGTTCTCCGGCACCACGTGCCGGGCCAGCCGTGGATCCGGTGCCTGGACATCGTCGACCCTGCCCTGGAAGTAGCCCAGGTACTGCTTGGCCAGTGCCACCGCGTGCGCCTCGTCGCGGGCGACCAGGTCGACGACACCGTTGCGTCGCTGCACCTCGACCGGGCCGATGTCCTCCGGGCGGCAGGCGCCGAGCCCGCCGCCCTCGATCATCGCCGGTCCGCCCATGCCGATATTGGCGTCCGGCGTCGCGATGATCACGTCGCAGACACCGGCCAGGGCGGCGTTGCCCGCGAAGCAGCGGCCGGACACGATCGTCACCAGCGGTACCTTGCCGCGTAGCGCGCCGAGCGCGCGGAAGGTCGTCACATCCAGGCCCATGCCGGTCCCGTCGGTGTCGCCCGGCCTGCCGCCGCCGCCCTCGGCGAACAGCACCACCGGAATCCGCTTGCGTTCGGCGAGTTCGAAGGCGCGGTCGGTCTTGGCGTGGTTGTTCTTGCCCTGGGTGCCGGCGAGCACGGTGTAGTCGTAGGAGACCACCACCGCCTCGGCGTTGCCGAAGCGGTCGGCGCCGATGGTCGCCAAGCCGGTGACCAGGCCGTCGGCGGGGGTGTTGGCGATCAGGTCCGCTTCGGCGCGTCTGCTGCGTTGCGCGGCGAACGCGAGCGCGCCGTATTCGACGAAACTGCCCTCGTCGACCAGGTCGGCGATGTTCTCCCTGGCCGTGCGGCGACCGAGCCGGTGCCGTTTGTCCACGGCCGCCGGGCGGGACTCGTCCAGCGTCACGAGGTGTCTGGCGCGGATCTCGTCGACATCGGCGCGAACGCGGTCGGGATCCAGCTCGGTGTGCGCGCCGCCGGACTCGTCCGCGCCGGTGCGGGTGATGATGACCAGCGGATCGCCCGGCGCGACGACCTGGCCGGGGCGGACCAGCACCCGGACGGTCCTGGCGGCATCGGGTGAGGCGGCCACGTGCTGCATCTTCATGGCCTCGAGCACGGCGAGCTGACCGCCCGCGCCGACGTCGGCACCCTCCTCGGTCACCTCGACCACCGTGCCCGCGAGCTGAGCGTGCACGGCCTCCTGCCCTGGATACAGCTCGATCGCGGTGATCGCGACCTCGGGCTGATCGGTCTGCGCCGCTGCCGCCAGTTCGGTCAGCCGCTCGGTGAGGAAGCCGGTGGTGGCGAGTCCTGACTGGAAGGTGCTGTCGGCGAGGATCTCGCGCAGGAACGAGATGTTCGTACCGATGCCGGTCACGGTGAACTCGGCGAGTGCTGTCGCGGCCTTGCGGGCGGCGGCGGGGAAGGACTGTCCGCGGGTGCGGGTGATCACCTTGGCCAGCAGCGAGTCGTAGCGCGGGCTCGGGGTCAGCCCGGAGCGGCCGAAGGTGTCGACCCGCACGCCGGGGCCGGTCGGCGGTGCGAAGGTGGTCAGGGTGCCCGCGGTCGGCACCGTCGAACCGTCGGCCGTCATCGTTTCCATGTTGACCCTGGCCTGGATCGCGATGCCGTCGGCGGCGGCCGGATCACCGGTGGATCCAGTTCCGGTGGAGACGATTCCGCTCGGCAACCCCAGTTCGCCGAAGGGCGTGCCCTGGGCGATCGCGAGCTGCACGGCGACCAGATCCACGCCGGTGACCTCCTCGGTCACGGTGTGCTCCACCTGGATTCGCGGATTCACCTCGAGGAAAGCGAATTCGCTGTCGGAGACCAGGAATTCGACGGTGGCCAGCCCGCGATAGTCGACGTGGGCGCACAGTCGGGCCGCCGCCGCGTGGAGTTCTCGGCGCTGGGTGTCCGAAAGTCCCTGCGCGGGCGCGATTTCGAGCAGCTTCTGATGCCTGCGCTGCACACTGCAATCGCGATCGCCCAGTGCCAGCGCTGTGCCGCCGGTGGCGACGACCTGGACTTCGATGTGCCGGGCGTTCTCGAACAGCGTCTCGGCGAAGACCGCCGGATTGCCGAAACCGAGCCGCGCTTCCGCGGCGCACTGCCGGTACGCGTCGTCGATCTCCTGCGCGCTCCGCACCACCCGCATGCCGCGGCCGCCACCACCGGCCAGCGCCTTGATCATGATCGCGCCGGGACGCGTGCCGAAGAACGCGTGAACCTGCTCGACGGTGGTCGGTCCCTCGGTCGCGGGCAAGACGGGGACGCCGGCGGCCACGGCGGTCGCGCGGGCCGAGGACTTGTCGCCGAACAGGTCGAGCACCGAGGGATCGGGGCCGACGAACGTGACGCCGTCGGCCGCGCACGCACGGGCGAACTCGGCGTTCTCGCTGAGGAATCCATAGCCGGGATGCAAGTAGTCGGCGCCGGATTCCTTGGCGGCGGCCAGGATCGCGGAGTGGTCGAGGTAGGGCGTCGCGCCGGTGCCCGCCAGCAGGATCGCCTCGCCCGCCGCGTGCACATCGGGATTGTCGGCGTCGTCCTCGGCGTACACCGCCACGGTGTCGATACCGAGCTCGGCGGCGGTGCGCAGGACGCGCAGGGCGATCTCGCCGCGGTTGGCGATGAGCAGCTTCACTGGATGTCCTCGGATTCGGTGGCGGTGCGGGTCGGGCCGGGGAAAGCGATCAGTCGTTCGGCGATGGCGATGTGGTCGGTGATGAACCACTCGCGCCGATCGCGGGATCGCTCCCCGCCCGGTGCTCGATCAGCGCCACCAGCGCGCCATCGGCGAACACGGACCTGCGCTGCCCTTGCGTGCCGATCCGGCCCGCGCCTCGCTTGTGGTTACCGTCACAAGTGTTATTGATGTTGACGTCAGTGTCAACATGCGATTCGCCGCCTGACCTGTTCGGTTACCGAAACCGATGCCCACCGGGTAATATCCCCCGACGTAACGATGCAAGGCCCTGTAGCGCAGTTGGTTAGCGCGCCGCCCTGTCACGGCGGAGGTCGCGGGTTCGAGTCCCGTCAGGGTCGCAACACGGCAAAGTCCCCCACACCGATCCCGGTGCGGGGGACTTTCGCGTTCGAGGACGTGGTCAGATGCGGTGGTCGATGCTGGTGATGCGGTGGCGGCCGGGGGCTACCTCGGTGGTGCGCATGACCTGGTCGATCTTCTCGGTGGTGGCGTCGCCCGGCCATTTCTGGTGGATGGTGACGTTCCAGAGGGTGGGGTCGGCGGCGTCGGCTTTGGTGATGTGGACGCAGTATTTGACGTCGAGGGGCAGCGAGCCGATGCCTTCGGCCAAGGCCGAGGCATTGCCCACATGCGCGTTGTCGGTGACGAACGAACGGGCCTTGGCGGCGTCGCGGTCGACGTAGTAGCTGTATTCGAAGCCGAGGATGGCGCCCTCGGGGCTGGCGGTGTCGCCGCGCTCGGCGCTGATGGTGATCGAGGGAGTGCGGAAGGACTCGCAGCCGGACAGAGCGTGGGCGGGGAGCGGGGGAACCACGGTGGACGTGGTCGCCCGCGAGCCAGGGACGGCGGCCTGGGTGGTGGTGCTCGTCTTGTCGGCGGGGCCGAGAAAGATGGTGGCGGCCACGCCGAGCACGACGACGAAGGCGAGCGCGCCGACCACACCCTTGATCGCGGCGGCGGCCTTCGCCCGGCCGCCGCTGTCGTCGTAGCGTTCGTCGTCGAAGTTCTTGCGGGGCCGCCGTGCGATCTGGCCGCCGCCGCCGAAGTCCTTGAGTCGCGGCAATACCGGCATCTCTACGTGGTCGCCGCTCTGTTCGGTGGCGGTGGCGGTGGCCCAGTCGTTCCAGTCGACATCGTCGCCGCGCTGTGTCTCGACCGGCGCGTCGCCGTCGTTCCAGTCGTTCCAGTCGCCGGTGAACCCGTCGTCGTCGGCGGGGTTTCGATATACCGGCTGGACGGGTGCGGGCTCGAACGGGTCGTTGCTGTCGAACGGTTCCGGGTCGGGTGGCGGCCAGGTCTCGGGGTTCGTGCCGATCGTCTGCGGCTCGGCCTCGCGTCGCCGCCTGCGGCGCCGTTTGCCCTGCGGGCGACGGCGACCGGGCGGCGTGGCATCCGGCGACGTGAAGTAGGCACCGAACGGATTCTCCATCCGGGGGTCCTACGCCGGCGCCGGGACGACTCCCGGTTGACCGTGTTTAGGTGCGGCGGAGGGCTTCTCGGTCTCCTGATCCTGCTGCGGACGGCTGCCGGGCGGAACCACCCCGCCTTGCATCGGCTGCTGGGCCGGCGCCGGTGTGCTCGGAGCCTGTTGGGGCTGTTCGGTTTTCGGCGTCTGGTTGGACTGGAACGGCGCGGACGGCGCGGGGGTATCCGGCTTCGCCGACGCGCCACTGTCGCTGTTCGCCCCGGCGCCGGTGTTGGCGCCACCGCCGGTGCTGGCGCCGCCACCCAATCCGCCGAACAAGGTGTTCGTGCCGGTGCCGCCGCCGTTGGTCGACGGCGAGGCGGGTGTGGTGCCCGCGGGGGAGGTGGAGGTGGTGCCCTCGGTACCGGTGGCATTCGCGGCGAGAGTGTCGATTCCGGTCGTCGCCAACTCGGAGCCCTTGTCGATCCCGTGCATCGCGACTTCGGCGATCTTGTCGATCAGATGCGTTCCGAAGGTGACACCGGCGTCGATCGCCGCGGTTCCCAAGGACACCCCACCGTCGATCAGGGCCTCTTGCAACGCGATCTGCGCCGCTGTCGCCGGATCGATGTTGTCGTCCTCGTCATCCCACGAGGAGTCGTCCCACGACGACGTATCGGATCCGCCGGTGCCGAGTACATAGACCCCGGGCGCCACCTCCGTCGCGCCGGTGGGCACGGTTACCCCGTTGGTCCCGCCGAGATCGCTGGTGAGCCCCTTGGTGTCCCGGGTGTACTGATCCATCTCGGTGCTGGCATTGCCCACCACCCCGACCGCTTCCGAAATGGCCTCCTCGGCCAGCTCGACGATGGCGTCCAGGTTGTTCTCGTTCACCGCGGGCGCGGCCTTCTTCGCCTTGGCCCGGAAGTCGGCGATGATCGCGTCGACCTTGGCGGCCGCGGTCGACTGTGTCGAATACGCCTGCCCGAGCAGCGAGCTCAAACTGGTCCCACGATCGGCCGCGGCCGAGACCTCGGTCGCGGTCTGCCGCAGCGCGGGCGTGGCCGGCGCCGCGGTCTCGGTCGACTCGAGCGCGTACAGCCCGAGCCGATGCGGGTCTTCGGTAGCCGTGGTCGCGGCGGACGCCGACGTCAGCGCGGCGACGACGGACGCGTCGGGATCGGCGGAAGTGTTGCTGCCCAGCGATCTCCGCAACTCGAGCAACGGCACTTCGAGCAGCGCGATCACCGGCTCGATCTTCGCCTCGGCCTCGGCGGGGGTGATCGTGCTGACCGTGGTCTCGGTGACCAGCGATTTGGAACGCATCACGCCACCTCTCCCTCGGCTGCCCGCAGATCGCCCGCCAGCCCGGAATCGATCCCGGTCACGCTGGCGCCGAAGCGATTCAAGATGTCCTGATAGGCGGTGACCAGGTTGCCCGCCGTGCTCAGTGTCGACGCGTGGTCGCCCGCGGCCTGTGTCCAGGCGGCGGCGAATTCACGCCCGAGCACGCCGAGCCCGGACAGGTCGACCCCGGCCGCGGTCGTCGTATCTGTGGCCGCTGTGCCAAGAAGTTCGGAAACCCGAGCTGCCGCACGCTGATAAGCGTCGAGCGCTGACGGGTCGAATGACATTTCTGCCACGATGTCTGCCCCTTCACGATCGCGGATCCCGGCACAGCCGGTGCTGAAAAGCGTAACCACCCAGCGCCGTTTGCGGGGGAGTCCAGTCCAGATGGCAGGATCGATCTCGAGACCGCGCAGGTCAAGGACTTTCCACACGATGTCCGGGTGGTGCTGGTGTGACTGACGGGTCGGCGATCGAAATATGACCGGCGAGTAGGGTCAGCCACGTCATGGATGAGTATCGACTGTTGGCCCTGCTCGGGTTCGCTCTGCTCGACGCGCTCGACGTGCTGCTGGTGGCGATCACCACGGCCGTGGTCGCCGACGCCAGGCTGACCCGGCGCTCGCCGATGACAGGTGTGCTCAGCTTCCTCGGCGGTGTTTTCGCGATCTCCGTGGTCTTCGGCGTGTGCACCGTACTCGGCATCGACTTCCTGGTCCGGCTCCTCGACTTCGAGCTGACCCCCACCCTGCGGTACTGGGGTGAGCTGGTGATCGGCCTGGTGCTGATCGCGGTCGCCGCGCTGCCGGTGGACACCACCGTGTCCACCGGTGGTCGCTGGGTCGAGCCGGTGCGCAAACACCCGTGGCTGATGGGCGTGATCGGCTTCACGCTGGGTCTGGCGAAGGTGCCGACCTCGGTGCCCTACCTCGCGGCCCTGGCACTGCTGTCCGCACAGCGCCCGCTTCCGGTGGTGTGGCCGGTGATCGTGGCCGGCTACTGCGCGATCGCCCTGATCCTGCCGCTGGTCGTGCTCGCGGTCGCCATGCGGCGGACACCGCGCGCGCGGCGGGTATACCGCCTGCTCGTGCGGGGCATCACCCGCTTCGGGCCGCCGGTCATCAGAGTGCTTTTCGTCGTGTTCGGCCTCGGATTGATCATCGACGCGCTGGTCCACGCGGGTCGGCTGTGGTGAGCGCCCGCACGGCCACTCAGGAAAGCGTCAGGACCATCGAGTACCGTCATAACGAATCGATGACATGCCCCGTGCCCGCATCCTGGGCCGCGGGGCTATCCAGGTGAGCAGGGAGGGCGACCCTTGAGGGTTACCGTTGTTGTGCCGACCTACAACGAGCGGGAAAATCTGCCGGTGGCGGTGGAGCGGCTGACGGCTCTGCCGGTGTCCGATCTGCACGTGCTGGTCGTAGATGACAATTCACCCGACGGCACGGGTGATGTCGCCGACAAACTGGCCGCTGAGCTGCCGAATGTGGTGAGCGTGCTGCACCGCACCGAGAAGGACGGCCTCGGCCGCGCCTACATCGCGGGCATCACCGCGGCGCTCGACGAGGGTGCCGACGTGGTGATCCAGATGGACGCCGATCTGTCGCACCCCGCCGAGGTGATCCCGTCGATGCTCGAGAAGCTGAGCTCCGACGATGTCGGCGTGGCGCTGGGGTCGCGCTACGTGCCCGGTGGTTCCACCGCCGCGGAGTGGAAGTGGTACCGCAAGGCCCTGTCGGCCTGGGCCAACTTCTACGTGAACCTGATCCTGCGCCTGGGCGTGAAGGACGCGACCGCCGGTTTCAAGGCGTGGAAGGCCGACACCCTGCGCGCGATCGACGTGGCGTCGATCCGCAGCAACGGCTATTCGTTCCAGGTCGAGATGAACTACCGCGCGATCAAGAAGGGCTACACGATCGCCGAGGTGCCGATCCGCTTCGAGGAGCGCACCGTCGGCGCGTCGAAGATGAGCCTGAAGGTGCAGCTCGAATCGGCGCTCATGCCGTGGAAGCTGCTGTTCGGTCGCTCGGTCTAGAACCCGGCACGCGAAAGGCCCCGCCGTTCCTCGGCGGGGCCTTCGCTGTGTGTTCGGGTCACTTCGCGGTGATGCCGCGACGCACACCTTCCAGCGCGATCACCATGACCGGCACCAGCACCACGTGCATCACCGACAGGGCGATGGTGGAGGCGGTGTCGAAGTCGGCGGCCACGGTCAGCCCGATGGTCGCGATCGACAGCACCGATCCGACCACGGCGGCGGTCCGCAGCACGCCGGTCCACACGTAGGACAGCAGCACGGCGACGGTCAGCCCGATCAGCACCGGCACCGCCGACATCATGATCACGCCGCCGGGTGCGGCATCGGTGACCTTGCCGTCGGCGATCGTGGTGAACGTCCCGCCCGCGGCGGCGCCGACGGCCCAGACGATCAGGTTCAGCACCACGGCGGTGGCAGCGGCGCCCAGCACGGCCACGGGCCGGTTCAGTGCGGGAACGGTGTAGGTGGCGGGGGCGGTGGTGGTGGTCATGATGTTCTCCCTCATTCGGTGGTGAGACCATCATCAAACCCAAACAATGGTTAAGGTCAAGTCCTTCTTCGGAATTCGGGTGCGGCGCCGATGAGATCCCGGTCATACGCCCTGATCCCGATATCTACGACACGTAGTCGTAGCATGGCTGCGTGCGTTCACCGACGGATCACACCGCGCGCTTACGCGGCGCCGCGGTGGGTGCCGCCTCCGGTGCGGTCGCCGTACTCGCGCACGGACTCGGGGGCGCTACCGCCCTTCCCGCCGGCTCGTCGATGGTCCTGCTGTTCGCCGCCTGCGCCCTGATCGGTGTCGTGGTCTCCGCGCTGCCACGCGGGCACAGTCCGGTTTCGACCATGGCGGTGCTGGCTGTCGGCCAGTGTGCCGGGCACACCGCGATGTCGCTGGGACATGTCCAGCACCATCCCCTTTCGGCCGCGATGGTGCTCGCGCACCTGGTCGCGATCCCGGTCGGCGCGATCGCGATTCGCGCCGCCGAAGTCGGCGTACGCCGGGCGATCACCAGCGTGCGTCAGCTGGTTCTCGTGGCGGCCGGGGTCGGGTGCCCTCCCGCGCGTCCGGTCCGGCTACCCGCCGCCGACGAGCGCGCGGTAGTCCGGCAACTCCTCCTGCGACCGGATATCGGGCTACGTGGTCCGCCCCGAAGGGGCGCGACCGCACTCACCCCCGTACCGGCGTAGCTCGACGCCGCTGAATTCCACCGTCCCGGTGGATGATTCGCTGTGCCGACAGACCGGTCCGGGGCCCACCTGACCCGATGATCGGAGTTCTCCATGTCCGCGTACACGCGTACCCACCTGCGTTCACCCCGCGCCGCCCGCCGTCTCGGCGCCGCGACCGCACTGTCTGTCCTCGCCTTCTTCGCCACCGCCTGCTCGGGTTCCGAACCCGCACCCGCTGCCCCCGCATCGGCGGGTGACCGGATCACGATGAGCGACCAGTGGATCAAGGCCGCCGACTCCGGCATGTCCGCCGCTTTCGGCAACCTGCGCAACACCGGGGACGCGCCGGTCACCCTGGTCGCCGCGACCAGCCCGTCCTCGGACCGGGTCGAGATCCACGAGGTCGTGCCCGACAGCACCGGGGCCAAGACCATGCGTCCCAAGGAAGGTGGCATCACCATCCCGGCGCACGGTGAAGTGACACTGAAGCCCGGCGCCGAGCATCTGATGTTCATGGACCTGAAGCAGCCATTGCGTACCGGTGCGCAAACCTCGCTGACCCTGACCTTCTCCGACGGCTCGAGCACCGTCATCAGCGCCCAGGTGCGCGATTTCGCCGGCGGCAAGGAGAATTACACGCCGGGCTCCGAGAACCCCACGCACGGTGGCTGATCCGCATGCCGGGCTCTCCCGCCGCCGGTTGCTCGGCGGGGGAGCGGCGGCAGCGGGTGTCGTCGGCGCGGCCGGAATCGGCTGGGGCGCGGCCGGTCTCCGGGATCGGGAACGAGAACCCGACGTCGGGCGCGAGGTTGTTCCGTTCTACGGCACGCACCAGGCCGGCATCGAGACGACGCCACCCGGTCACGTGGCTTTCGCCGGTTTCGACCTCGCGCCCGGGGTCGGACGCGAGGACGTCATCGGCCTGCTCCGGATCTGGACCGACGACGCAGCGCGGCTCACCCAGGGCGTTCCCGCGCTGGCCGACACCGAACCGGAACTCGCGGCCCGGCCTGCCGGGCTCACGGTCACGGTCGGTTTCGGTCCCGAGCTGTTCACCGTCACCGGTCTCACCGCACGACGACCGAGGTGGCTGCGGCAGCTGCCGCCGTTTCCCGTCGACCGGCTGGAGCCCGCCTACACCGGCGCGGACCTGGTACTCCAGGTCTGCGCTGGGGAAGCGACGACGGTCGCGCACGCGGTGCGGGTGCTGTCCAAGCATGTGAAGTCGCTGGTGACGGTGCGGTGGGTGCAGCGCGGCTTCCGGGACGCGCCACGCGGCCAGACCATGCGCAACCTCATGGGCCAGGTCGACGGCACCGTCAACATCGCCCCGCGCACGGTCGACTTCGATCGTCTGGTGTGGGACGACGGCGCGTCGACGCCGTGGCTGACGGGCGGCACCTCGCTGGTGCTGCGCCGGATCGCCATGGATCTGGACCGCTGGGACGAACTCGACGCCGACGGCCGGGAACTGACCGTCGGCAGGAAGGTCACCACCGGTGCGCCGCTCACCGGCACCGCCGAGAACGACGAACCCGATCTGGCGGCGGTAGACCGCAACGGCATCCCGGTGATCCCGCCGTCGTCGCATGTCGCCCGCGCCAGGCACACCCACGACGGTGAACGGTTCCTGCGGCGCGGTTTCAACTACGACGAGGCGCCCGCCCCGGGGCAGCTGTCGAATTCGGGACTGCTGTTCGTCGCCTATCAGCGCGACGTCGACGCCCAGTTTCTGCCTGTGCAGCAGCGGCTGGCGGAGTTCGACGCGCTGAACGAATGGACGACACCGGTGGGCTCGGCCGTCTTCGCGATCCCGCCCGGCGTCCCCGCTGCCGGGAACTACCTCGGACAGCAATTGTTCGAGAGCTGAGAGATTCCGGCCGGGCGCATGCCACGCCCGGCCGGATCTCAGTCGGGTTCCGGCCAGTTCAGCAGGGTGGTTTCGAACAGCTGCCGAACACCTTCCACCTCGGCGTCCATGTCGGCCGGGTCCCAGCCGGAGACGTCGATCGGCGCCAGCACCGCCACGTCGACGATGCCGGGCCGGGCGATCGGTGAATCTCGCCAGGCGATCTCGCCGGCGTTGCGGACGACCACCGGGATCACCGGCACGCCCGCCTGGATGGCGATATGGAAGGCGCCCTTCTTGAACGGACCGACGCCGGGGGTGAACGAGCGCGTTCCCTCCGGGGCGACCGCGATCGAGAGCCCGTCGCGCAGGGTCGAAACGACCGGGGCGAGTGCGGCTTTCGCGCGCTCGGTGTCGGTGCGGTCGATGAAGGTGACCCCGACGAACCGCATCAGCGGGCCGAACAGGGGATGGTTGGCGAGTTCCTTCTTGCCGATGCCGGTTACCGCACCGTCGAGCACCTTCGGGACGATGATCACGTCGAACTGGCTCTGGTGGTTGAACAGGAACACCGCGGGCCTGGGTGCGCGGGCGTTCTCGGCTCCGACCACGCGCAGCTGTACGTCGATCGCGCGCAGGGTGGCGGTGGTGGCGTCGTGCATGAGCGCGTCGGCCATCGTCTGGCGTTTGCCGGTGTAGGACTTGCGAAGTACGCCGATCAGCGCACCGCCGATGAGCCCGGCGAATCCGGCGATGGTGCGCAGGTAGTCGACGGGGCGTGGAGCCCGGCGCAGCCGGAACGTCAGGGTGGGCCAGTCGTTGCCGACGGCGATCGCGGCCAGCGCCGGGTCCGGGTCGACCACGGTCGGCCGGGTGGCGAGTTCGAGCAGGGGCAGGTCGGTCACGCTGTCGGCATAGACGTAGCCGATCTCCAGGTTCGCGGCGAATTCGGCTACCGCCGTGGCTTTTCCGGCGCGCCACACCGGGGCGCCCGCCGGGTGGCCCGTGAGAACGCCGTCCTGGACGGCGAGCTCCGTGCACACCACGTTGTCGATGCCGAGCCGCTCGGCCACGGGCCGGACCTGGAATCGGGTGAGCTCGCTGACCACGATCACGGTGTGCCCGGCCAATTGGTGCGCGCGGACGAGCTGCCACGCCTCGGGAAACAGCCGCCCGTAGATCTCTTTGGCGAAAGCCTTGCGGCCCAGCTGCTCGAGCTCGGATTCCGTGGCGCCCGCCCAGGTCTGTTCCACGGCGTGCAGGAAGCGTCCGTAGTCACCATCGGTGCCACCGCGCTGGATGCCGCCGAGCAGGGTGGCCAGGCGTCCGTCGCCACGACGGAACACCTTGCGTGCCAGTCCTCGTCGTGGCAGGCCGTCGACGACGGTGCCACCGAAATCGAACACCGCGGCGATCCGCGCGCCCTGCGGACCCGACCGGATCGCGGACACTGCTTCGGCGAGTGTGCTCATCAGTTCGTGTTCCTGTTCGACGGATCGAGCGAGGCCGCCCGGGCGATGCGTTCTCCGAGATCACGCAGCTGGTCGGCGAATTCCTGGCGCTTGCCGATCAATTCGGCCTCGGCCCCTGTGGCCGCGGGCGCGATGAGGCCGTGGTTGTCGGCCAGTTTCCACGCACTGGTGAACAGTTCCGACGACACCGATTCGGGGCTGTGCAGCCGCTGCTGCAACAGCATCTGCTTGCCGACCGCCACGCATTCGTCGATGAATTCCTTGCGATCGATCGTCGCGTCGGCAGCGCGGGCGACCAGACGCTCGGCCACCACCAGCTGCGCGTCGAAGAACGATCGCAATACCCGGTGGGCCATCACGAACCCGGATTCGGTGACAGCGCCGAGGAATTGGCGATCCAGCCGATCGTCGGGGGTGTGCTCGTCCCATTCGGGCACGATGAGGCGCACTTCCTCGATGATCTGCTCGGCGAACTCCTGCCGTTCCGGGAAGAAGAATTCGAACTTGAGCAGATCGCGCAGCGCGAAGGCCGCCTTCCATGCCGCCCGCAGCGGATCGTCACCCGGCTGTTCCACCGCGGTCAGGGCGGCCAGCTCGAGGATGGCCCGGTTGACGAACCAGTGCACCGCGCTGTTGCGGTAGAACGCCGCCTCGAGGTGTACCCCGGGTTCGATCGCGTACACCGGCTCCAACCCGCCGCGGTACACGGTGACAACACCCGCGAGCGCGAGCTGCTCGAGCACTACCCGCAGGCCCTGTTCGTCACGCAGCGTGGACAATTCGCCGCTCGGCAGCCCGCGCACGGCGATGTAGCCCAGCACCGGGTCGAGCACCGTCCGCACCTGCCCGAGGGTGAGCGCGCGTTCGTGCACGCCCAGCAGGGCCAGGGTGACCAGCGCGTTGACGGTGATCGGGGTGACCGCGTTGATGCCGACCGCGACGTCGAAAGCCAGGCGCTGCACCGCTTTGTGCTCGGCGTCGGCGACGGCTTTCTCGTCGGGAACGGTGGCGGAACCGGTCTCGGTATCGCGCAGCGGAATGGTCACCGGGCGTTGATCGAGGGGGTCGCCGTGCACGCCGAGGCGCTCGCGTGCCGAAAGAGCCTCGCCGAAGCGCACATACACCCGTCCCGCCGAGTGCTGCTGAAGCCGGACATATTTCGCGAGCCAGCCGATGCCCTCGGCCTTCTTCGTGCCGCCTGCCTGTTCGCTCGCGATCGCCCCGAGCTCGTTGAGCCGCTCGTAGGTGATCGAGACCGGCACCAGCATCACGTCGTCGACGCGCCGCGAACGGACCGCGGCGGCAAGGTAGTTGAGTAGTCCGTAACGCGGCGGGCGAAGCTTGCCCGTCCTGGTGCGCCCGCCCTCGAAGTACCACTCCATATTGAATCGCTTGGCCAGCAGGTAGGCGAAGTACTCCTCGACGACCGCCTTGTAGACCTCGTCGTCGCCGAAGCTGCGCCGGATGAACACCGTGCCTGTGCGTCGCGCGATCGGTCCCATCGGCCAGAAGTTGAGGTTCGCGCCGCCGATCACGTGGTTGGGTGGAAAGTCGTTGCGCGCCAGTACGTCACCCAGCACGAACGCGTCGACATAGGAGCGGTGCGAAGGCAGGAACACCAGCGGGTGCTTGCGGTTGAGCTTGCGCAACGCGTCGAGGCCGCGTAGATCGGTGTCGACCTTCCAGGTCGAGGCGTGTACCGGTCGCATCGCCTGGGTGAACAGGTCCGAGACCAGCCGGCTCTGCGCGGCGACCAGCTCGCGCAGCGCCTTCTCCGCGTTGCGGTACACCTGGTCGGGTTCGGAGCCGATCTCGTCGGCGATGTAGTCGAGCTTGCGCTGGAATTCGGGGGAGTCGAGGATCTCCTCGGCCACCAGCTGGGGCACCTTGTAGCGATCGCCGATGACGGTGCGTTCGGCACGTTCGAGCGCGACCACGGCGGCGCGCACGACCGCACGCGCGAACGGATCCGCCGAGCCCGCGCGCAACAGTGCCGCGGCCTCGGGATTGTTGGTGCGCAGCGCGCTGAGCCGGGCGGGTGCGCCGACCAGCACGCGGTGGCGGTCGGGTTCGGTGCGCAGCAGCCTGCGCTGGACGAGCCGGTTGGGTTTGCGCGGATTGGTGAGCATCGCCAGGTCGGCGAAGGTCACCCGGCGCACGCCGTCGCGTTCGGGCGGCAGCCACAACACCCGGACCGGCACCACCAGCGGGTCGTCGTGCCTGCCGACAAGGCGTTTGGTGATGGCCTTGGCGTCGAGGTCGAGCTGGGTCACCGGGGCCGTGGAGTCGATCTCCCTGCCGAGACCACCCTGGGCGATCCAGTCGCCGATCACTGCGCGTTCCACGCCGGAGGCCGCGTCGACCAGGGCGACCACCGAGTCTGCCTGCGGGCCGCGCCGCCCACCTTTGTCGATCATTGCTCCATTCAAGCCGCAGATCTGGTTCGGCGCACCGAACTCGGTCCACAGCGCGTTGCGCGACGCGCGGGCAGCGGGCGATGTCCGGTGCGCGCGGCAGTGCTGGTGGTTTGCCCGCTGGAGCGGAAGTGGCGAAGAATACCCAACACGGGTCTGGTCAAACGGCGAGGTAATGCTAACCTAACCAAGCAAAGTTAGGTCAGCTTTACCTTGGAGGATCGTTGTCGTCGACGGAACAACCCGTACGGGTGGAGTATGTGACCGACCCGGCGGCAGCGATGTCACGTCTGGCCGTCTCGGATCGATTCGGTGAGTACGTGATGTACGAACAGCCCGGTGTGTGGGTGTTTGCCGCCGATCCGCTCGGCAGCGTCGAGCTCGATGCCGGTGAGCTGCGCACTGTCTGGGGCGGTGAGACCACCGCACGCGCCTGGACCGGCAGCCCGGCCACCGCCATCGATTCCGCGCTGGCCGGCCTGCCGCTCGACGGCCGCAACGCCTACGGCTGGATCGGCTTCGAATTCTGCGCCTACTCGCTGTCGGCGACGCACTATCTCAATCCGCTGACCTCGTTGGCGCACCTGATGATTCCGCGAATCGAGGTGCGCGTCGACGCCACCGGCGTGCGGATCAGCGGCGCCACCCCGAGCGAGGCGTGCGACATCCACGATCTGATCGCCGGCTCGCAGGGCGTGGACCTGCCGGTGCCGACGCCGGTCGACGTGCGATCCGACTCGACGAACTACGAACAGCGCGTGGCCACGGCGGTCGCCGAAATCCGTTCCGGCAGCTACCAGAAGGTGATTCTGTCGCGCAAGGTCGAGCTGCCGTTCCCGGTGGACGTGCCGGCGACCTATCGCCTCGGCCGGGCCAACAACACCCCCGCCCGCTCCTTCCTGCTGCGGCTGGGCGGGCTCGAAGCGGCCGGGTTCAGCCCCGAGCTGGTGGCCTCGGTCGACGACGATCGCATCGTCACCACCGAACCGCTGGCGGGTACGCGGGCGTTCGGGCTCGGTGCCGAAGCCGATGATGCCGCCCGCGCCGACCTGCTCGCGGACCCGAAGGAGATCGTGGAGCACGCGATCTCGGTGCAGACCTCCTTCGCAGAGATCGCGGAGGTGGCCGTGCCGGGCACGTCCGCGGTCTCCGATTTCATGGCCGTGCGCGAGCGCGGCAGTGTGCAGCACCTGGCGTCCACCGTGCGTGGCACCCTGGCCGCCGACCGCACCGCGTGGGACGCGCTCGAGGTGCTGTTCCCGTCGGTGACCGCCTCCGGTATCCCCAAGCGCGCGGGCGTCGACTCGGTGTTCCGCAACGATCACGATCCGCGTGGGCTGTACTCCGGTGCGGTGGTCTGCGTTTCGCCGACCGGCGCGTTGGAGGCGACGCTGGTGCTGCGGGCGATCTACCAGACCGGTGAGGGTGCGTGGTTGCGCGCCGGCGCCGGAATCGTGGGGCAGTCGCGTCCCGAGCGTGAGTTCGAGGAGACCTGCGAGAAGCTGGGCAGCGTGGCGCCTTACGTGGTCAAGGCTCATACCGCCTCTCCGTGACTTCTGCCGGCCGTGGGGTGCGTGAGGCTTGGGCGCCGGGCCGACGGAATCATGGGTAACTTGCCGGGCGTACCCGGCGAGTTACCCATGTTCTTGCGAAATCAGTTGTCACTCAACTGTGCAGGGCGCGCAGGGCCTTCTTGTCGATCTTGCCGACCGCGGTGATCGGCAGCGCGTCCGCCTGCCGGACCAGGTCGGGGAGCTTGTAGGTGGCCAGGCCGCGTTCGGTGAGGAAGGTCTTGATCTCCCCGAGGGCGGGCAGTTCGCCGGTGACTACCAGGACCACACAGGCCTTTTCGCCCAGCGAGGCGTCGGGCAGGCCCACCGCGGCGGCATGGCGGACGGCGGGGTGGGCGAGCAGGTGCTCCTCGAGCTCATCGCAGGAGATGTTCTCGCCACCGCGGTTGATCACATCTTTGATCCGGCCGCTCACGACGAGGTGGCCGCTGGGCAGTTGGCGGACGAGGTCGCCGCTGCGGTAGAAGCCGTCGGGAGTGAAGGCGCGCGCGTTGTGCTCGGGCGCACGGTAATACCCGCGCAGCGTGTAGGGGCCACGGGTGAGCAGTTCGCCCTCTTCGCCCTGGGCGACGTCGTTGCCGTCGGCGTCGACGACGCGCAGTTCGTCGGCGGGGGAGAGCGGGCGGCCCTGGGTGGTGTACACCAGTTCTTTGTCGTCGTCGAGACGGGTGTAGTTGAGCAGCCCCTCGGCCATCCCGAACACCTGCTGCAAGGTGCAGCCCAGCGCGGGCTCGACCTCGCGGGCGTTCACCTCGGCCAGTCGCGCGCCGCCCACCTGCAGCAACCGCAGCGAGCTCAGTTCGGCGTCTTCCCAATCCACTGCCGCGCTCCACAATTGGGCCAGCGGCGGTACGACGCCGGTGACGCTCACCCGGTGCTTCTCGATCGCGGCGAAGGCGGCCTCGGGGCTCGGGTCGAGGGTGAAGGCGATGGCGCCGCCGGTCGCGACAGTGCCGAGGATGCCGGGGCAGGCCAGCGGAAAGTTGTGCGCCGCGGGCAGTGTCGTGAGGTAGACGTCGTCTGGGGTGAGCTCGCAGATCTGCGCGCTGGCGGTCGCGTTGTAGACGTAGTCGTCGTGGGTACGCGCGATCAGCTTCGGCAGGCCGGTGGTGCCGCCGGAGACCAGCATCACCGCGATATCGGACGGATCGATCTCGGGCAGCGAATCACCGTCGCGAGCAACCGAATCCAGGGCGAGGAATCCGGATGTGGTGCCGTCCCCGGTGTTCGGATCTCCCGCTACCAGTACGTGGCGCAGGCTCGGCACCGCCTGCTGCACGGTGGTGGCCAGTTCGCGGTAGTCGAAGTCGCCGAGGTGGTCGGGGATGAGGTAGGCGACCGCTTCGGACAGCGCGGCCAGGTGCTCGATCTCGGCGCGGCGGTGCGCGGGCAGGGTGAGGACGGGGATGATCCCCGCGCGCAGCACACCGAACAGGGCCGTCGCGAACTCGGGGATGTTCGGCAGCTGCACGATCACGCGGTCGCCGGGATTGATGCCGAGGGCCAGCAATCCGTGCGCCATCCGATCGGCGGCGGCATCGAGTTCGGCGTAGGTCTGCGCACCGGCGTCGCTGAGCACCGCGGGTCGCTGCGGCTGGGTCCGCGCGGTGTCGCGGAGGAGGTCGCCGAGCGTTCGCCCGGTCCAATAGCCCGCGGCCCGGTACTCCTGCGCGGCGGCTTCGGGAAATGGGACGTAGCCCTCGCGGTGGCCGGTTGCCGATGTCGACGTCACGTACTGCCTCACTCGAGTCTCGCTACACTTGCAAAGGTTAGGCAACCCTATCTCAATGGAGTAGGCTGCCGCCGGGCAGTACCGAATCCGTCCCGGCTGGGCGGCGAGCAAGGAGTGATCGGCAGATGGAGACAGCACCCGCAGGCGGCGCCGGGATCGACCGCGCCGAGATCCGTGCCGCGATCGCCCGCCATCTCGACATCACCCCCGAGGCCGTCGCCGAGGCCGACGACCTGATCCAGCTCGGCCTCGACTCCATCCGCACCATGAAGCTCGCGGGCGCCTGGCGCAAGCGCGGCATCGCCGTGAACTTCGCCCTCTTAGCCGCCCATCCCACGGTCGACGCCTGGCACGCCCTGCTCAACGGGGCGGACCCCGAGGACCTCGCAGCACGTGGCGGCGTCCCGGACGCCGTCGATCCGGCCGCCGGGGAATCCGCCCACGCGGTCGACACGTCCGCGAGCGAACCCCTGATCGTTCCCGACGACGGCACGCCGTTCGCGCTCGCGCCCATGCAGCACGCGTACTGGATCGGGCGCTCCGACGCGCAGGAACTCGGCGGTGTCGCGGCACATCTCTACGTCGAATTCGACGGTGCCGATGTGTATCCCGAGCGGCTCGAGCAGGCGGTCGAGCAGCTGCTGTCTCGCCATCCCATGCTACGCACCAGGTTCCTGCCCGACGGCACCCAGCAGACTCTCGACCGGCCCGGCCGCGCGGTGTTCGGCGTGACCGATCTGCGCGAGGCCTCCGCCGACGAAGCCGAGCGGCGGCTGGCACAGTTGCGCAGCGCGCGGACGCATCAGCGGATGGCGGTGGAGGACGGCCAAGTGATCGATATCGCGCTCACCCGCCTCGCCGACGGCCGCACCCGCCTGCACCTCGATGTCGACATGCTCGCCGCCGACGCGATGAGCTACCGCATCCTCATCACCGACCTCGCCCGGCTCTACCACGGCGAACAGCTTCCGCCGCAGGACTACACCTTCCGTCAGTACCTGGCCGAGCACGGGCAGGGCGCGAGCGCCCTCGCCGACGAGCGGGCCCGTGACCGTGCCTGGTGGCAGGATCGCCTGAGCGAGCTGCCGGGTGCGCCGGAACTGCCACTGGCCCAGCACATCTCGGAACCCAACCGGACGATCCGCCTGCACCGCTGGCTCTCCCCGCAGGCCAAAGCGCAGGTCTTCGACGCCGCCCACGCCCGCGGCATCACCCCGGCGATGGCCCTGGCCTCGGTGTTCGCCGAAACCATCGGCGGCTGGTCGGCCCAGCGCCGCTTCCTGCTGAATCTGCCGCTGTTCCACCGTGAACCGGTGCACCCGCAGGTCGACGGTGTCGTCGGCGACTTCACCTCCTCGGTCCTGCTGGAAGTCGATGTCACCGCGCCCGCCACCGTCGCCGACCGTGCCCGCGCCCTGCAGCAACGCCTGCACGAGGCAGGGGCGCACTCCGCGTACTCGGGCCTGGAGGTCCTGCGTGACCTCGGCCGTCATCGCGGGGAACCGGTCCTGGCTCCCATCGTGTACACCAGCGCCCTCAACCTCGGCGAACTCTTCCCCGACACCGTCACCGACACCTTCGGCGACCCCGTCTGGATCATCTCCCAGGGCCCGCAGGTCCTCCTCGACGCCCAGATCACCGAGGTCCGTGGCGGTCTGCTGCTGAACTGGGACATTCGTGAATCCGCGTTCCCCGCCGGCGTCGTCGACGCCATGTTCGCCCGCTACATCGAAGCGATCGAACGTCTCGGCGGCCAGCCTGCCGAACTCGCCGACGCCTCGGCCGATTCATCGGAGTCCGGCGGTGCGCAGCCGACAGCAGTCGAGCCCACTGGGACCGAGGAGACCTCACCGGTGGTGCCCGCTGACGCTGCCGCTGGGTCGGCCGGGCGCACTCGATTCGCGGGGGGAGCGGGGTGGCAGGCCGAGGCCGGTGTGCGAATTCCGGTGGAGCAGGCCGCTACTCGGGCGCGCGTGAACGCCACCGCGGGGCCGGTGAGCGGCGGGCTGCTGCACACCGGGTTCTTCGCGAACGCGGCCACGAATCCGTCCGCGCCCGCCGTGCTGTGGGAGCCGACCGGGCAGCTGACCTATGGCGAGCTGGCCGCCGACGCGCTGGCGGTGGCCGGTGCGTTGCGGGAAGCCGGTGTGACGCCTGGTGATTCGGTCGCGGTACAGCTTCCGAAGGGTCCCGACCAGGTCGTCGCGGTGCTCGGTGTGCTCGCGGCGGGTGCGGTGTACGTGCCGATCGGGTTCGATCAGCCTGGCGCTCGTCGCGCCGAAATCCTCAGCACCGCAGACGCTGTCGCCGTGCTCACGGTCGGCGGTGCGCGGATTCCCGACGCGCGCGCGATCGACCTCGCCCAGGCACGTACGCACGCGGAACCGTTGGCGCGCCCCGTCTTCGGCGATCCGGAGAACATCGCCTATGTGCTGTTCACCTCCGGCTCCACCGGCAAGCCCAAGGGCGTCGAGGTGCCGCATCGCGCCGCGATGAACACGATCGACGACCTCAACGAGCGCTTCGGCCTCGGCCCGGCCGACCGGGCGCTCGCCCTCTCGGCGCTCGAATTCGACCTCTCCGTCTACGACATCTTCGGTCTGCTCGCCGCGGGTGGTGCGGTGGTCACCGTCGACGACGCGCAGCGCACCGACCCCGCCGTCTGGGTCGAGCTCGTTCGCCGCCACCAGATTTCGCTGCTCAACTGTGTACCGAGCCTGCTCGACATGCTGCTCACCGCCGCCCCGGCGTCGCAGCCCGACCCGCGCATCGGGTCCACTACCGCCACGCCGGCCGAGCCCCTCACCTCACTACGCACGGTGATCCTCGGCGGTGACTGGGTTGACGTCGCCCTCCCCGCACGTCTGGCCGCAGTGGCCCCGAACAGCCGTTTCGCCGGTCTCGGCGGCGCCACCGAAACCGCGATCCACTCCACCATCTGCGAGGTCGTCGACGCGCGGGTCCCCGTCGAATGGACCGCCGTCCCCTACGGCACCCCGTTGCGCAACGTGCAGTGCCGCGTCGTCGGCCCGGCGGGCAACGACTGCCCCGACTGGGTCAGCGGCGAGCTGTGGATCGGTGGGGACGGTGTGGCCACCGGTTATCGCGGCGACCCGGAACGCACCGCCGACCGTTTCGTCACCCACGAGGGTCTGCGCTGGTACCGCACCGGCGACCTGGCCCGCTACCTGCCCGACGGCGGTCTCGAGTTCCTCGGTCGCGCCGATCACCAGGTCAAGATCCGGGGCTACCGGGTGGAGCTGGGTGAGGTGGAGAGCGCACTGCGCGCCGTGCCCGGTGTTCGCCACGCGGTCGCCGCGGTGGTCGGAACGGCCGCCCCGAAACTCGTCGCGCTGGTGGTGCCGACCCCGGGCACGGTCCTCGACGTCGACACGGTGCTCGCCGCGACCGCCGAGCTGGTGCCGGTCTACATGGTGCCGACCCGGCTCGAACTGCTGGCCGAGCTGCCGCTCACCTCGAACGCCAAGCCGGATCGCAAGGCCATCCGCGCGGTCCTCGACAAGGGCGAGGGCAGCGAGGAGTTCGTCGCGCCGCGCACCGATCTCGAACGCGCGCTCGCCGCGGTCGTCGCCGAGGTACTGGTCACCGAGCAGCTCGGTGTCACCGACGATTTCTTCGCGCTCGGTGGCGATTCGGTGCTCGCCACCACCGCGGTGGCCCGCATCCGCGAATGGCTCGATGCCCCTGACACCATCGTCGCCGACCTGTTCACCGCCCGCACCATCGAAGGTCTCGCGGCACGGATGTTGCGGCGGGAAGCGGAATCCGGTGACAGCGGCAGGCTGGACACGGTCGCCACGATGTACCTGGAGGTCGCCGCGATGACCGACGACGAGATCCTCGCGCAGTCCTGATGACGGCACGCGACGCTGGGGCGAACCCCGCACCGGCACTTGCCGATTCGCGCATTTCCCCAGCGTCGCTAGACTTTCGCCAGTGAGCAAGTGGACTACCGCGAACCTGCCGGACCAGACCGGCCGCACGATCATCGTCACCGGTGCCAACAGCGGTCTCGGCGCCGCCACCGCGCGGGCGCTGTCCGAGGCGGGTGCGCGCGTGATCCTGGCCTGTCGCGACACCGCCAAGGCCGAGCGGGTGGCGGCGGGGTTGCGCGGTGCGACCGAAGTCCGTGAACTCGACCTGGCGAACCTGAACTCGGTGCGCGCCTTCGCCGATTCGATCGAGCGCGTGGACGTGCTGATCAACAACGCCGGTGTCATGGCTCTGCCGTTGCGGCGTACCGCCGACGGTTTCGAAATGCAGTTCGGCACCAACCATCTCGGCCACTTCGCGCTCACCAACCTGTTGCTGGATCGCCTCACCGATCGTGTGGTGACGGTGTCGAGCGTCGCGCACCGGATCGGCAGGATCGATCTGGCCGATCCCAACTGGGAGCAGCGCCGCTACGACCGCTGGCTCGCGTACGGCCAGTCCAAGCTGGCCAATCTGATGTTCGCCTTCGAGCTCCAGCGCCGCCTCGCGGGTGAGGGCGCCGCGGTGATCTCGGTGGCCGCCCATCCCGGCTACGCCGCGACCGAACTCATGTCGCACACCGAGTCCATCCAGGACGCGATCATGTGGCTGGGTAACCGCACGCTCGCTCCCACGGCGGCCGAGGGTGCGCTGCCCACGCTGTTCGCCGCCACCGCCGACGTAGTGCCCGGCGCGTTCTACGGCCCCGACGGCTTCCTCGGGCTACGCGGCAACCCTGCCCCCGCGGGCAGTGCGCGCTCGGCGAAGGATCGCAAGGTCGCCACCGAATTGTGGGAGCTCTCCGAGAAGCTCTGCGGCCTGATCTGATTCGGTGATCGGCGTCACACGCGCCGATGTCACACCGCGCGCGGCTGCCTCGTCGTCTCTGTGAACCCCACGACGAAGGAGTCATCATGGAAGCGCGCTTCAACCTCTACGGCAACGCCATCGCCGCGAGCTTCAGCAAGCGAATGGTCATGGCGGGCAAGGTCATCGACGATTCACCGCTGCCCAAGGCCACCTACGAACTGGTGAAGATCCGGGCTTCGCAGATCAACGGCTGCAGTTACTGCGTGGACATGCACACCAAGGACGCCGCCCACGCGGGCGAGACCGCGGTGCGGATCAACCTGGTCGCCGCCTGGCGGGAGGCCAACGTCTTCACCGAGGCGGAGCGGGCCGCCCTCGCCCTCACCGAGGAAGCGACCCGCACCGCCGACGGCGGTCACGTCAGCGACGACACCTTCGACCAGGTCCGCAAGCACTACGACGACGACCAGATCGCGGGTCTGATCGCCGCCATCGCGATGATCAACGCCTGGAACCGGCTCAACGCGATCGCCCACACCCCCGCCGGTGACTACGTCCCCGGTCAGTGGAGCTGATCAACCGAATCGGTGCCCGTGCTCGGCCGCCCACTGCGCGAAGGTGCGCGCGGGTCGGCCGAGCACCTGTTCCACTGTCGGGTCGACCGTGTACGACTCGGGACTCGACTCGGCGTACCAGCCGATCACGTAGTCGGCGTCGGCCTGTGAGACACCCGTCGCCATCAGCCGCTCGACCGCCTGCTGGTGGCTGATCGTGGTGAAGCCGATCTCGCGGCCCGCGGCCTTCGACAGGATCGCCAACCGTTCGTGCGGGGTGAGCGCCTGTGGGCCGGTGAGGTTGTACGCGCGGCCCGCGTGCCCGTCTTCCAGCAGTGCGACGGCGGCCACCGCGCCGATATCGGCCTCGTGCACCAGCGCGCTCGGATGGGCGTACGGCTCACGCACCACGCCGTCGGTGCGGATCGGATCGAGCCAGGTCAGCGTGTTCGACATGAACTCCTGTGGCTCGAGCCGCGTCCACTCCACGCCGGACTCCGCGATCGCCCGCTCGACCGGGCCGACCCCGCCACCCCAGACGACGGTGATGCGGCGTACGCCGGCGTCGATCGCCTTGCCGATCAGCTCGGTCCCCACGTCGGCGAGACCGTTGGTCACCGTCACATGCAACCGGTCGACGCCGTGCCACGCATCGTCGAGCGTCGACGGCACGGTGTGCGTCCCGGTGAACAGTTCCACCCCCGGGCCGAGCAGTGCGTGCGCGGCGTCGGCGTCGCGGGTCACTGCCCTGACCTTCTCGCCCCGGCTGACGAGTTCCCGTACCACCTGGCGGCCGGTGTTGCCGGTCGCGCCCGTAACCAGTGTTGTCACAGTCGTTTTCCTTTCCTCGGCCACCGACGCTAGAAGCTCGAGCAAGGTAGAGGTCAAGGACTTCGCGCCGGTTCGGCGGAGGGGCGCGATGTGACGGTCCACACTTCGGGCAACCATGGCTCACCTTTCGGCGTTTTACCGGTGGTACAGTCCACGGCATGCAGCGCGCATATTTCTGGTTTAGCTATCCGGCCCTGGGTGGGCCGGTCTGCGACCCTGCGCGCTGACTTCCTCCACCTCGAGCCGGATAACGCCCGGCTCGACGGTAGCGATTTCCGTGGGTCGGCCTCTTAACGCAAAGGACCCACATCTCATGACCACCGCAGCCGATGTCGACTCGCGGCATTCCGATCTCGACGACCAGCGCACCCTCAGCGTGAGCCCTCTGCGCTCGCCCGCCGAGGTCCGCATGGTCCACCAGATCACCGACGCCCTCGCCGACACCGTCCGTTCGGGCCGCAAGGCCACCGTCGACGTGCTCAACGGCGACGACGACCGCCTCATGGTGATCGTCGGCCCGTGCTCGGTGCACGACCCCGCCGCCGCGCTGGAATACGCCCGCAAGCTGGCCGAGAAGGCCGCCGAGCTGAGCGACCGGCTGCACATCGTGATGCGGGTGTACTTCGAGAAGCCGCGCACCACGCTGGGCTGGAAGGGTCTGATCAACGATCCCCACCTGGACGGCTCGTTCGACGTGAACACCGGCCTCGGCATCGGCCGCAAGGTGCTCGTCGACATCACCGCCCTCGGCCTGCCGGTCGCGTGTGAGTTCCTCGACCCGATCACCCCGCAGTACATCGCCGACCTGGTCTCCTACGGCGCGATCGGTGCCCGCACCGCCGCCAGCCAGGTACACCGGCAGCTGTCCTCGGCGCTGTCCATGCCGGTCGGCATCAAGAACGGCACCGACGGTGACGTGCAGGTCGCGGTCGACGGTGTGCGCGCCGCTGCCGCCAGCCACGTCTTCCCCGGCACCGACCTCGACGGCCGCTCCGCGCTGATCCGCACCTCGGGCAACCCCGACTGCCACGTCATCCTGCGCGGTGGCAGCAACGGCACCAACTTCGACGCCGCCTCCTGCGCCGAGGCCAAGCTGCGCCTGGAGAAGTCGTCGCTGGCTCAGCGCCTGGTTGTCGATGCCAGCCACGGCAACAGCAACAAGGACCACAACAAGCAGGTCGACGTCGTCACCGACATCGCCGACCGGATCGCCGCGGGCGAGCAGGGCGTGGTCGGCGTGATGCTGGAGTCGTTCCTCGTCGCGGGTCGCCAGGACCTGACTCTCGGCAAGGCAGGCGACCTGACCTACGGCCAGTCCATCACCGACGCGTGCATCGACTGGAACACCACCGCTACCCAGCTCGACCGTCTGGCCGACGCGGTGGCCACCCGCCGCGGGTAATACCGTCGATCGACTGTGCGGGCCTCGGATTCCGGGGCCCGCACTGCTGTGTCTACTGGTTCTGTACCGCGAGGCGTCCCGCGAGGGCGACGAAGGAGACACCGAACACCCGCCGCATCCACCGGACCACCACCGGTCGCGACAGCACATAGGTGCGCATCGCGGCGGCGACTGCCCCGTAGCCCGCGAACACCACGAACGTGGCCAGCATGAACAGTCCGCTGAGCTCGAGCATGCGGCCCAGCGCGTTCGGTGCGCCGGTCGGCACGAACTGCGGCAGGAACGCGAAGAAGAAGATCGTCAGCTTCGGGTTCAGGATATTGAGCAACACCGCCGAGGTGACGACCTGCCGCGCCGAGGGCTCCACCGCGGTGCGCTCCTCCGGAATCGCCAGTGCGCCCTTGTCCCGCAACGTATTCCACGCCATGTACAGCAGATACGCGACACCCAGGTACTTCAAGGTCTGGAACGCGACCGCGCTGGTGTTCAGCAGCGCGGCGAGCCCCGTGACCGCCGCGATCATGTGTGGAACGATCCCCAACGTGCACCCGAAGGCGGCGATCACGCTCGCCCTCGTCCCTCGGGAAAGCCCCGCCGCCAGGGTGAACAGGACGCCGGTACCCGGCGTGGCGACGATGACAAGCGTGGTCAACGCGAACTCGATGCTCATCTCCCGCAGGGTAACCAGCGATCGCGGATCGGGAAATACCCTTCCGGCAGACTGGTCGGTGATGAAGCTTCCCGAACTTCCTGACCTTCCGGTGCGGTCGGCGCTGGACCGGATCACCGCGACGCTGGCCGAGCGCGGTGTCGCGGTGCTGGTCGCGCCGCCCGGCACCGGCAAGACCACGTTGGTGCCGTTGGCGCTGGCAGCCGGGTCGGCGGGGCGGATCGTGGTGGCCGAGCCGCGGCGGTTGGCGGCGCGGGCGGCGGCGGCGCGAATGGCGGCATTGCTGGGGGAGCGGGTGGGAGAGACCGTGGGGTACGCGGTCCGCGGGGATCGGAAGGTCGGCGCGCGGACGCGGATCGAAGTGGTGACCTCGGGGTTGTTGGTGCGTCGGTTGCAGAGCGATCCGGAATTGGCGGGGGTCGGCACGGTGGTGCTCGACGAATGTCACGAGCGGCATCTGGACGCCGATCTGCTGTTGGCGCTGCTGCTCGACGCACGGTCGGGGTTGCGACCGGATCTGCGGGTGCTGGCAACGTCGGCGACAGTGGCCGCGGATCGTCTGGCACAGCTGCTCGGCGCCGGGGAGACCGGGCCCGGAGATTGGCGTGCCCCGGTTCTGGAAGTACACGGGCGGACCTATCCGGTCGAGGTCGACTACCTGCCCGCCCTGCCCCGCGAGCGGATCGAAGCGCAGGTCGCGCGGGCTGCCCGCACGGCGCTGGCCACCATCGACGGTGATGTGCTCGTCTTCCTGCCCGGTGTCGGCGAGATCAACCGCACGGCAGGACTGTTGCGCGAGCTCGACGGGGTCGACGTAGTCCCGCTGCACGGCAGACTCGCGGGCGCGGCCCAGGACCTCGCGCTCCGGCCGGGATCGCGGCGGCGAGTCGTCTTGTCCACCGCCGTAGCCGAATCCAGCCTCACTGTTCCCGGCGTGCGCGCTGTGGTCGACTCGGGCCTGTCCCGTGTCTCCCGTGTCGATCACCGGCGCGGGCTTTCCGGCCTTGCGACAGTGCGTGTTTCGGCAGCCGTGGCCGAGCAGCGCACGGGCCGGGCGGGCCGCGAAGCACCCGGCCACGCGTGGCGTTGCTGGCCCGAATACGAACACCAAACCCTGCCCGCCTATCCCGAACCCGAGATCCGCACCGCCGAACTCACCCGTCTCGCACTGGAATTGGCCTGCTGGGGCACCCCCGACGGCACCGGCCTCGCCTGGTGGGACGCACCGCCCGAAGGTGGCCTCGCGGCCGCCCGCACCGTTCTGCGCGCCCTCGGCGCCCTCGACGATGCCGACCACATCACCCCGCGCGGCAAGGCCATGGCCGACCTCGGCCTCCACCCCCGCCTCGCCCGCGCGCTCCTCGACGGCGCCGCCCGCGTCGGTGCGAAAGCCGCCGCGGAAATGGTCGTCCTGATGGACGACGACTCCCTCGCCGACACCGCCGACGCGGCGGCGGCCCTGCGTAGCCTCCGCATCGAACGCCCACCTCGCTGGACCCGCGAAGTCCAGCGGCTGACACGACTCGTCACGAACACATCGTCCGGCGACGATCCCGGCCAACCGCCTGCCGGCGGCGCACAGGCCGACGTCGCGCGTGGGGCGGGTCGGCGTGCGGGGTCGAGCTCCGGCGGGCCGCGGGTCGATGTCTCGTCCGGTGTATCGAACTCGGGCTCGGTGGCCGGTCGGCCGGGTGATGGTGACGAAAGTGCTGGTTCCGGAACGGATGTCGCGGCGCTGTTGATCGCGCTGGCGCAGCCGGAGCGGCTGGCTCGACGGCGGGCGAGCGGGTCGTCCACCTTTCTCATGGCGGGTGGTACCGCGGTGACGCTGCCGCCGGGGTCGGGGCTTGCGGCGGCGGAGTGGCTCGCGGTGGCGGTCGCCGATCGTGACCCCGGTCGGGCCGAGGGGCGAATTCGGTTGGCGGCCGTCGCCGATGAAGATCTCGCTCGGGAAGCCGCGCCGGGGTTGGTGGTCGTGGCCGATGAGGTGCGGTGGGATGGCGGTGATGTGGTGGCCCGGCGGGTGGAGCGATTGGGCGCGATCATCCTGTCGGAGAAGCCGTTACGTCAGCCACCGAAGGCACTGGTGGAACAGGCTGTGCGGCAAGGGCTTCAGGTGGAAGGCCTGGGCCTGCTGCGCTGGAGCGATGACGCGCGGAGCCTGCGCCAACGTCTCGACTTCCTGCACCGCACCCTCGGCGCGCCATGGCCCGCCGTCGACGACGACGCACTCCTCGCCGACCTCGACACCTGGCTCGGGCCCGAACTGTCCAGCGCCCGC
Source organism: Nocardia sp. NPDC057272 (assembly GCF_042668615.1). Taxonomy (NCBI): domain Bacteria; kingdom Bacillati; phylum Actinomycetota; class Actinomycetes; order Mycobacteriales; family Nocardiaceae; genus Nocardia; species Nocardia sp. NPDC057272. Next base: position 16,838 of record NZ_JBHUYK010000012.1, on the reverse strand, counting down.
CGCCGTGCCGACCTCGCCCGCGTCGACGCGGGCACCGCGCTGCGCCGCCTGCTCCCGTGGCCCGCCGCCGCACGCCTGGACGAATTGGCCCCCGAACGACTGGAAGTCCCCTCCGGCAGCCGCGTCCGCCTCGACTACTCCGCCGATCAGCCGATCCTCGCCGTCAAGGTCCAGGAGATCTTCGGCTGGACCGACCCGCCCATCCTCGCCGACGGCCGAGCCCCCCATCCTGCTGCACCTGCTGTCCCCAGCTCAGCGCCCCGTCGCCGTCACCGCCGACCTGGCCTCCTTCTGGAAGAACGGCTGGCCCCAGGTCCGCGCCGACCTACGCGGCCGCTACCCCAAACACGCCTGGCCCGAAGACCCCACCACGATCTCCGCGCACCGGGGAACGGCCCGCCGAGCCACCAACCGCCCGACCTGACCGTTCACCGCAGGGTTTCGCCGAGGCCGCCACTGCCGCCGGACGCGAGCCACGCGAGAGGGCTGCTTCGCCGCTGGGCGATCGATCACCAGGCATTGGCGCAAGCATTGCCCGGGTGGGGTTTCCGCGAATGGTGCTGTTGATCTTGATCGTCAAGAGAGCGGTGTGGCTCGGGCGGCCAGGAGGGTGTCGGTGGTGACCGTAGTGCACTGGTAGCCGGCGGCGGCGAGGCGTTCGGTGAGTTTCGCGGTGGGTGGGGTGGGGCTGTCGGTGGTGCCGTAGCCGTAGCAGAGCCAGATGCGGCCGCCGGGGGCGAGGCATTCGCGGATCGTCGACCAGGCGGCGGTGGCGGGGCCGGTCCAGAACAGGTTGACGTTGACGGCGAAGATCAGATCGAATCGCCGGCCGGGGTCGAGCTGGTCCAGTAGCCGGTCTGCCCTGACCTTTCCGATCTCACCATCGACCAGGCGGACGCGTCCGTCGGCGATCTCCGTGGCGCAGCGGCGCCCGGCCTGCGCGAGCGCGGTCGCCGAACGGTCGACGCCGACGATCCGGCCGCTTCCCAGCCGGGCCGCGATCCGTGTCAGCGAGGCGCCGGAACCCGGCCCCAACTCGAGCACATGCTCGCCCGCCCGCACGCCCATGGTGTCGGCGAACCAGTCGAACCGCGCGTCATCGGCCATCGGCGCCGACCTCGGTCGGCCACCCGTCGACCGGCACGGCGGGGTCGGTGGGCAGGCGCGCCGCGACCCATTCGTCGACCCGCGCTCCGCGCTGCACCCCGCCCGATCGAGCCACGCCCTCGTAGTGGAAGCCGTTGCGGCGGACGGCGGCGGCGGAGGCGATGTTGCCCACGATCGCGCGCCACATGATCCGGTCGAGAGCGAGACCGTCGGCGGCGAAACCGAAGTCGCAGACCAGGTTGATCGTCCGCGACATCAGCCCGCGCCCACGGTGCGCCGGGGTGAGCCAGAAGCCGATCTCGCAGGCGCCGGGCCCGCGCGTATGCAGGCCGACCATGCCCTCGACCCGGCCGTCCTCGGCGGTGCGGATCGCCCAGACCGGCGCGTTGTCCGCCCAGCCGGGGGCCACGACCCGGTCGAGGAATTCCTCGGTATCGGAGCGGTGGTACGGGACGGGGACCGTGGTCCAGCGCTGCACATCGGGGTCCTGACAGCACTCGACGATGCGGTCGATATCGGCCCCGGTCGGGCGGGTGAGCCAGACGGTTCCGTCGGTGAGCGTGTGCTCGTACATCCGGCCATCCTGACAGTCGACGCCGAAATTCTCGCCGGATTTTCACGGCCTGCCCGCACCGGGCGCGGGCGCGGGAAAGACGACGACCTGTCCGGTGGGGCCGGTCGCTTCGGCATCACCCCAGCTCTGCCCGACGACGTACAACCGAGGATCCCCGTCCCGGCTCAGCGTGCACGAGAACGCACCACGGTCGAGCCGGACCCGCGCCGACACCTCGCCGCCTTCCCGAACCCGCACGCAGTGCTGGTTGCCCACATCCGCGTACCAGATCTGCCCTTCGGTATCGAGGCAGATCCCGTCGGGGTGGTCACCCGGAGTCGCCGCCCACACCCGGCGATCGCTCAGCCCACCGTCGGCCGCGATGGCGTAAGCGGTGAGCTGATTCGCGTACGACTCGGCCACGATCAGCGTCGCGCCGTCCGGGGTGATCGCCATGCCGTTGGGAAAGGCGAGCCCGTCGGCGACCTGCCGCACCTCACCGGCAGGCGTGACGCGCGCGATGAAGCCGGGCGCGAACTCCCCGCCGGGGAAGTCGAAGCCGATGTTGTCGACGTAGGCGTTGCCCCGATCGTCGATGACGATGTCGTTCCACGGCTTGTCCGAGACCGGTGAGAGATCGGCGTAGGCCACCAGCGATCCGCCGGGGTCGCGGCGCAGGAGTCTGCGGGCCGCGGAGTCGACGATCACCAATCGCCCGTCGGGGAGAAAATCGATGCACATCGGAAACGACGGGATCTGGGCGACGACCTCGGGTCGGCGATCCTCGTCGAGGACGATCACCTGGTTCGCGCCCCAGTCCGAGAACCACAGTCGACCGTCGTGCCAGCGCGGTGACTCGCCGAACACGATTCCCTCCAGCACAACCTCGGGTGTAGTCACGCAGCGCCGTCCTTCGCGTAGGCAGTAGTAGTTGTACAGACGAGATGACGTGTGCGAAATCACCGGTGCCGACCCGTGGGGCGGAGCGCGAGTGGGTACTCCGTAGGATCTGACCCGATGGTTTCCCCGTTTCTCGCCGACCTGTTCGAATCGCATCGAACGCACTTGCTTTCGGTCGCCTACCGGCTCACCGGAAGCGTCGGCGACGCCGAGGACGCGGTGCAGGAGAGCTGGCTGCGGATGGCGGGGGTGCACCAGTCCGAGATCGACGATCTGCGTGCCTGGCTGACGACCGTGGTCAGCCGAATCTGCCTCGACCACTTGCGAAGCGCCGCCGTGCGCCGCGAAACCTATGTGGGGCAGTGGCTTCCGGAACCGATCGTCTCGGCGGCCTCGTCTTCGCGCACACCCGATCCCCTGGACGTGGTGGTGCGCGATCAGGACAGCCGGATGGCGGCGATGGTGGTGCTCGACGCGTTGACGCCGCAGCAGCGGGTGGCGCTGGTGCTCCACGAGGGATTGGGTGTGCCCTTCGACGAGATCGCCGAGGTCCTCGGCGTCTCCGCCGATGCCGCAAGACAATTGGCGGTCCGCGCGCGCCGGGCGGTGGCCAAGGCGCCGGAACCGGTCGCCGACGATGTGCACGATCGGGCGGTGCAGCGGTTCCTCGCCGCACTGGCCACCGGTGATGTCGCCGCGGTAGCCGCGACGCTGCATCCGGACACGACATTCACCGCCGACGCGGGCGGCACCACCAAGACCGCGCTGAATATTGTTGCCGGACAGGATAAGGTCGCCCGATTGGCGCTCGGCCTCTGGCGCAAGCATCAGGAAGAACCCGGCCTGGAATTGGGCGCGGCCACGGTGAACGGGCAATCAGGGCTGGTGCTCACCGATCCCAACTCCCCGTTCGGGCGACCGGTGCGGGTGCTCGCCTTCTCGGTTCGAGACGGAAAGATCTGGGCGGCTTACGATTTCGCCAACGTGACGAAACTGTCCGGCGCCCGCCTCCGCTGACCCCGCAGCACCGTCGAGGCGTGCGAGGTCAGCGGTTCACTTCACAGCGCTGAGCTGATCGGCGTAGCGATGCGGACCAGCGTGCATCGCGGACTTTCTACGGGTAAGTGGAGCCCCAGTTGTGATCGCCGGTCGACGACCCGAGGTTGAAGTCCCCCGTCGAGGAACCCATGTTGTTGTCCGGCGTCGCCGAACCGGTGAACCAGTCGACGATCGGACTGGCGACGTGATCGTGGATGAATCGCAGGGCCGAACCGGCTACCTCCGACGCAGCCGGTTGCAGGATGAAGTCGAGCAGAGGTGAGGCCATGTGAGCCCCTTTCGATATACCACCACGCAGTGGTGTGTGAGGTAGAACACGGCGAGGCTAGCTGAGGTTGGGGAAACGCACAATAGCGCAGGTCAAAGCAGTAAAACGTTTGTGAAACATGCGTGTTCGCTATCGCTGGGCAACGTCGGCGAATAGTGGGATACGCTGCGGAGATGCCGCCTGTGCCGCCCACCGTCGCCCGCCTGCGCCCCTTCGGATCGACCATCTTCGCCGAGATGACCGAACTGGCGGTCCGCCACGACGCGGTGAATCTGGGCCAGGGCTTTCCCGATACCGACGGACCCGCGCGCATGCTCGAGGTGGCCCGCGCGGCCATCGCCGACGGGCTCAACCAGTACCCGCCCGGCCGCGGGATGCCGGTGCTGCGTCGAGCGATCGCCGACGACCGCGCCCGCCGCTACGGCACCGCCTACGACCCGGCCACCGAAATTCTGGTGACCGTCGGCGCGACCGAGGCGATCAGCGCCGCCGTACTCGGTCTGGTGGAGCCCGGCCAGGAAGTGGTGCTGATCGAGCCGTATTACGACTCCTACGCCGCCGCGATCGCCCTCGCCGGCGCACAGCGACGAACGGCTCGCCTGGTGCCCGACGGCGACCGGTTCGTGCTCGACCTGGACAGTTTGCGTGCCGTGATCACACCGAAAACCCGCATGCTGATGGTCAATTCGCCGCACAACCCCACCGGAGCCGTACTCGACCGCGCCGACCTCACCGCGATCGCCGAGCTGGCTGTCGAACACGATCTGCTCGTGCTGACCGACGAGGTGTACGAGCATCTCGTCTACGACGGCGCCGAGCACATCAGCATCTCCACGCTGCCCGGGATGCGTGAGCGCACCGTCGTGGTGTCCAGCGCGGCGAAGACGTTCAATGTCACCGGGTGGAAGATCGGGTGGGCCTGTGCGCCCGCGCCGCTGCTCGACGGTGTGCTTGCGGCCAAGCAGTTCCTCACGTTCGTCGGCGGCGGGCCGTTCCAGCCTGCTGTCGCCCAGGCGATCGATGAGGAACTGGACTGGGTGCATGCCCAGCGGGACGGTCTGGCGGACAAGCGAACACGGCTCTCGGCGGCGTTGCGCGACACCGGGTTCACGGTCTCGGCCAGCGATGGCGGCTACTTCGTCTGCGCCGACATCCGGCCGCTCGGCGCGCAGGACGGGCTGACGTTCTGCCGTGAGCTACCGGCGCGACTCGGCGTTGCCGCCGTACCGGTCAGCGTCTTCGCCGATCACCCCGCTGACTGGAAACACCTGGTGCGCTTCACCTTCAGCAAGCGCGACGAGACGATCGACGAAGGGGTACGGCGGCTTCGGGCCGGAATGATGGTGCGCTGACAGCTGGCGCTGGGTCGCCGGTGCCGGTCAGTCGCGGGCGTGGCGGGCCAGCGGCGCGTGCCACTGGTAATGGCGGGCGAGCAGGCGAAAACCCACCGCGCCCGCAGCGGCGAGAAGTCCCGTCCAGGCCTGGTACAGGTCGAACGAGAGCAGTGCGGCGGTCGCGGCCGCGCCGAACAGGGCCGGGATCGCGTAGAGGTCCTGGTCCGGGCGCAGGACGGTGGGCACCTCGCCACTGAGCACATCGCGGATCACCCCGCCGCCGATGGCGGTCGTCATGCCGAGCAGGGCGGCGGTGGGTGCGCCGAGCCCGGCCGAGTCGGCGATCACGGTCCCGGTGACGCAGAACAGTCCGAGCCCGATCGCGTCGGCGATTTCGAGCGGTCCCTTGGTGAGCCGGCGCGATGGCGCGATGAAGTACAGGACCAGCGCGGTGACTATCGACGCGGACAGGTAGGTCAGGTCGGTGAACGCGGCCGGGGGAGTTCGCCCGATCAGCAGGTCACGCACGATGCCGCCGCCGAGCGCGGTCGCACACGCCAGCACCACCATCCCGAACAGATCGAGCCGCTTGCGCACCGCGACCAGCGCACCCGACGCGGCGAAGGAGATGACCCCCATCATCTCGCCGCCCCGATGCACCGCGTTCACGGCCGAGTCCAGCTCGCTGACCGAAGGCCCGGCCAACGCCGCCACCAGCACACCAACGCTCACCACGCAATCCTTCCGCCTCGCTACTCCGAAGCAGCGTGACACGCAGGCGCGCGGCGACGGCGACCGGCCCACACACTGGTGGCGATCCGATTCCGCGAGTGAACGCGACGGCGGCACGTTTCTCAGGCGGGGGTGGGGCGGGCCTTGTCGGTGGCGAGCAGGACGGCGATGGTGCCGAGAGCGGTGCCCATGAGGTAGCGCTGGGTGCGCAGCCACAGGGGGCGGGCGGTGAGGAAGGTGGCCAGGCCCGCGGCGCCGAGGACGATCATGGCGTTGACGGTGAGCGCGACCGTGATCTGGATGGCGCCCAGCGACAGGCTCTGCAACCAGAGGGCGCCGCGAGCGGGATCGACGAACTGGGGGATCAACGCCATGTACATGATCGCGATCTTCGGATTGAGCAGGTTGGTGGCCAACCCCATCGTGAACAGGCGCCGTGCGGGGTCGTGCGGCAGGTCGGCGGGCGCGAACACCGACACCCCACCCGGCCGGATCGCCTGCCAGGCCAGCCACAGCAGATACGCCGCACCCGCCAGCTTCACCGCCAGATACAACCCGGGAACAACAGCGAACACCGCAGTGATCCCCGCCGCGGCCGCCATCAGGTACACACCGAAGCCCGCCGCGACCCCCATCAGCGAGATCATCCCCGCCCGGCGGCCCTGCGCGACGGTGCGCGAGACCAGATACATCATGTTCGGTCCCGGCGTCAGCACCATGCCGAGCGCCGCCGCCGCCACCCCGAGAACCGCCGTTGTCTGAAGCATGCACCGAGTTTGCCCCGGTCAGGAACGCCTTGTCGCGGTCCAGTCGACACCTGCTGGACCGGCCGACCATCGCTGTCCCTGTTTGTCCGCCCAGGTCATGTCGGTCCTGGTCCGTACAATCGACAAAAGCCACGTTTCCTCACCCGGGATCCGGGGTTCCCTCCCGAGTGAAACGCCGCACCCGACGAGCCCACCTACGGACTCCCAACTCGCCCACCACGTTTTCGGCCGCCCCGGATCCGAGGGGCGAGACGTAACGGCGAAGCCGGAGTATCGCCCCTCGGATCCGGGGTTACGAGGCCGAAAACCCGCGGCGCCCGCCGCCGACAATCACAGGAGCAACGTGTGACCGACGGTCCGCTGATCGTGCAAAGTGACAAGACTCTGCTGCTCGAGGTCGACCACGAGCTGGCAGGTAACGCCCGGCAGGCCATTGCCCCGTTCGCGGAGCTGGAACGCGCCCCCGAGCATGTGCACACCTATCGGATCACGCCGCTGGCGCTCTGGAATGCCCGCGCGGCAGGCCACGATGCCGAGCAGGTCGTCGACGCGCTGGTGAACTTCTCGCGGTACGCCGTGCCGCAGCCGCTGCTGGTCGACATCGTCGACACGATGGGCCGCTACGGCCGGTTGCAGCTGGTCAAACATCCCGCGCACGGGTTGTGCCTGGTCAGCTTGGATCGCGCGGTCCTCGCGGAAGTACTGCGGCACAAGAAGATCGCGCCCATGCTCGGCGCCCGCATCGACGACGACACCGTGATCGTGCACCCCTCCGAGCGCGGCCACATCAAGCAGATGCTGTTGAAGATCGGCTGGCCCGCGGAGGACCTGGCCGGTTATGTCGACGGCGAGGCGCACGACATCGGCCTCGACTACACCGAGGGCAAGTGGCACCTGCGCGACTACCAGGAGATGGCCGCCGATTCGTTCTGGGCGGGCGGTTCCGGTGTGGTCGTGCTGCCGTGTGGCGCGGGCAAGACGATGGTCGGCGCGGCCGCGATGGCCAAGGCCAAGGCGACGACGTTGATCCTGGTCACCAATACCGTGGCGGGCAGGCAGTGGCGGCGCGAGCTGCTGGCGCGGACCACCCTCACCGAGGAGGAGATCGGTGAGTACTCCGGCGAGCGCAAGGAGATCCGCCCGGTCACCATCGCCACCTATCAGGTCATCACGCGCAAGTCGAAGGGCGAGTACAAGCACCTCGAGCTGTTCGACAGCCGCGACTGGGGCCTGGTGATCTACGACGAGGTGCACCTGCTGCCCGCGCCGGTCTTCCGGATGACCGCCGACCTCCAGTCGCGCCGCAGGCTCGGTCTCACCGCCACGCTCGTGCGTGAGGACGGTCGCGAGGGCGATGTGTTCTCGCTGATCGGCCCGAAGCGCTACGACGCGCCGTGGAAGGACATCGAGGCGCAGGGCTGGATCGCGCCTGCCGACTGCGTCGAGGTGCGGGTGACGCTCACCGACGCGGAGCGGATGGCCTACGCCACCGCCGAGCCGGAGGAACGCTACAAGCTGTGTTCCACCGCGCGCACCAAGATCCCGGTGGTCGAGTCCATCCTGGCCCGGCACCCGGGTGCGCCGACCCTGGTGATCGGCGCCTACCTGGATCAGCTCGACGAGCTCGGTGTCGACCTGAACGCCCCGGTCATCACCGGTGCCACCAAGAACAGGGAACGTGAGGCGCTGTTCGACGCCTTCCGCTCCGGTGAGATCCCCGTGCTGGTGGTGAGCAAGGTCGCCAACTTCTCCATCGATCTGCCGGAAGCCTCGGTGGCGGTGCAGGTTTCGGGCACCTTCGGTTCCCGGCAGGAAGAGGCCCAGCGCCTCGGCCGGCTGTTGCGGCCGAAACAGGATGGGGGACAGGCGCATTTCTATTCGGTGGTCGCGCGCGACACGCTCGACGCCGAATACGCCGCGCACCGGCAGCGCTTCCTGGCCGAGCAGGGCTATGCCTACCGCATTGTCGATGCCGACGACCTGCTCGGTCCGCCGATCGGGGACGGCGTGTAGCACTGTTCGCCAGGTCAAAGGGGGGTAGCGTGCGGTGTGTGAACCCCTCGGCAGATAAGTGGAGGCAATTCCTCCGCAACTTGTGCTAGGAAGGAAGGCGTGCGCCGCTTCGAATTCGTGGTCGACCGTGAACACGCTCATGCGGTGAACGAGACGTTCACCGGATTACGCAGGTTGCGCCTGGTGGCCCTGCTGGTCGCCGGTCTCGCCATCGCGGCCACGGCGGCGCTGGTGTGGAGCGGACAGGCGTGGGGATTTCTGCTCGCGGTGGTGTGCGTGCTCATCGCGGGCATCGCGCTGTGGGTGGCGTTGTGGACGCCGCATCGCTCCAGCATCGAAAAGCTCTACCACGACGGGGTGCTCGTCCCCGCTGTCGTCAGCGATGCCGAGCCGGGCGCGATCGTCTTGCTCGCCCTGGTCGATATCGCCGAACCCGCTGCGCCGGAGCGCAGTTGGGCCCTGATCACCCGCAAGGTGCGCACGCTGCCCGGACACACGCCGCAGCGCGGTGAGCGGGTGCCCGCCGTCGCGGTGCGCACCGACCGTGCTCCGCGTCAGGTCGGCGAACGCTGGCAGCTGGTCACCGCCATGCCGATCGCCTGGGGCACGCGCGACGACGCGGTGATCGAGCGCGCGTGCGACGCCATCAACGAGGTCGAATGGCGGCTGCTCGCACAGAACCTGGCACTGGCATCGCGGGTGAAACGCACCGCGACCAAGCGCCTGCTGCTCGACCCACAGCACCTGCCCTCCGACCTGGGCTAGGGGCGCACCTGCGACGATGGTTCGGTTCGTGCGATCCGGTCGACGAAAGGTGTCCTCGACATGCGCTGGTCGGCCGGGTTGTGCGTGGTGTTCGCGCTGGTGGCGCTGGGAGTTCCTCCGGTAGCGGCGGATTCGGCCTTGATCGGGGCTCCGGGACTGGGTGATCCGTACTATCCGCTGGACGGGAACGGCGGCTACGACGTCACCCACTACGACGTGTCGATCGACTACGAACCCGGTGCTCACCACCTGCGCGGCACGGCCAGCATCGACGGCCGCGTCACCCAGCCGCTGACACAGTTCAACCTCGACTACAGCGGACCCGAGGTGCTGATGGTGACCGTCAACGGTCAGCCCGCGGGGTTCGCCCATGACGGTGAGCACGAGCTCGTGGTCACACCACTGCTACCGCTGCCGCCGGGGCTGCCGATGCGGGTCATCGTCGACTACGCCGGCGCGGCCGCCGACACCGAGGGCGAAGGCTGGACGCACGCGCCCAACGGTGGTGCATTCGCCGTCGGCGAGCCGCACAGCGCGAGCACCTGGTACCCGCTCAACGACACCCCCTTGGACAAGGCGACTTTCACGCTGCACGCCACGGTGCCCGCCGACTGGGAGATCATGTCGATCGGCGACCGCACCGAGCACGTGGTGCGCGACGGCCGGTTGCACACCACGTGGGAGACCCGACAGCCCACGATCGGCTATCTGACCACGGTCGCGGTGGACCACTTCACCTTCCTCGAACAGCGGCGCGCGAACGGCACCGCGGTGCTGAGCGCATTCGCGCCGGAATCCGGCGACAATCGCGAAGACGAGCAGCGGCTGCCCGAGATCCTCGACTTCCTCGAAAGTCTGTACGGTCCTTACCCGTTCGATGTGGCCGGTGGGATCTATGTGGATACCGAGCTGCCGTTCTCGCTGGAGACCCAGACCCGGCCGACCTACGCGCCGTGGACCGATCTGAACACCGTGGTGCACGAGCTGGCCCATCAATGGTGGGGCGACACCATGTCGGTGCGGCAATGGTCCGACATCTGTCTCAACGAATGCTTCGCCAGCTATACCGCCGATTACCTGTGGCCGGAGCGGATCGACCAGGCCGACGTGGACACCGAGTATCGCGAGACCATCGCGAAATACCTGGACGATTCCAAGTTCTGGAAGATCGCGCTGGCCGCGCCGGGCGCGGGCGACGAATTCACGTCCGTCTACTATCGCGGGCCGCTGTTCCTGCACGCCCTTCGCAAGTTGCTCGGTGAGGACGTGTTCTTCGCCGCGATCAAGGATTTCGTGAACGCGCATCGCGACGGCCACGCCTCGATGCCGGAGTTCCGCGAGTTCCTGCAGAGCCGGACCTCGATGCCGCTGGGCGAGTTCCTGGCCGAATGGCTGGACGGGACGAGACCACCGCGCGACGCGTTCCTCTACCCGGGCACCCTGCATCCCTAGTCGTCGGTGAGCCGAGCACGGGCGCGCTCGACCCAGCGTTGCATGCGATCGAATTGACTGCGCGCAGCCGTGAATTCGCCGCGCGCTCGATGTTCGGCGGTGTGGGCGAAGTGGCGTTGCTGCTCCGCGTGCTCGAGTTCGGCGCGGAGGTCGGCGATGCGGGTTTCGATCTCGTCGAGGTCAGACTTCGCCCGCGCGGCAGCGGCCTCGGCCTCATCGCGATCGGTGCGGGCGGCTGCCAGACCGGATTCGGCGTCGTCGAGTTCCTGCTGGGCCTGCGCGCGACGCTCGGCTTCGGTGTCCTTCGGTGCGGTGCGGGGTGTGCTCGCGCGCTTGGGGGTGGCCTTGCCGCCGGTGATCGCGACCAGACCGGCCGGGCCGAAGCCGTCATAGGTGACCGTGGTGGGCAGCACTCCGGCGCGAACCAGATCGGCGACATCGGGGTCGGCCAGCGCCGCGGTGAGAGTTTGACCGACCTCGCGCAGCACCTGCTCACTCGCCGGGCGATCGTGCTCGGCGGCCAGTTCGGCGGCGCGCTTGGTCATCGCGTTCACGACCTGTTGACGCTGGGTGCCCAGCGCGCGCAGCTTGTCGGCGGAGAGCTGACGCTGGGCCGACCGCAGGGCGTCGCCCAGATCGAGCAGGGCGGCGATCTCCTGCGGTGCGTGCCGGGCCAGCAGGTTGACCGTCCAGGCCGCGACCGTGGGTTTGCGCAGGGCGGTGATGGCCTTGGCCAGGTCGCGGTCACCGTCGGCGCGGGCCTGGGCGGCGCGTTCGGCGCGGGTCGACACGAAGTCGCCGGGGTCGAGGGTGTACAGCTCGCCTGCGACGTCGTCGAGGGTCATCTTTGTGATGGTAGACAGGTTGCGCTAGGGGGGAGCGCGGGCGCGGGGCACTTGGGTATCGTCACCGGCGGTTGTGTTCACCCTGAACCGTTCGGTGAGTGAGGTTTTCAGTGATTTTCCCGGAGAAGCGGCTGTTGGCGCGGATCGTGCTCGGGCCGGTGGCCGCGATGGCCCTGGTCGGAGCGGTGGTTTCGTGCTCCTCCGATGATTCGTCGTCGGCCGGTGCTGTCGCGGTGGGGTCGTGCGTGGAGGTCAGTGACAACGCTGCCGACGCGATGAAGGCGACGGTCGGTGACTGCTCGTCGGCGAAGTCGAACTACCGGATCGTGAAGGTCGGGGCGGACTGCGCCGCCGACAACGCCGCGTTCAACGGCACGGTCGGGGACGCGAAGAGCACGCTGTGCTTGGCGCCGAATTTCGCCGAGGGCAGCTGCTACGCGGAGGCGGGGAAGCGGCCCGCGGAGTCGGTCGACTGTACGGCGGCCGAGGCTTCGTTCAAGGTGGTCAAGCGGATCGACGGGCAGACCGACGAACTGCTGTGTGGCGCGGACGCCACGCAGTTCCGGACGGTTCCCGACCCGAAGACGACCTTCTGCATGGCCAAGCCCTAATCGAGCAGGGCCACCGACGCGATGCGGTGGAGGGTGAAATGGCGGGTTGCCCCGCTCACCGGGTCCACCGCGTCCAGTTGGCCGTTGCCGACCCGCAGCGGCTCGACCACCCGCTGGGTGGCCACGCCCTGGGCGTCCACGTAGCCGATGTTCACCGGGCGGCCGACTCTCGCCGCCAGCTGGAGCAGCGCGAGGGTGGCCGCGGTGCCGGTGCGGGTGCCGTCGGTGCGCACCGAGCGACCGGTGCGGGCACCCGCGGCGCGTTCGCCCGCGCGGAGTTCGGTGACCAGCTGGGAGAGCTGGTCGTCGTTCGGCGGGGTGGGGCGGTAGGGCCTGCGGGCCAGCGGACGGACCGAAATCCGCGCGCCGCGAGGACGCAGGTCGACGATGGCGCCGCCGGAATCCTCGCCCGCGGGGGCGAAGCCCGCTTTGCGGAGCTGGTCGAGCATCTCGGCCAGGGGCGCCAGCGCAATCGCCACGGTGGGGGCGATAGCGCGCAGCGCCAGGGTTTCGGCCACGGGAGCGGCGAGGACCTGGGCCAGCAGCGCCGGGTCGTCGCTGCGCAGGAACGACTGGGCCATGCCGACCCGGAGCTGGCCGTGGCGGCGGGCCACGTCGTCGATGAGGTAGGTCAGCGACTGTGGCACGGGGGTGCGGGAGTGGGTGGCGAACAACGCGTGCAGTTCGGCGGCGGTGAGGCCGGCGTCGAGCGCGCGGCGGACCGTCGCGTCGCTGACCCGGTACACCGTTGCCGCGCCCGCTGATTCGACATCGGCGACCAGGCCGATCTTGGCGCGCAGTTCCGATACCAGCGGGCCGGGGGCGATCACCGTGAGGTCGGCTTGGACCAGGACATGGTCGACCGGTTTCGGCAGCGCCGCGGCCATTTCCGATTCGGCGTCGGCGACAGAACCGTGCAGCAGGGCCCGGCCCGCCGAGTCGAGGGCACCACGGCCGAGCAGGCCGACGACCGCCGCCTCGGCGAGGGTCGCGGTGACGGCATCGAGGCGGAAGTGCCTGCGCCGACGCGGCATTCGCCAAGCCAGCAGTTTGCCGATATCGGCGGGAGTCACCGCGGTGCCGGTCGGATACTCGGCGAGCAGGCCGAGGATCGCCGCACGATCGCGCACCGCGTGGGGCACGCGCAGCTCCGCCGACAGGGCCGCGATCGGCTTGTCCGCGGCATCGCGCAGGCCGATCATCCACGGCATCCGATCCAGCTCCAGCCACGCCTGCGCGAGTGTCACCCAGCGGGTCGCGGGCGGGGCGTCGAGCCAGGAATCCGCGGCGGGCGTCGGGGCCCAGAAGTCGTCGGTGGAGTCGAGGTCGGGGGTCGGTTCGGGCAGGCCCTTCTCGACGAGTTTCGCGGCGGCCAGCAATTCGAGCAGCAGGCCGGTGCGTTGTTCGTCGATGCCGGTCTGCTTGGCCAGCCTGCGCAGTTCGCGCACGCCGAGTCCGCCCGCGCGCAGGGCGGGGGCGGGCAGCGCGCCGAGCGCGTCGATCAGGTCGCCCGCGTCGCGCAGCAGTTCGCCGACCTCCCCCGCGCCGACCGCGTTCACCTCGGTGGCGGCGTTCTTGACGAGGGCGGGTTTGGGCGGGGCGAGCGCGTGCGGGTCGGTGACGGGTTCGCCGCGCAGGATCTGGCCCACGGTGACGGGCAACTCCACGGTCTCGTCGTCGATCCGATGCAGCAGCCGGGCGGCGAGCAGGCGCGGCACGGGCCGGTCGGGATCGGTGCCGGGGGCGGCGTCCCTGGTACGGCCTCGGGGCCCGGTGGTGGCGAGTTTGTCCAGCAGCGCGCGTTCGGGCGGGCTCACCCTGGCCAGCGCGGCCGATACCTCGGGCTCGGTGAGCGCGTCGGGGAGCGCTGTCGTCGCGCCCAGCGGCCAGGGCAGGGCTTCGGCGGCGCTGGGTGTCAGGTCGAGGTGGTCGCCGACCTGCCACACGAGGGCGCGGTCGAGCAGGCGGGTCAGCGCGGCGGTGAACGCGGTCTTGGTGACGCGATCCTTGAGCTGCGCGTGCAGGGTGGTGCGAGTCAGCGGCGTGAGTTCGGCGCCGATCGTGCGGGCGTCCTCATTGGCCGTCAGCGCCTCGATGATCGCGAACTCGAGGGTGTCCAGATCGTCGGCGGCACGCAACACCGATGCGCGCTGCTGAGCGCGCACGGCGAGCACCGACATCGACGCGGGCAGCGGTACCGCCAGGTCCGGCCGCAACTGCAGCAATTTCACCAGCTGGGCATCGGTGCGCGCACCGAGCCAATCGGCGAGAGAGTCTGTCGCGATCACCGATCGAGCCTACGTGGTTGGGTATGCCAGAATGAGCCGGTGGTGAACAAATCGAAGAAACCCTACGTCGACAACGGCTGGCCCGAGGTGGCCGACGGCGAGCACGCCGTGACCGAACTGTCGTCGACCCGCGCCGGTAATCTCTCGCCTTTCGGTGAGGACACCGAGTTTCCCGTCCCGGCCGCGACGCTGCCGTACGTACACCCTCAGACCACCATCAACCGGGTGTAATTCGGACGAGAAAAACAAGAGCCCGCATCCTCGAGGATGCGGGCTCTTGTTGTGTATGCGGGCGATCAGGAGGGCAGCAGACCCTTGTTCGCCTGGAAGAAGTCGATCACGGCCGGGTCCAGCTGAGAACCCTTGGCGGAGTTGACGAAGTCGAGAGCCTGCTGCGGCACGGCGATGCCCTGCTGCTGCACGACGGTGAGTGCGCGGTCGACGGCCGAGAACACTTCCTGGCTCGGATCCTGGACCTGCGGCACGTTGACCTGCGGAGCCCAGCTCGGCGCCGAGGGAGCGACACGCTCGGACGGTCCGCTGCTCAGACCCAGCTGCGAGGAGCAGGACGGCCAAGCGCCCCAACCCTGGGAAGCGAGAACCTTTTCGGCGACCACGATCTGCTGTTCGCGGGTGGCCTGGTTGGCGGAGGCGGCGTACTCGCCACCGCCGTGTGCGGTCCAGGTGGAGGGCGAGAACTGCAGCCCACCCTGAAAACCGTTGCCGGTGTTGATGCCCCAGTTGCCGCCGGCTTCACACTGTGCGAGGCGATCCCAGTCGGAGTCAGGGGCCGCGCTGGCGTTTCCTGCGAGGGCAGCGGCTGCGGTGCCGAAGATCGCGCCGGTGACGGCGACCTTGGCAGCAGTGCGCCCGGTGGAAGTCGGCTTGCGGTGGCGTCCACTCATATCGGGTTTCTTCCTCTCGTTCGCACCTGCATGTGGCCCGGACTGAGAGGTCTCCCGGTCCGCCCTCATCCCTTGTTTCCAATCGGGGTCCGGTACCCGCGGGGTGAGGTTCGGTGCGGCGGGCCGGTGGTTCCGGGGGTTACCCCGGCTGAGAGAAACGGTACGACGGTCAGCGGCGAATGTCACTATTTGGTAACCGGCGGGTCCCGGTGGGTCTCGGGGTCGTCTCAGGGTGATCCCTGATGTGTCCGCGCAGGTAGTCGCGGTGCCGAATGTGCGCGACAGCTGTGCGCTCACTTCGTGACCGCGCCGTTATGTGACGAAGGTCACATGTTTGGCTGGATGACATTCGGTGGGGTATTCGGTTGACGCGTCAACGCGCGCGTCGGCCCGACCACAGCGCGAAAACCAGCGCGAGCAGGAAGCCGACGGGTGCGAGCATCGCCAGGCCGTAGAGCCACAGCCCCGGATCGCTGTCGGACACGATCGGCGTCACGAAGATCGCGACCACCGCCAGAATTCCGATACCGAACAGGACGAGGGCCACGTGCAGCAGGCGATCGCCGGAGCGTCGCGGACCGGGCGAGGCCGGATCTGGTGAGTTCGTCACCGATGAACCGTAAAACTGATGTGCTCGCGATATAGCCACCGGGGTAGACTCGCAGCACATCGCGTCCCGCCTTGTTGGGGGGCGCGTTCTTTTCGCGACAAGCAAGATTGTGTAACCCGGGCCACAAGGGTTCGGGTGCCGAATGATGAACGGGTGAGCGCAGTGCCGACCGGCCGGGTGAAGTGGTACGACGTCGAGAAGGGCTTCGGCTTCCTGTCTCAAGACGAGGGCGAGGACGTCTATGTCCGCTCGTCCGCGCTGCCCGAGGGCGTCGAGGGACTCAAGCCCGGACAGCGTGTCGAATTCGGCATGGCCGCCGGTCGCCGTGGGCCGCAGGCGCTCAGCGTGACGGTGCTCGAGGCGCCGCCGACCGTCGCCCGCGATCGTGACCGTGGGCAGGCGCCCGCGCGCAAGGACGCCGGGCCGCGCAAGTCGCCCGACGAACTGCACGGCCTGGTCGAGGACATGATCACGCTGCTGGAGAGCACTGTGCAGCCGGATCTGCGGCGGGGCAAGTACCCGGATCGCAAGATGTCCCAGCGTATTTCCGAGGTCGTGCGGGCCGTGGCTCGCGAACTCGATCACTGAGGTTTTCGCGCGACCGGCCCCGAACGAATGTCGTTCGGGGC